>NZ_JBMKHJ010000026.1:0-3896 GCF_049237265.1 Enterobacter cloacae complex sp. IR5384 | reverse complement strand
GGCGGCCAGGAAGGTGCGGTCTGATGCCCTCACCCCGGCCCTCTCCCACAGGGAGAGGGAGAAAAGGTTACGAAGGCATTGCGATGGACTGCTTCTCTTCGAGCAGTTTTTCCACCACGCCCGGATCGGCGAGCGTTGAGGTATCACCAAGGTTGCTGGTGTCCCCTGCCGCAATTTTGCGCAAGATACGGCGCATAATTTTGCCGGAACGGGTTTTCGGCAGCGAGTCAGTCCAGTGCAGTACATCTGGCGTGGCAAGCGGACCAATCTCTTTGCGGACCCAGTTGCGCACGTCGGCATACAGTTCTGGCGATGGTTCTTCACCGTGGTTCAGCGTCACGTAGGCGTAAATCGCCTGGCCTTTAATGTTGTGCGGGATCCCCACAACGGCGGCTTCGGCAATCTTCGGATGCGATACCAGCGCGGATTCAATCTCCGCGGTGCCCAGACGGTGGCCGGAGACGTTCAGCACATCGTCCACACGCCCGGTGATCCAGTAATAGCCATCCTCGTCGCGACGCGCGCCGTCACCGCTGAAGTACATGTTTTTAAAGGTTGAGAAGTAGGTCTGCTCGAAGCGTTCGTGGTCGCCAAAGAGCGTACGTGCCTGGCCCGGCCAGGAATCGACGATCACCAGGTTGCCTTCGGTGGCACCATCCAGCGGATTGCCTTCGTTATCCACCAGCGCAGGCTGGACGCCGAAGAACGGTTGGGTCGCTGAACCGGCTTTTAAGCGGGTCGCACCCGGCATTGGTGTGATCATGAACCCACCGGTTTCGGTCTGCCACCAGGTGTCCATTACCGGGCATTTTTCGTTGCCGATCTTCTTCCAGTACCACTCCCAGGCTTCCGGGTTGATAGGCTCGCCGACGGAGCCGAGGATGCGCAGGGAAGAGCGGTCAGTGCCTTCTATCGCTTTATCCCCTTCCGCCATCAGCGCACGGATCGCCGTTGGCGCGGTGTACAGAATGTTGACCTGGTGCTTATCGACCACCTGGCACATCCGCGCCGGGGTTGGCCAGTTTGGTACACCTTCAAACATCAGCGTTGTTGCACCGCAGGCCAGCGGGCCGTACAGCAGATAGCTGTGACCGGTGACCCAGCCCACGTCGGCAGTGCACCAGTAGATATCGCCCGGATGGTAGTCGAAAACGTATTTAAAGGTGGTGGCTGCATAGACCAGATAGCCACCGGTGGTATGCAGTACGCCTTTCGGTTTGCCGGTGGAGCCGGAGGTATAGAGGATAAACAGCGGATCTTCCGCGTTCATCTCTTGCGGTTGATGCTGGTCGCTTGCTTTTTCAATCAGGTCACTCCACCACAGGTCGCGCCCTTCATTCCAGTCGATCTTGCCACCGGTACGCTTAAGGACGATAACGTTGCTGACGGTTTTGACGTTCGGGTTTTTCAGCGCTTCGTCGACATTTTTCTTCAGAGGAATACCGCGCCCGGCGCGCACGCCTTCATCAGCGGTGATCACCAGTTTCGAACTCGAGTCGACAATACGCCCGGCAACCGCTTCCGGCGAGAACCCGCCAAAGATAACGGAATGGATCGCGCCGATGCGTGCGCAGGCCAGCATCGCCACCGCCGCTTCCGGCACCATCGGCATATAGATGGCGACCACATCGCCTTTTTTAATGCCCTGATCCAGCAGCACGTTAGCGAAGCGGCACACGTCGCGGTGCAGCTCTTTATAAGAGATATGTTTGCTCTGAGAGGCGTCGTCGCCTTCCCAGATAATGGCCGTTTCGTTACCGCGTTCGGCAAGGTGGCGATCGAGGCAGTTCGCCGCAAGGTTTAGCGTGCCGTCTTCATACCATTTAATAGAAACGTTACCCGGCGCAAAGGAGGTGTTCTTCACCTTCTGGTAAGGTTTGATCCAGTCAAGAATATGGCCCTGCTCGCCCCAGAAAGCGTCAGGATCAGAGACAGATTGCTGATACTTCTCGTGGTACTGCTCGGGGTTGATCAGGCAACGGTCCGCAATGTTAGCGGGAATGTCGTGTTTGTGTATTTGGCTCATGGCTTTTTTTCTCCTTGTAAGATGTTAATAATATGTCGCAAAAACGTTAATAGTAGGGGCTTTACAAGCTTTGTTTATTATTTGGGCGGCAGATCACGCATTGTTGGAAGCGTATGAAAAATGAGCGAATGAAACTTTGAAGAAAAATAATTTACCGGGCGGATTATTCACATTTGCGCATAAAAAATCGTTTTTATAACAAATGGTTATTTATAAGAATTATCGTAAACTCGCGTCATAACGGCTTTTCGTAGTGAAATGCGTTGTTCTTTAAGGCTTGCGCAACACACCGCGCAGATGATACTCATACGCCGCGTTAAAAAATCCCATAAACCAACGCAACACAATTCATACCCTTTCAGTATGTCTCCATATTCATGCAGTCTGCATGAATAGGGCGCTTCATTGAGGAAGTCAGTTTCTATGAAAAACGTTAAAGTCAGCCTGGCCTGGCAAATCCTGCTGGCCCTTGTGCTGGGTATCCTGCTGGGTAGCTATCTCCATTATCACAGCGACAGCCGCGAGTGGCTGATTGCGAACTTGCTCTCCCCGGCGGGCGATATCTTTATTCATTTGATCAAAATGATCGTGGTGCCGATTGTCATCTCGACGCTGGTGGTCGGTATTGCCGGAGTCGGTGATGCAAAACAGCTGGGCCGCATCGGTGCAAAAACCATTCTCTATTTCGAAGTGATCACGACGATTGCCATCATCCTTGGCATTACCCTGGCGAATGTCTTCCAGCCAGGTTCCGGGATCGATATGTCGCAACTCGCGACGGTGGATATTTCGAAATACCAAAGTACGACCGCTGAAGTGCAGAGCCATGCGCACGGCCTGATGGGCACCATCCTGTCGCTGGTGCCGACTAACATTGTGGCGTCGATGGCGAAGGGCGAGATGCTGCCAATCATCTTCTTCTCGGTGCTTTTTGGTCTGGGTCTTTCCTCTCTGCCTGCCACGCACCGTGAACCGCTGGTCACCGTGTTCCGCTCCATCTCTGAAACCATGTTTAAAGTGACCCACATGGTGATGCGTTACGCGCCGGTCGGGGTGTTTGCGCTTATCGCGGTAACCGTGGCGAACTTCGGTTTTGCCTCCCTGTGGCCGCTGGCGAAGCTGGTAATTCTGGTGCATTTCGCCATCCTGTTCTTCGCGCTGGTGGTACTGGGCATTGTGGCGCGCCTGTGTGGGCTGAGCATCTGGATCCTGATCCGCATTCTGAAAGATGAGCTGATTCTGGCGTACTCCACGGCGAGCTCTGAAAGCGTGCTGCCGCGTATTATTGAGAAGATGGAGGCCTATGGTGCCCCGGCTTCTATCACCAGCTTCGTGGTGCCAACCGGCTACTCCTTTAACCTGGACGGCTCGACGCTGTACCAGAGCATCGCAGCCATCTTTATTGCCCAGCTGTACGGCATTGATCTGTCGCTGTGGCAGGAAATTGTGCTGGTGCTGACGCTGATGGTGACCTCAAAAGGGATCGCGGGCGTGCCGGGTGTCTCCTTCGTGGTGCTGCTGGCGACGCTTGGCAGTGTCGGTATTCCGCTGGAAGGCCTGGCGTTTATCGCCGGTGTTGACCGTATCCTCGATATGGCGCGTACGGCGCTGAATGTGGTTGGAAACGCGCTGGCGGTGCTGGTTATCGCCAAGTGGGAACACAAGTTCGACCGTAAAAAAGCGCTGGCGTATGAACGCGAGGTGCTGGGTCGTTTTGATAAGACGGCTGACCAGTAACATAACGTATTCTTCCCTCTCCCCTGTGGGGTGTACAGTCCGGGGACATGGTTGACAGGTGTTCGGGGACATGGTGAACACTTTTTAACATCCTTTACCCATGGTGATCGACTTTTTCTTCAGGTCGATCACC
>NZ_JBMKHJ010000025.1:0-78280 GCF_049237265.1 Enterobacter cloacae complex sp. IR5384 | reverse complement strand
GATGATCTGTTCGTCGGAAAAACGCTTCTTCATGGGGATGTCCTCATGTGGCTTATGAAGACATTACTAACATCGGGGTGTACTAATCAACGGGGAGCAGGTCAAAAGTGTGAACGGTCTTCAGAGACCTTTAACCATGCTGCACAACGCTTAGACATGATTTCACCTTTAGCAGCCCGTTCCCTCTTAGCAGCCCATACAGACCTTAAACGGGTAGATTTCATCGCTGATTCTTCGTGTGCTCTTTCCATCACCAGCATGGCTTTAATCATGCTCAGTGAATCTTTCAGGCTTTCTTTCGTGTACCACTCGTTATCGACAAGTGTCACCACTTCAACGCCAGCCCTGAGAATCTTTCTAAGCTGCTCCCCTGCTGTGTCGATGTCCTGACGGCTTACCCTGTCCAATGACTCAACTAACAGCACTGAACCCGCTTCAATGTAGCCGGAATCGACAGCGGCTAAGAATTCAGCAAATGCACCTGACTTAGCATTAGCACCAGAGAAGCCGCTAATACCTAAATCTTGAAAGCGTAGTGATTCGTCTAAATAGTAATCAGGGTTGCGTTTCAACCAATCGTTAATGTACTTGCTTTGACGTTTAGTAGAATCACCAACTGATTGAATTTTAGTGGAAAATCGTATGTATGATATTGCTTTTGGCATGAAGTTTATAGCGAGTAATGAAGAGATTGGAGAAGTGTATCATAAGAGGGTCTATTCCTTGACAGTCGTCCTGTTCACAGCGCAATTGCGCATAACGAAGCCATTATTGATGCCCAGCGCAAGAAGCCCAAAGTCCCGGTCCACGCTATCGTAACCGCGCACAATCCGATGGTCCGGTTTATCGGCAGCGACAATATGCAGCAAAATCAGGAGATGTTCGCCGTCTGGCTGCACACGTTAGCGAAATGGGAACAGACCACCACGCCGTATCTCTTTTTACATACGCCGGATATCGCCCAGGCCCCCGAACTGGTCGATACGCTCTGGCAGGCCCTGCAAACCGCGGTTCCGTCGCTCGGCAGCGCGCCGTCCATCCCACAACAATCTTCTCTTTTCTGAGATCACGCCATATCATAGAGACGCCATCTGCCAAAACACAGGGAGTTTGTATGGTCAGCGCGTTGTATGCGGTGCTAGGTGCATTACTGCTGATTAAATTTTCATTTGATGTTGTGCGACTCAGAATGCAGTACCGCGTCTCATACGGCGACGGGGGGTTTTCCGAACTGCAAAGCGCTATCCGTATCCACGGCAACGCGGTTGAGTACATTCCGGTGGCACTCATTTTGCTGCTGTTTATGGAGATGAATGGCGCCGAAACCTGGATGGTACACATTTGTGGCCTGCTGCTGATTGCGGGTCGGTTAATGCATTATTACGGCTTTCACCACCGCTTATTCCGCTGGCGTCGTTCCGGCATGAGCGCGACATGGTGTTCGCTTTTGCTGATGGTGCTGGCTAACCTTTGGTATATGCCGTGGGAGTTGGTTTTCTCCTTCCGTTAGCGCACAATACGCCACTTTATTTTTCCCGGATTTTTACGTTATGTCAGATCGCGACACGCTTTTTTCCGCGCCTATCGCCAGCCTGGGCGACTGGACCTTCGATGAACGGGTAGCCGAAGTCTTCCCGGATATGATCCAGCGCTCTGTTCCCGGTTATTCCAATATTATCTCCATGATCGGCATGCTGGCTGAGCGCTTCGTTCAACCCGGCACGCAGGTGTATGACCTGGGCTGCTCGCTCGGCGCGGCAACGTTGTCGGTACGTCGTAACGTTCATCACGAAGGCTGTAAAATCATTGCCGTCGATAACTCCCCGGCGATGGTTGAACGCTGCCGCCGTCATATTGATGCCTGGAAAGCGGCAACTCCGGTCGAGGTCGTTGAAGGCGACATTCGTGACATCGAAATCCACAACGCCTCGATGGTCGTGCTGAATTTTACCCTGCAGTTCCTGGTGCCCGATGACCGCCAGCGGCTGCTGGACAAAATTTATCAGGGCCTTAACCCCGGTGGCGCGCTGGTGCTGTCTGAGAAATTCAGCTTTGAAGACGCGACCGTCGGCGAACTGCTGTTCAACATGCACCACGATTTCAAACGTGCAAACGGCTACAGCGAGCTGGAGATTAGCCAGAAACGCAGCATGCTGGAAAACGTGATGCTGACGGACTCCGTGGAAACCCATAAAGCGCGTCTGCGCCAGGCAGGCTTTGAGCACAGCGAACTGTGGTTCCAGTGCTTTAACTTTGGCTCCCTGGTGGCGCTGAAAGCTGAGGACGCGGCATGATTGAGTTCGGTAACTTCTATCAGCTGATTGCAAAAAACCATCTCTCCCACTGGCTGGAGACGCTGCCTGCGCAGATTGCCACCTGGCAGCGCGATCAGCAGCATGGGCTGTTGAAGCAGTGGTCAAATGCGGTGGAGTTTCTGCCGAAGCTGACGCCTCACCGTCTGGATCTGCTGCACAGCGTCACGGCAGAAAGCGCAGAGCCGCTGCCCGCCGGGCAGATTAATCGCATCGAAACGCTGATGCGTAACCTGATGCCGTGGCGCAAAGGACCGTTTTCGCTCTACGGGGTGAATATCAATACTGAATGGCGCTCCGACTGGAAATGGGATCGCGTGCTTCCGCACCTCTCCGACCTGACCGGGCGTACCATTCTGGACGTCGGCTGCGGTAGCGGTTACCACATGTGGCGCATGATTGGCGCGGGCGCGCATTTAGCCGTTGGCATCGACCCGATGCAGTTGTTCCTGTGCCAGTTCGAAGCCGTGCGTAAGCTGCTGGGTAACGACCAGCGCGCGCATTTGCTGCCGCTGGGCATTGAGCAACTGCCCGCGCTGAAAGCGTTTGATACCGTCTTCTCCATGGGCGTGCTTTACCACCGCCGTTCCCCGCTGGAGCATTTATGGCAGCTGAAAGATCAGCTGGTCAGCGGCGGCGAACTGGTGCTGGAAACGCTGGTGGTCGAAGGCGATGAAAATACCGTTCTGGTTCCCGGCGATCGTTACGCGCAAATGCGCAACGTCTACTTCATTCCTTCCGCGCTGGCGCTGAAAAACTGGCTGGAGAAGTGCGGGTTTGTGGATGTGCGCATCGCCGACGTCTGCGTGACCTCCATTGAGGAGCAACGCCGCACGGAGTGGATGGTGACCGAATCGCTGGAGCAGTTCCTTGACCCAACCGACCACAGCAAAACCGTTGAAGGCTATCCGGCGCCAATGCGTGCGGTGTTGATTGCCACGAAGCCGTAGCCTTTTAGCCGGGTGGCGGCTGCGCCTTACCCGGCCTGGTCATCGCAGGTTTTCTCCAAAATATTTCAAGTTGCAGCAAGGCGGCAACGCAGCGAATCCCCAGGAGCTTACATCAGTAAGTGACTGGGGGGAGCGAGGCAGCCAACGCAGCTGCGGCTTGAAATATGAAGGAGAAAAAAAGGCCCCTGTGTAATTGGCAGGGGCCTGGTACAAGCAAGCATCATATTGGGCGACATGATGCGCGGTAAAAATCGGTACGTTGCTACACGTGATGACGTTCAATCAGCGATTTCATTTCCGCAACCGACTCTCCATCTACACCGTAGCGTGAGTACTCATCCGCTTCAGCATCCGTCGACATAGACAACCCTGTATTGCGATAACGCATGGGCGACGGTATCCATTTCCCGGCAGAGCTGTGCAGCTCTTCCACCCCGGCGTTTAAAAACAGTTCCAGATTGCTGGCACGGACTCCCGCACCCGCCATTATTATTGGAACACCGGAATGTGCTTTTAGTTCCGTAATTAATTGCAGTCCTTTTTCAGCCGACGACTGCTGGCCCGATGTCAGCACACGCGCCACGCCAAGTTCCGCAAGGGTATCAAAGGCTTGCAATGGGTTTTTACACATATCGAACGCGCGATGAAATGTTACCGCCATCCCCTTTGCGGCCGCCATTACCTGGCGCATACGCGGTACATCGACGTTGCCTTCTTCATCGAGCAGCCCCGTCACCAGCCCCGGGAAACCCAGATCGCGAACAAGGGCGATATCGTCAAGCATGGCATTGAACTCGCCTGCCGTGTAACAAAAATCACCGCCCCGAGGACGAATGATAGGGTGTACCGGAACGGTGACAGCCTGACGGGCAGACTTCAACACACCGTACGAGGGCGTTAACCCCCCTTCTTTCGGTGCCGCGCACAGTTCAATGCGGTCAGCCCCCCGCTGTTGCGCCGTCGCGGCACACTCCACGCTGTAACAGCAAATCTCCAGCAGCGCCATCCACTCCTCCTAAAATTTCGCGTAATGCACCATCATGACACGCCGCTCCCGGCCGGTCTTCGCGTGTCGTCACAACGCTTACTCTTCGCTGGCAACAATCTGTTCTATCGTCCAGGGATGGAACTTCACCGTCACCTGTCCGTCAGTCACGGCCAGCGTCGGGTTCGGTAAACGCTCGCGCTCGCCTTTTGGTGAACTCGTTTTCACAAAGATACCCGGCTTGCTCAACCCCTCATCAGACAGCAGCGCCAGCGCGCGCGCATTCAGCGTTTCGGGCTCGCCAGGCAACACGATTTCGATGTGCTCCCAGCCTTCATGCGGGTAACGTTTTTCTCCCGGCCACGGCAGCTCAACAACGCTAAATTGCCAGTGCGCTACGCAGACCGGCTCATGCAGTTTAAACAGGCAGATAGGACGGCCGTTGATGATGTTCTCAGAGAGCAGTTCCCCGCACTGTTCAAACCCGCGACGCCAGCGCTCGGCGGTGGCGTTCTGATGACAGCGCAAGGAGATGTGATCGGCCTCAAGCGGCGCAATGTCCAGACCAAGACGGGTGGCAAGTTCTGTGAACGCCTGGGTGAAGCGCGGTAAATCTGCGGAAATATCATGCAGTTCGTCAATGGATTGCCAGTTCGCCATAAGTCAGTCTCTTATCGTGTCGCAAAGCCGCTAATTTACTCTGTTGCCCCCTTTTGACCAACCGCGGAATGACGCTTTTTATCACTGCATGATTATGCATGCTTTCTTAGCCTGGATTCTGCGCAATCTTCGCCCCCCGCAATGCTGACGCCAGAAGGCATTTGCAGTATACTCCCGCCCTCATTCTTTAACTGGCGCGGGTGGCAGTCAGCCCGCATCAAAAACGTAAGGTATCCAGGTGAATATTCAGGCTCTTCTCTCAGAAAAAGTCAGTCAGGCACTGATTGCCGCAGGTGCGCCTGCGGATTGCGAACCGCAGGTTCGTCAGTCAGCGAAAGTACAGTTTGGCGACTATCAGGCTAATGGCGTGATGGCAGTGGCTAAAAAACTGGGCATGCCGCCGCGACAACTGGCTGAGCAGGTGCTGACTCATCTGGATCTCACCGGCATTGCCAGCAAAACCGAAATCGCGGGCCCGGGCTTTATCAACATTTTCCTTGAGCCGGCCTTCCTGGCAAGCCACGTTGACGCAGCGCTGAAATCTGACCGTCTGGGCGTAGCCCAGCCAGAGCCACAGACCGTGGTGATTGACTACTCCGCGCCAAACGTCGCGAAAGAGATGCACGTTGGCCACCTGCGATCCACCATCATCGGTGACGCGGCAGTACGCACCCTTGAGTTCCTCGGTCACAAGGTGATCCGCGCGAACCACGTGGGCGACTGGGGTACCCAGTTCGGTATGCTGATTGCTTACCTGGAAAAACAGCAGCAGGAAAACGCGGGTGAAATGGCGCTGGCGGACCTGGAAGGGTTCTACCGTGAAGCCAAAAAACACTACGACGAAGATGAAGCCTTCGCCGAGCGCGCGCGTAGCTATGTGGTGAAACTGCAGGGCGGCGACCCGTACTTCCTGGAGATGTGGCGCAAGCTGGTGGACATCACCATGTCCCAGAATCAGCTCACCTATAACCGTCTGAACGTCACCCTGACCCGCGACGACGTGATGGGTGAAAGCCTCTATAACCCAATGCTGCCGGGCATTGTGGCCGACCTGAAGGCCAAACATCTGGCGGTTGAGAGCGAAGGCGCAACGGTCGTATTCCTTGATGAGTACAAAAACAAGGAAGGCGAACCGATGGGCGTGATCATCCAGAAAAAGGATGGCGGCTACCTCTACACCACCACCGATATCGCCTGTGCGAAGTACCGTTACGAAACGCTGCATGCTGACCGCGTGCTGTACTACATCGACTCCCGTCAGCACCAGCACCTGATGCAGGCGTGGACTATCGTGCGTAAAGCCGGTTATGTTCCCGATTGCGTGCCGCTGGAACACCACATGTTCGGCATGATGCTGGGTAAAGACGGCAAGCCGTTCAAAACCCGTGCGGGCGGTACGGTGAAGCTGTCCGACCTGCTGGATGAAGCGCTGGAACGCGCCCGTCGCCTGGTGGCAGAGAAGAACCCGGATATGCCGGCCGAGGAGCTGGAAAAACTGGCGAACGCCGTGGGTATCGGTGCGGTGAAATACGCGGATCTCTCCAAGAACCGTACCACCGACTATATCTTCGACTGGGACAACATGCTGGCGTTTGAAGGTAACACCGCGCCGTACATGCAGTATGCCTACACCCGCGTGCTCTCGGTGTTCCGTAAAGCGAATATCGATGAAAGCGTGCTGGCGAATGCGACCGTCACCATTACCGAAGATCGCGAAGCCCAGCTGGCGGCCCGTCTGCTGCAGTTTGAAGAGACGCTGTCCGTGGTTGCACGCGACGGTACGCCGCACGTGATGTGTGCTTACCTGTACGATCTGGCCGGTCTGTTCTCCGGCTTCTACGAGCACTGCCCTATTCTGTCTGCGGAAAATGAATCGGTCCGCAACAGCCGCCTGAAGCTGGCGCAGCTGACGGCGAAGACCCTGAAGCTGGGTCTGGATACCCTGGGTATCGAAACCGTAGAACGTATGTAATACAAAAAACCCGGCCATCATCGCCGGGTTTTTTTATGATCAGAAGTACTTCCGCAAATACTCCGTCAAGCAGAGGATCGCCATTGCCTGACCGTACGGCATCGACGTCAGCGGGATCTGGCGGTAAAACTCCAGATCGCTCCCCATCCCGGTTCCGAACGACGTTTGCAGCAGTTCCCCTTCCGGCGAGATGTTTTTCACAATCCCTCTGATGGCTTTCTCCGCGACCTCAGCGTATTCCGCCGCCACATAGCGTTTACGCACGGCCTTAAGTATACCGTAGGCAAAGCCTGCCGTGGCCGACGCCTCCAGGTATGAGTCTGGGTCGTCGAGCAGCGTATGCCACAGGCCACTGTCGTCCTGACATGTCGCCAGCGCGGCAATCTGCGCATTGGAAACCTGCGTCAGATAACGGCGCACGGCGTTGTTTTCCGGCAGATCGACCAGTTCGAGGAAGTCCGGGATCACAATGGTGAGCCAGCTGTTGCCACGCGCCCAGCGGGCATGGGCAAAGTTATGGTTGCCGTCATAGTTCCAGCCGTGGAACCACAGCCCGGTCTCCCGGTCCATCAGGTTCTGCACGTGCAGCAGGAACTGGTACACGGCCTCCTCAACGTATTCCGGTTTGTTCAGCAGCTTGCCAATTTTGGCCAGCGGCAGGACCGTCATCATCAGCGTGTCATCCCACATCTGCTGCGCGTTCTCTTCCGCCAGGGTAATGTGCTGCATGCCGCCGTGTTCGGTACGCGGCATCTCATGCATCGCCCACTCCGCCCAGCTCTCCAGCCACGGCAGCCAGGCCGGATTTCGGGTCTCTTCATAGCGGTACGCCAGCGTCAGGAACGGCGACATGGTATTCACGTTTTTGGTGGTTGCCCCTTCCGCAAAACGGTCCGCAAACCAGCTGTCGATAATGTCGCGCATTCCGTCGTCGCCGGTCAGGCAGTAGTACTGCCAGATACCGTACAACCCGACGCCGTGCGTCCACTCCCACCCTGCCCAGCCTTTGGTATCTATGACGCGCCCGTCGTCCAGCCGCAGCAAAAATTCACCCGTTTTGTCGTGGATATTGACCAGGTTATGCGTCACCTTCTGAATCAGCGATTTCAGCTCGTCCCTGGCGATAAAACGCTCTGGCTGACGCAGCAAGGGGCTATGTTTGACAGGCCAAATTTTCATCATCTTAACCTCTGTTGTATGTCGAATTCAGTACCGCACGTCCCTTCAGCGAAGGAGCCGCTGGTTTATTGCGATTGAGATAACCAATGTTGTTATTCCCCCACAAGGATTCGAACGGCATACCGGCCAGCATTTCTACGGTGGCGCGGGCGTGCGGGCTGGCCGCTTCAGGCATGGCGCGGCCCGATTCGCGCATTTTCGCGGTCTCTTCGCGCAGCGTGCTGTGGGTTTGTAGATTGAGCCTGAAGCGCAGGGAAACCAGGAAACCGCAGAACAGCACCAGGAGGGTTCCCACGCTCAAAATCAGCAGAATGGTGTGGCTGACTTCAGCAGGCTGGGTTTTCTGACCGCTGACAAAGCCGGACATCTGCATCACGATGCCCACCAGCATTACCGCACCGGCCTGAGACGCTTTTCGGGTCAACGTCATGATACCGGCGAAGATGCCCTCACGACGCTGGCCGGTGATCACCTCGTCCACGTCAGCAATGTAGGTATAGGTGTTCCACGGCACATAGTTGATACCGCCGCGACCGAGACCGGCAACCGCGGAGATAAGCAGCAGCAGAGCGTAAACGTCGCTCAGTCCGGCATAATACAGCACGGCGTAAGAGAGAGAGGCCAGGCCAAACAGCACCACCACCATGCGGTAAGACGGCGCAGGCCCAAAGCGAATGCACAGCGGGATCATCCCAATCACGGCAAGGAACTGGAAGATGGCCATCGTGCCCAGCAGGTTCGACGCCATTGACGCCTCCTGCATCAGCACAAACACCACGTAATAGGTAAAGACGGCGTTGAAGACGTCCTGCGCAATGTAGCCGCCGAGGTACATGCCCAGGTGCTGACGGAAAATCTTGATGCGCAGCGTCGAGCTTAACTCCACAAACAGGCGGTTCAGGCTCTGGCCCAGGGTCAGTTTTTTCTTCTCTTCTTCCGCGCGCAGGGCCGCTTCGGACCACTCCTCTCGCGGGCGCTCCCAGGTGAAGAACCAGACAAAGGTCAGCATCAGCGCGCACAGCACCGAGAAGACCAGGCTTGCGTAGAAGAAAGAGATCGCGTTGTCTTTACCAAAGTGGGTCAGCAGGATCCCTGGCAGGAACGAAGCCAGGATAGCGGACATCTGCGCCATCGAAATACGCGCACCGGAGAATTTCGTTTTCTGTTTAAAGTCATCGGTCATCTCCGGGACCAGCGTTTCATACGGCACCAGAATCATGGTGTAGACGATATCGAAGACCAGATAGGTCAGCAGGTAGTACCAGAAATTCATCTCCCCAACCCACATCAGGGAGTAGCTGAAGACGCAGGGAATGCCGAGCAGAATAAAGAATTTGCGACGGCCAAAGCGTTTGCCCAGCTAGGTGGTGCCAAAGTTATCGGTTAAAAAGCCCATTAGCGGGCTGACCACCGCGTCCAGCACCCTTGCAGCAGCAAAAATAAAGGTCGCTTCAATCGGTGTGAGTCCACAGAAGGTCGTATAAAAATACAAAAGCCAGGCCGCCGTCAGCGCGGTCGTTCCCGCGCCGAGGAAATCCCCTGCCCCGTATGCAAGATAGTTTGCGAGTCCAATTTTTCGTGTTTTCATTGCCGTCAACCCTAATCAGTTTTAGGAGACCCCCTGTAAGCAAACCTCGTCCGGGAGTTTTTACACGGCTACAGTAGAATTAACGCACTGTGGAAACCTTTCTGTTTCTGCCATCACACCGCAAAGGCTGGCAAAAATGCAAAGAGTGTCATTACGTGCATCACTGATTTATAAAACAGCGTTTCTATTACTTCAAAAGGCGAGGTCATTTTTGCGAGCCCGCTATCATAATCACTGATAACGGGCGTTGAGGCAGGCAACTAGCGGTAGTTAACGATAACGGAATTACTCTGCACCTTGAGCGCCGGGATCAACCGCCCGCCGCCCGGCACTTCCCAGATAAAGCGTAAAGGTTCTATAGCAGGTACGCCGTTAAACGCCTGGGTAGTGCCGCTCTCTCCGTCAATTTCCGTGCAACGGCTCTGGGAGCACAGACGCACCTGCAACCCGGCAGGCGTCGGGCCAATCAGCGAATAGTTCCACACCACCAGGCTCATCTGACCGGACACCGGTTCAGAAGGCGCCAGCGGGCGCGACGACATCGCCACGCCACGGTTGCTGAGGGTCACGCCGATGCTGCTGGCCTGCCAGCTCCCTTCGCCCGCGGCCTGCGCCACCAGCGGGAAGAGTAATAGCCCTAACCACTTACGCATTATTTACCTCCAATCGTCGCCGTCATACGAATATGGCGATTATCAGACAGCTCCAGATTCGACAGCACCACCAGCTGGTTCAGGCTACGGCGCAGGAAGCGTGACAGCAGCGGACGCAGCGCATGGTTTACCAGTAGCACCGGCGGTGCCCCCAGCATCTCCTGACGCGCCAGCGCCTCCTGTGTTTGCGCCAGCAGACGGTCCGCCAGACCCGGCTCCAGCCCGCCACCGCCCTGCAGGGCCTGCAACAGCAGACGTTCCAGCGGCGTATCCAGGCCAATCACCTGCACTTCGCCGGTGCCCGGGAACCACTGCTGGGTGATCGCGCGGCCCAGCGCCACGCGCACCACCGCCGTCAGCTCATGCGGATCGCTTTGCAGCGGCGCGTGCTCGGCAAGGGTTTCCAGAATGGTGCGCATATCGCGGATCGGCACTTTTTCATCAAGCAGGTTTTGCAGCACCTTATGCAGCGTGGTCAACGTCAGCACGCCCGGCACCAGATCCTCCGTCAGCTTCGGCATCTCCTGGCTCACGCGGTCAAGTAACTGCTGTGCTTCCTGACGGCCAAACAGCTCTGCTGAGAACTGTCCAATCAGGTGGTTAAGATGGGTAGCCACCACGGTACTGGCCTCCACCACGGTATACCCCTGAATTTGCGCCTGCTCTTTGAGCGCGCTTTCAATCCAGATAGCGGCCAGACCAAACGCGGGATCGATGGTCTGTTCACCCGGCAGCGTACCGGCGGCTGTGCCCGGGTTAATCGCCAGCCAGCGGCCTGGATACGCATCGCCGCTGCCAATCTCTACCCCTTTCATCAGAATACGGTAGCGGGCAGGCGGAAGATCCATGTTGTCGCGGATGTGCACAACCGGCGGCAGGAAACCCATATCCTGGGCGAACTTTTTCCGGATACTGCGGATGCGGCCAAGCAGTTCGCCATCCTGCTGGAAATCGACCATCGGGATCAGACGGTAACCCACTTCCATCCCCAGCGAATCTTCCAGCTGAACGTCGTTCCAGGTGGCTTCCACGGCCTGCGTGTTCTCCGGCATTTTTACCGGTACAGGTTCTGCCGCGGGTTTCATTTCACGGCCACGCATCCACCAGGCAAGGCCCAGCAGTGCTGCCGTGAACAGCAGGAAAACCAGGTTCGGCATGCCCGGCACCAGGCCGAGCAGACCCAGCACCGCCGCCGCCAGCAGCATGACGCGCGGGTTGCTGAACAGCTGGCCAACCATCTGCTCGCCAACGTCCTGATCGGTACTGACGCGGGTAACGATAACGCCCGCAGCGGTAGAAATGACCAGCGCCGGGATCTGGGCAACCAGACCGTCACCAATGGTCAGCAGCGTATAGCTTTCAGCCGCCTGGCCCATGCCCATGCCATGCTGCAGCACCCCAACAAGCAGGCCACCCACCACGTTAATCACCATGATGAGAATGCCCGCGATGGCGTCACCGCGCACAAACTTACTCGCACCGTCCATTGAGCCGTAGAAGTCCGCTTCCTGGGTCACTTCCGCACGGCGTTTTTTCGCTTCATCTTCCGCGATAAGCCCGGCGTTAAGGTCGGCGTCGATCGCCATCTGCTTACCCGGCATCCCGTCCAGCACAAAGCGCGCACCCACTTCCGCAATACGCCCTGCACCTTTGGTGATAACCATAAAGTTGATGATAACGAGAATGACAAACACCACGATACCGATGGCAAAGTTACCGCCCACGAGGAAGTGGCCAAAGGCCTCAACCACTTTACCCGCCGCTGCCGCGCCGGTGTGGCCTTCCATCAGGATGATACGCGTGGACGCCACGTTCAGCGCCAGTCGTAACAGGGTGGTAAACAGCAGGATGGTCGGAAACGCCGCAAACTCAAGGGTACGCTGGGTGAACATCGCCACCAGCAACACCATGATGGACAACGCAATGTTGAAAGTGAAAAGCAGGTCGAGGATGAATGCCGGCAGCGGCAATACCATCATCGACAGGATTAGCAGGATGAGGATCGGCCCGGCAAGGATTTGCCATTGGGTCGATTTCAGGTTGCCGGGCAGGCGCAACATTGCCACCAGATTAGCCATCAGTGTCCTTCTCGTTCATAAAATCCAGCGCAGCAGGCACCGGAAGGTTCTCAGGTTTGACAGGTCGTTGACCGCCAGCCAGACGCCAGCGTTTCAACTGCCATACCCAGGCCAGCACTTCCGCCACGGCGGCGTAGAGTTGTCCTGGGATCTGTTGTCCAATTTCCGCGTGGCGGTACAACGCACGCGCCAGCGGCGGCGCTTCCAGTATTGGCACCCGGTTTTCCGTGCCAATCTCGCGGATGCGCAGGGCGATTAAGCCCGCCCCCTTCGCCACCACTTTCGGCGCGCTCATTTTGTTTTCGTCGTACTGCAGCGCAACGGAATAGTGGGTCGGGTTGGTGACAATAACGTCGGCTTTCGGCACATCTTCCATCATCCGTCGACGGGCGGCGGCGCGCTGCATCTGGCGGATACGCCCTTTCACGTGCGGGTCACCTTCCATCTGCTTATATTCGTCACGGATATCCTGACGGGACATGCGCAGTTTTTTGAAGTGGCTGTACAGCTGGAAGATGACGTCGAACCCCACCATCGGAATAATGCTGAGGACCACCAGCAGCGCGCAGAGTCCGACCAGATTCAGCGCATTGCTCATCGCGGTCAGAGGCGACTCGCTGATAAGCCGCATCATTTCCGGCCAGTTGTGCCACAGGTAAAACCCCGCGGCACTGCCCATCAGCGCCGCTTTGAGGATGGCTTTAAGCAATTCTGCCCCGGTCTGTGCGGAGAACATTTTCGCGATGCCGGACAGCGGGTTCAGTTTGGAAAATTTTGGTTGCAGCGATTTGGTGCTAAAGACCAGACCGCCAAGCATCACCGGCGAGATCAGCGCGACCAGCACCACCCCGGTAATCAGGGGCAGCAGTGCAACCATGGCCCCTTTAATAAGCTGAATAATCTGGCTGAGGATAAGGTTTGGGTCGTTGACCATACTGTGGTCGAAACGTAATCCGGCAGAGAGCATCCCCGCCAGTTTTCGGGCGAGCGACTCCCCACCCCACCAGATGATGCACACACCCACAATAAGTATCAGCAGGGATGTCAGCTCTCGGGATCGGGGGATCTGCCCTTCCTCACGCGCTTTTTCAAGTCGGTGGGGTGTGGGGGCTTCTGTTTTGTCGTCGTTCTCTTCTGCCACAGTGCATGCTCAGCCCATTACGTCACGGGTATCATGCCAGCGCAGAGGAAATCCAATGGCGGGAAAAGCCCGTTTATTCGGGCTCTTTTCGGTGATTCTGCGTTAACCGCCTCAGGCGCATGCACCCCTGAGGCGGAAAGGCGTATCAGAAACCGAGGCTGTCCAGCAGGTCGTCTACCTGATCCTGGCTTGCCACAACGCCCGCTTTGGTGGCGTCGAGCTGTGGGCCATTAAGCAGGCTTTCGTTCTCGCGTTTCGGACGTGCAGCCGGTTCCGGGATGTTTTCCAGCAGCACCATCAGCAGCTGACGTTCAATCTCCTGAATCACATCCATCATGCGCTTGATCACCTGACCGGTCAGGTCCTGGAAATCCTGCGCCATCATGATGTCCAGCAGCTGAGCGTTGGTGAAGCTGGTGTGGCCCGGTACATCGCCCAGGAACTGACGGGTATCCGTCACCAGCTCGCGGGCATCCGCCAGCTCGATAGGATTCTCAAACCACTCATCCCAGCGTTTGGTCAGCGCTTTCGCGCCCTTTTCCATCGCATCCTGGTGCGGTTGTGACGCTTCAACGCTGTTCAGCGCACGTTCAGCCGCTTGCGCGGTCATCTGCACAACGTAGTCCAGACGGTCACGCGCATCAGGAATCGCTTCCGCCGCTTCTGCGATTGCCTGGTCCAGCCCCAGTTCACGCAGGCTGTCACGCAGCATGCGTGTCAGGCTGCCGATGCGGGCAATGATATCGCTGGGCGAATGTTCTTCAACGGGTTTCATAGCAGGTTGCATCATAACCAACACCTCACATGCCGAGTTTCTCGAAGATCTTACCGAGCTTCTCTTCCAGGGTCGCCGCGGTGAATGGCTTCACCACATAGCCGCTTGCGCCCGCCTGTGCAGCGGCAATAATGTTCTCTTTTTTCGCTTCTGCGGTCACCATCAGCACCGGCATAGAGGCCATGCCTGCATCCGCGCGGATGGTTTTCAGCAGTTCCAGACCATCCATGTTCGGCATGTTCCAGTCAGAGATAACAAAACCAAACCCGCCCGCCTGCAGTTTGTTCAGCGCATCCACGCCGTCTTCTGCTTCTTCAACGTTGTTGAAGCCCAGCTCTTTCAGCAGGTTGCGCACAATGCGACGCATGGTGGAAAAGTCATCCACAACCAAAAACTTAAGCTCTTTATCCGCCATAAAATAATACTCCTGAGTCAAATACGTATTGCCTGTCCGGCACTGATTTTCGCCAGCATCTGCTGGCTTACCTGGCTAAGATCGACCACTTCGCTCACGCCACCCATATTGATGGCCTCGCGCGGCATGCCGAACACCACACAACTTGCTTCATTCTGCGCAATCGTCCAGGCGCCAGCCTGGTGCATTGCAAGCATTCCGGCGGCACCATCGTTGCCCATCCCCGTCAGGATCACCCCAACGGCGTTGCGCCCCGCATGTTTCGCCACCGAATGAAACAGCACATCCACCGACGGACGGTGCCGGTTTACCGGCGGCCCGTCATGAATTTTGATTTGATAGTTAGCGCCGCTGCGCGCCAGCTCCATATGCTTATCGCCCGGCGCGATGTAAGCATGACCCGGGAGCACACGCTCGCCATCTTCCGCCTCTTTCACGCTGATCTGGCACAGCTTGTTCAGACGCTCCGCGAACGAGCGGGTAAAGCCTGGCGGCATATGTTGAGTGATCAGAATACCCGGACTGGAAAGCGGCAATGGCTGGAGTACATGGCGAATTGCCTCTGTTCCTCCGGTTGATGCGCCAATCACCAGCAGTTTTTCCGAGCTGAGTAACGGACCCGCCTTCAGGGTTGCCGGGGCAGCCGTTGGCTTATGGGCCGCGAGCTTCGCGCGCGAGGCGGTGCGGATCTTCTCAGCGATCATTTCGCTGTAGGCCAGCATGCCTTCACGAATGCCAAGCTGGGGTTTGGTGACGAAATCCACCGCCCCCAGCTCCAGCGCGCGCAGCGTAATTTCCGAGCCTTTGCCAGTCAGCGATGAGACCATCACCACCGGCATCGGACGCAGACGCATCAACTTTTCCAGAAAATCAATGCCATCCATGCGCGGCATCTCGACATCCAGCGTCAGCACGTCGGGGTTATATTTTTTAATTAAATCCCGCGCTACCAGCGGATCCGGCGCGGTAGCGACCATCTCCATGTCGCTGTGGCTATTGATAATTTCAGTCATGATCTGGCGCATCAGCGCCGAATCATCGACAGACAATACCCTGATTTTACTCATGCTTTTTCCTTACTCAGCGCATATACCGTTTGCCCACGCAGGCTAAACTCACGCACGAGGTTGCTGAAGTTTTCCGAGTGCCCGGCAAACAGTAAACCGTCAGGCTTGAGCAACGGAACAAACCGACGCAGAATGTCCTGTTGCGTCGTTTTATCAAAATAGATCATGACGTTACGGCAAAAAATGGCGTCGAAAGGCCCCGGCACGTTGTACTGCTTATCCAGCAGGTTAACCGGTGCAAACTCCACGCAGTTCGCCAGCTCCTGGCGCACGCGCACCAGCCCTTCATGCGGGCCGGTACCGCGCATGAAGTAACGCTGAAGCTGCTGAGGCGACAACGTCTTCAGCTCATCCTGGCGATAGACGCCGTTACGCGCCTTCTCCAGCACTTCGGTGTCGATATCGCTGGCGTACACTTTCCAGCGACCCGGCGCCATTCCCAGGGTATCGGCAAGGGTGATCGCCAGCGAGTAAGGCTCTTCCCCGGTCGAGGCCGCCGCACTCCAGACGCGATATTCCCCGGTGCGACGGCGGGCGTGCTCTGCCAGTACCGGGAAGTGATGAGCTTCGCGGAAAAAGGCCGTCAGGTTAGTGGTTAAAGAGTTAATAAAAGCCTGCCACTCGGCGCTGTTCTGGTTCGCTTCGAGCATGCTCAGGTAGCGACCAAAATCATCCAGCCCCAGCGTACGCAGGCGCCGCACCAGACGGTTGTAGACCATGTCTCGCTTATGGTCAGCAAGCACGATCCCCGCACGCTGGTAAATTAACTGACATATCCGACGAAAATGCGCGTCGGACAGCGCGAGGCGCTGTGTCATCTGCAACAATAATGACGTTTGCCCTGGAGGCATTGGTGATGTCATAGCGCCTTCTTAATTACATTCAGGATACAACTGGCACGGCCTGCGACCGCCCGACTTCTGTTACTGCTTCAACGTGCTCTTTGACATTAAATACCGCGACCAGCCCGGTCAGATGATCCGCCTGACTGGCCAGCTGATCGGTTGCCGCTGCCGCTTCCTCCACTAACGAGGCATTCTGCTGCGTGACCTGATCCATCTGGCTTACCGCCTGGGCCACCTGCTCAATCCCGCGACGCTGCTCATCAGACGCCGAGGCAATTTCGCCCATGATGTCGTTCACCCGCGTAACGGAGGTGACAATCTCGTGCATGGTTTTCGCCGCCGTATCCACCAGCGCGGAGCCTTGCTGGACGCGGGAGACAGACTCTTCAATCAGCCCTTTGATCTCTTTCGCCGCGTTGGCGCTGCGGCTCGCCAGGTTACGGACTTCACCCGCCACCACAGCAAACCCGCGCCCCTGCTCACCCGCACGCGCCGCTTCCACAGCCGCGTTCAGCGCCAGAATGTTGGTCTGGAACGCAATGCCATCAATCACGCTGATGATGTCGCCAATTTTCTGCGAACTGGCGGCAATATCCTGCATGGTGCTGGCCACATGAGACGCCTGGTCGCCCCCCTTCTTCGCCGTCATCGCCGCCTGTTTTGACAGGTCTGACGCCTGGCGCGCGTTGTCGGCGTTCTGGCTTACCGTTGCAGTCAGCTGTTCCATGCTGGCCGCCGTTTGCGCCAGCGAGGCCGCCTGTTGCTCGGTACGGGAAGAGAGATCGTTATTGCCTGCCGCAATCTCTGAGATCCCGGTGTGCATGGCATAGCTGCCCTGGCGCACATCGGAGACCGTTTCCCGTAGCGATCCTTGCATCGCCTTCAGGCTGGCAAAGATCGCCGAAATTTCGTTTTTGCCATACACTGCCACCGGACGCGCCAGATCCCCCTTCGCAATGCTGTCGAAGTGGCTGCTGATGATCGCCAGCGGCTGAACAATCATCTTGCGCGACCAGAGCAGCGCGGCACCGGTCAGCAGTGCCGCCAGAATCACCACCACGGTAAAAATCACGCCGGACATGTGGTAGCTCATGCGGCTGCTCTCCCCTGCGCGCTGCACAAACTGGTTAATGTCCTGCTGCCAGGCGTTAAAGCTGTCATCAAACGCCGCCTGTGAGGCCTGCACCGGCGCGCTCATAAAGTCCGAGAGCTGGTTGTTCTCAAGCCAGGTCGCCTGGTGATCCAGATCGCTGTGCCACTGCTCAAAGTTCTTCTTCATGGCAGCTTTCAGCGCTTTCCCTTTTTCGCTGACGTCCTCCTGCGCGGTGAACGTTTTGAACTGCGCGTCGGCCTGTTTAAGGCTGTTGCGCGCCGTCGCCATCAGCGCCTTGATATCATCCGGCGGATAACTCAGCGCGGTTAAGGTTCCCGCCTTGTTCAGCGCAGTGCTTGCCTGCAACAGCACGGCACGCGTTTGTGCCAGTGCGGAGCGCTGCTGATTACTCGCCTCAACTTCCTGCAAATTCTGATAGCCATCGCGAAACGCCCAAAAAGACAACCCGTTACTGCCAACCTGCAACACACCGCAAAGGATCAGAATCAAAAACAGTGTGGTCGAGATACGAATACGATTTAACATCCACGCTCCCATCAAGCGGCAAGCAGCCGCGGTTTAAATGTCAGTCAAAATGTTTCCCAGTTTTCATCATGTCCGTTCGTCGCGGCGCGGGTACGCGTGGCCGCCGGCTCAGCGGCGGGCGCACGATACGTGGCTTGCGGGATGACCGTATTTCCAGCGAGTGAAGCGAGACGAAACGCCGAGACGGCCATCTTCAGACGGCTCGCCTGGTCTTCCAGCGCAGCGGCCGCCGCGGCGGACTCCTGCACCAGAGCGGCGTTTTGCTGTGTCACGCGATCCATTTCCGATACCGCCAGGGCAACCTGGTCGATACCACGACTCTGCTCATCAGAGGCAGAGGCGATTTCACCCATGATGTCCGTTACGCGGGTAACGGCATTCACGATGTCATTCATGGTCTCCCCTGCGCTTTCCACCAGCACGGAGCCGGTATCGACGCGGGAAACCGAGTCTTCAATCAGGGCTTTAATCTCTTTCGCCGCGTTAGCGCTGCGGCTGGCGAGATTACGCACTTCACCGGCCACCACCGCAAACCCGCGCCCCTGTTCACCCGCACGCGCAGCCTCAACGGCGGCGTTCAGCGCCAGGATATTGGTCTGGAAGGCAATGCCGTCGATCACGCTGATGATGTCAGCGATTTTCTTCGAGCTGTCGGCAATTTCATGCATGGTTTTCACCACACCATCCACCACCCGACCGCCACGCTGCGCCGTTTCGGACGCGCTTTCTGCCAGCTGAGAAGCCTGACGCGCGTTATCCGCGTTCTGCTTCACGGTGGCGGTGAGCTGTTCCATGCTGGCCGCGGTCTCTTCCAGCGCGGAGGCCTGTTGTTCGGTACGGGAAGAGAGATCGTTATTGCCCATCGCAATTTCGCTGGTGCCGGTATAGATGGCATCCGTGCCGCTACGCACGTTGGCAACGGTATCGATAAGCGAACGCTGCATATGGTCTACGCTGTTGGCCAGTTCGGTGATTTCATTCCGCCCGGAGACGGTCAGCGTTTTGGTCAAATCGCCGCTCGCAATCTCGCGGATATGGGCAATGACGCGACCCAGTGGGTTCAGCAGGCTATGGCGAATGCCGTACCATACCGCGATCAGCACAATGGCCAGCGCCAGCGCCATCACCGCCATCTGCCATTTGGCAAAGCGGTAATCATTCTGGCTTTCCGTAAAGGCCGAGTGGTAGAGATCTGCGCTGGCTTTGGCGTATTCACTCAGCGCCGCGCCGAGCGCGTTTTGCATTCCTTGTGTCGGCTGGGCGAAATAGGCGTCCATGTTGCCGCTCTCCAGGAACTGGATAAGCTCCGTCAGACCGGCATAGTAGGCGTTATATTTTTCGTCGATGTTCTGACTCACCTGCTCCATGGCAGGCTGCGGGGCGATCTTCTTAAAGGCGTCGTAGTGCTTTGCGGCATCCGCAAGGGTCGCGCGGGCATTTTTCAGCAGATCGGTTTTCGCGCTGCTCTGCTGGTTATTGGGATCCATCATCATGCGGGCGGAGGAGCGGCTCAGGTTGATACGCGTTTGCAGCATCAAATCCCACGTTGACGTGAGTTCACTCTGCTGCAGGCGCAGATCGTTTGAGGCGGCGAAACTGTCCTGATTCTGTTTTAACGACGAGAAAAAAAGCCCACCGGAGATAAGCTGAAGTAGTGCGAAAATGACCAGCACCATCATGAGCATTGTGACAACGCGGATACGGTTCAACATACAACACCTTCTCATAGATTTATTAACGGTGTTATCGGCACAGGCCACAGGAACTTTACATTTGCGAAAGGGAAAAGCGCGGGGGTTAGAACGCCACGTCAACAATCAGCGTGTCGGTATAGGTTCCGGCGGGGGGCGTGGCCTGCCCGGTCAGGACTTTGGCGGTGTAATTGTAGGTACGCAGTAATCCGTCGGTACTGACCTGGGACGAGGTCACACTGGTCCAGCGTTCGGTGCCGCTGCTGCCCCAGCGGTTGGTGGTCGCTTCTTTATAGATGTCGTAACTCATGTAGTTACTGCCGCTCACCATGCGACGAACGTTGTTCAGCGCGTTGGCACCATTATTAATCCCTATGGTATAGGTACTGCCTTTGGTGCAGGTGACGGCGATGGCCTGCGAGACGGTTGGAAAACTTTGTACCAGCGGCGCGCTGTTGAAATTCACGTCCGGGGTGGTCATGGTGCTGCAGTCGTTAGTGACGGTCATGTTGAGAAGGATCGTGGTGGTGGCCGTGCCGGTTTGCGGCGTCAGGCAAAGTCCGGCAGCGCCAACGGCACAGACGTTGTAATTAATGCTGAATGTCAGCAGCACCTGATACGGCCCGGCCGAGACGTTCTGTCCCGGCACCGTACGGAAATAGAGCGGAATGTTGTAGCGCTTCGACCCCAGCAGCCCGAGCAGCGTGTTCCCGCTCCAGGTATAGGCATTACCGATCTGCACTTCGCTGCTACCGCCACAGCCGGAGGCAGCGCACAGGCGCGTGGGTATGACATCGGTAATAGCCGCATTGTCCGTGCGCTTCAGGGTGGCGCGACTGTTGGCGAATATCGATGCCGAGGTGTAAGTCAGCGCCACCGAGTCGTTGGTAAGCAGGTTGAGGACTGTATCGCAGGCCACCACCAGCGTACCGGTGGTTTCCACTTCCCCGGTTCCGCTCAGCGCGAACGAGGTCACGCTGCCAAACGACGCATTCACCGTACTGACGGTGCAGGCCGCGCCGCTGGCACCGGAGAAGAGCAGCAGAATCACCAGCAGATAACGCGTCACCGTGCCTCCCGACATACCAGCGGCCCGTAGGTTTGCAGCCTGTGTTCCGGGTTCGCGCCAACGGTCAGCGTCGCCTGGCACCGTTTGCCCGTCGGGGTGATCACCTCCAGCGAATTGACGTCGCTAAGATTTTCCAGCCAGGCGATCCCGTCATAACCCACCACCGCGTTGCTGCGTGAGGCACGTCTGACCTGGCTGCCCACCGGAATGGCCTGTCCCTCGGCATCATGCAGAATGACACTTGCCACCCGCTCCTGCTCCATCGGGAAGTCCACCAGATAACCGCTGTGGCGGCGGATCGCAATCCGGCGTTCGGTCTCTTTCAGACGCGTATCGGCAGGCAGATTGAGGGTGTCAATGCGGTAACTGGCCGGGTAATAAGCCGACACGCCGCTCACCAGCAGATAGCCGTTGCGATTCGTTTTGCCGACCGGCTGATTCTCGTAGCTTACGGGCACATCCGGTTGACCATCGGTGCTGATCACCACAAAGGCGTCGTTGATTTTATTCGCCGCAAACAGCTCGCCGTCCATCAGCACAATGGAGCCCAGAGCCTCGCTCCACCAGGTCATCATGTCCTTTTCACCGTAGGCCCCGCCCTGCACTTCGATATTATTGTTACGCCAGCCCAAGGTTCCCTGCTGATAATTGTTCGCCCGCGACTGATGCGCCCATGCCATGTTCCAGCTTAACCCGCCATCGGAAGGCATGGAGTGGTTGTAGTTGATGCGCTGCGTGCTGCCTGCCTCCGGCGTGTTTTCGAAGGTGACTGCGGCGCTGTCCCGTTCCCCAAGCGGGACCTGTAGCGAGAGTGCAACCGTCCAGTCGCCCCGCTGCTGATCACGGCTTGCGGCGAGGTAAAGACTGCTCGCGCCCCACAGGTTGCGGCTCCATGAGAGGTTAAGCAGTTCTGTTTTCTGGCTGTCAAAACTCTCCACACCGATCCAGGCAGCCCCGATATTGCCGTACTGCCCAAGATTAAAAGTCAGGGAATATTGATCGGTATTGCGACTGAAGCTGGCGACAGGCCGGTCGTTTTCGTCATAGATCGTCGGCTGGTCATAGAGGGCGAGGTTGCCAAAACCGCGATCGCGTCGCGTATGTTGAGTGGCAAGGCTAAAATCGCTGGTGCTGTATTGATAGCCCCAGGCGATCTGCCCGCCCTCATCGCCGCGCATCCGGCTTTGGGTATACGCGGTATTCACAACGCCAAAGTGACCGAGTTTAACCACCGTCCCGGCCCCGCCCAGCGCCAGCGACTCCGCCCCTTCCGCGTGACCTTCAAGGGTCAGCCAGTCCGTTACCCCGTAGCGATACGAACCGCTGCCCGCCGCCGGACCATAATCAAAATTGTCGATCCCGTAGTTGCGCCGCAGGCTTCCCAGCGTCACCGCCCCATCGCTCAAGCCGCGTTTAAGCAGTTCGCTGGTGACATAGAACGGCAGCGTAGTGCTCACCTGCCGTCCCAGCGCATCGGTGGTGATCAGCACCGCGTCCCCGGCCCCGTTAATATAGGGCAGATTCGTCAGGGTAAAGGGGCCCGGCTGAAGCTGCGTAGAGCCAGATCGATAGCCATTAATAAAGAGATCGACCGAGGTGGGAACCGCTGCTTCCCCGGAGAATTCCGGCAGCGGCCAGGTCACCAGATCCGGGCGCAGGGAGAAGTCACGCCCGTAGCTTATCCCACCCATACGCACGCTGGAGCTCCAGCTCAGGGCATCGCTGATCACATCCCCGGCCGTCCAGGTGGTGGCGTCCTCTTCATTGGTGACCAGCAGGGTGGTGTCATAGCGCACATATCCGGCCTGCTGGCCGTCATCGCCAGCGAAATTTTTCCGCACATAACCGGTAGAAGAGAGCGAGCCGCGTTCATTGAAGTAGCGGAACTCATGCCACAGAGAAGCCTGGCCGCCCACGTGTTCCGTGTGGTTAGTATAAAGATCGTAATTCAGCAGCGCCCCGCGCCCAAAGTGGGGTTTGCTTTGCGCGGTTTGCCCGCCAAAGGAGGTCACCCGGGAGGCCACCCATTCGCGGGGCACGCTGAGCAGCAGACGCTGTCCGGCGCTGTCGTACTCCACGCGAACCTGAGCAAGCGATGAGAGATCCACCTCGCCGGTCGGCACATGCTCCGGCGGCAGCCCGGCACGCAGCAAATCGGCGCTTGAGATAAAGTAAGCGCCTTTACGCTGCGTCACGGGCACCACCAGACCGGTATCGTAGTGGTTCACTATGAGGCCAAGCTGAAAAACCGCCTCATCGTTCACCGCCCGGGCCTCGGGAGGCGGCGGTAAACTGTCATCGCCGGGTTCTGCCCAGGCGCTGGTCGTGACGCAAAGCAGGATCATCATCGCCGGTTTCAGTTGACGGGCGTCGACTGCCATTGTTCATCCCTGGCGTTAATCTGCGCGCGCATCTGGTCTGGCTGCCGAATTCCGGCCGGGATGGCCCAGCTGCGGGTACTGCCCGCCAGCACGTAGCCCAGCAATCCCTCAGCAACAGGACGTTTCTGCCCGCCCTGCACCAGCGAAACCTGACTGAGCCTGACGTGTACATCGCCCCGGTTGTTAACCTCCAGGTGAGGCTGTCCGCCCTCATTTTTTACCCGCCAGCTGAGGTTGTGCGTATCCACAAACGCATGGTGCGCCCCCTCTTTGCTTGTCGGGATCCCCTGCCCATAGACAAAAAGGGGAATGGAATAACGCATCTGCAGTTTGAGACCAATAGCCGGTTCGGCTTTGTTGTCCGGCTGAGGAATTTCATCGACAATAATGCGGTAGGCCTGCTCGACCCCCACCGGAACCGTCCCCTGTTTGATAAGACGAATAAGCTGCTTGCTGCCCGCTGCGATGGTGACAATTGGCGGGCTGGCCACCACATCCTGCTGGGCACTGTAACGTTCGAACCCGCCCTCCTGCTTCCAGCGCACAATGCGTACCTGCATGGTGGTTGGGCTGTTTCCTTGATTCTGGATCCACAGCTCCGTGGCTTTGGCGTCAGCCGCCAGCCACGGATCGATAGGCCATAACAGAATGGTGGCGGCGGCCTGCACCTGGCCTGCCGCCACGGCCATCACCCCCAGCAAACTTCCCAGACATATGCGCCTGAAATATGCCGTCATCGACTCTCTCCCTTTATCACCATGACAAGGTCACGGTAAGTTGATCAGAATAGGTTCCTGCCGGGCTGAACCCGGTCAATAGCGCCACGCCAAACAGCGGCAGCGCGATGTTATTGCTGTTGGTATAGGTCACCGGAATCGCCTGGTTGACCCCTATTTCGCTGTTCGCCGCAAGTGAACTGCTGCTGTAAAGCCGGTATCCCACCACGTCGTTCCCGCCGTTGCGCGTCATTCGCCGCACGGAGGCGTAATTCTGCCCGCCGTTAATACTCATACTCAGCGCCACGCCTGGCGTACAGGCGATCGAGAGTGCCCCGTTTGGTACGAAGCTGGTGCTCACCGGAGCACTCTCCACGCCGGTATGGGTACCGAAGTTCAGCGTGCCCAACAGCCCCCCACTGCCGGTGCTCACCGCGCATCCCGGCACAATGGTCGCACTGACCTTAAAGGACTGCGACGTGACGGCCATAGCGGCCGGCACCAGCGCCAGCCCGAGGATCAGCGTAAAAAAAAGATGCACGATCCCCTCTGCGCAGTGGCGCAGACCTGAAAAAGCGGTCTTCATGGGCTAAGTGGGCTAATAGGTTACGCTGACATTTATGGTGTCGGTGTAGGTCCCCGGTACCACCGTAACGCTGTTTCCGCCGCCGGTAATACGCCCGTAGAGGGTGTAACTGTCCACCCCACCGGCCGTGGACGCGATCGGCAATGCCGCGTTATTCGCCACAACGTTATTAAATCCGCTGTCGCTATACAGGCTGTATGCCACACCCTGCGCCGTGTTGGTGGTGTTGATCAGATAGCGGGCGGGTGTCCCCGTCGTGCCAACGACGGTGCCCGGCGCAGTGGAGTTGGTATTCCCGGTTATCGCCACCGTGTAGCTGGCGGTTGTACATTGAATCGTGAAGGTGTTTCCGCCGCTGGCACCGGTCAACTGCGTCGTCAGGGTGGAAAAGGTTGCAGGATGGGTCCCGAAATCCAGTGTCCCGAAGTTAATGCCGTTTTGGGTGGGCGATCCATTAATCAGACACCCGTTTGTCAATGTCAGCGTCGCGCCGATAGTGCCACTACTGGTGACCGCCAGCGCCTGATGGGCGGTTGTCGCGGTTAACAGAATGCCAGCGCAGGTCAAAAGGCGTTTTCTTTTCATTTACCACCCTCCAGAAGACGTCTCCGTTCACGTACAACAATTTAGTTTTAACGTTCAAGATGTTAGCCCCGCTTAATGTTCCTCCGAGGGGGTTATTGAGAATTTAGTTTATGGTTATCGCTTCGACCACTGGCGGCCATGTCAGTCACCCCCTTGTCCGATTGACAGAGAAATGATTTTAGAAACATTGGGTTATTGATTTATAAACGGAATTTACCGAATGTTGCCTGAGGATATATCCCATTAAAGTGTGATAAGCGTCACAATATATCGTCGCAGCATTAGCAACAAAATTAATAAAATTTAAAAAGGAGTTGTATCTCCCCCCGCTTTACTTCAATTTATGTGCCGAATAATTTCCCGCGCAGTAATAAAAAATCCATATATATCGGCGCGGGCGACATCTACAGCGCATAGGGGTCTTTTTCGTGGCAAGTGCAAACAAACTTACGCTCTTCATCGTGATATTCATGCTGGCGGGTATTCTTTCAGGGGCGGCCATTCATGAATACGCATCTGCGGATGCCATCAAAACCTGGTCGGATAACATTACGCTTCTCACCGATATTTTCCTGCGACTGATCAAAATGGTGATTGCACCGTTGGTCTTCAGCACGCTGACGGTCGGCATTATGAAAATGGGCGAAACCTCGACTATTGGCCGCGTAGGCGGTAAAGCGATGGTATGGTTTATCAGCTCATCGGTGCTTTCTATTCTGGTGGGGCTGTTTATTGTCACTCTGGAGCATCCAGGCAGCGGTCTGAACCTGACGATCCCCACTGAAGCAGTGGATACCGGGCTGGCCGTCGGCGGCATGACCCTGAAAGCGTTCCTCTCCCACACCATTCCGACCAGCATTGCCGGGGCGATGGCGAACAATGAAATTCTGCAAATTGTAGTGTTCTCCATGTTCTTTGGCATCGGCGGCGCGTCGCTGGGCCAGAAATTCAACGCCCCGCTGGTCGCGGCGCTGGATGTGGTATCCCATATCATGCTGAAGGTCACGGGCTACGTCATGTATGTTGCCCCGCTGGCGATTTTCGCTGCGATCTCGTCGGTGATTGCCACCCAGGGTCTCGGCATTCTGCTGAACTATGCCTCCTTTATTGGCGGTTACTATGTGGCGATCCTGCTCACCTGCATGGTGTTGCTGGCAGTGGGTTACATGGTGCTGAAAAAAGAGGTGTTCCGCCTGCTCAGCATGCTGAAAGATCCAGTGCTGGTCGCCTTTACCACCAGCAGCTCCGAGGCAGCGTATCCGAAAACTCTTGAGCAACTGGAGCGATTTGGCTGCTCGCGCAGCATCGCCTCTTTCGTCCTGCCAATTGGGTATTCCTTTAACCTGGTCGGTTCGATGGTCTACTGCTCTTTTGCCTCAATGTTTATCGCTCAGGCGTACAATATTCATTTGAGTTTCTCTGAGGTTACCGTTCTGATGCTGACGCTGATGCTGGCATCAAAAGGCATTGCGGGGGTACCACGCTCTTCGCTGGTGGTACTGGCGGCGACCATCCCAAGCTTTAATATTCCGGTGGCGGGTATTCTGCTGCTGATGGGGATCGACCACTTCCTGGATATGGGGCGTTCCGCCATTAACGTGCTGGGTAACGGGATTGCAACCGCGATGCTGTCGCAGAATGAAGGGGCGCGGGAAGCTGAAGCGGAGCTGGTAGAGCAGGAAGTGTAAGAGTACAAAAGGGGTGTGGCCTGATGCCCTCACCCCCCCCTCTCCCACCGGGAGAGGGAGCAAACACAAAAAACGGCAACCTGGATTGCCGTTTTGCATTTACCTACGCTACATGGTTCGCCGCGATATCCAGCAACGCCATCTCTTCGCTGTTCAACAGCTTCTCGATGTTCACCAGAATCAACATACGCTCACCCAGCGCACCCAGCCCCGTCAGGTACTCGGTAGACAGCGTGACCGCAAACTCCGGTGCCGGACGGATTTGGTCAGACGTCAGTGAGAGCACGTCAGACACGCCATCCACCACGATACCGACCACGCGCTGCCCCAGATTGAGGACAATCACCACGGTGTTATCGTTATACTCCACATCGCCCTGGCTGAACTTCACGCGCAGGTCAACGATAGGCACAATCACGCCGCGCAGGTTGGTGACGCCTTTAATAAACGCTGGCGTGTTCGCGATGCGGGTAACCTGATCGTAACCACGAATTTCCTGCACTTTCAGGATATCGATGCCGTACTCCTCATCGCCTAAAGTGAATACCAGGAACTCCTGTCCTGATGGCTCGCCCGCCAGTTTCGTTACATTACTCATACCGGTCATGTTCTTACCCTTTACTTAATCAGGCGGCTGTGTACGCCACACGTTGTTCACGATTTAATCCCTGAAGCGCCGACACGTCGACGATCAGCGCCACGCTACCATCACCCAGAATGGTGGCGGCAGAAATACCCGGCACTTTGCGGTAGTTGCTTTCGAGGTTCTTCACCACCACCTGGTGCTGACCAATCAACTGGTCAACCAGCAGCGCGTAGCGGCGACCCGCACTTTGCAGGATCACGACGATACCCTGCGTGGCCTCTGTTTTCGCCCCGTCGACTTCGAAGACTTTCCACAGTTCCACCAGCGGCAGGTATTCCCCACGCACTTCGAGCACCCGCTCGCCACCTGCCAGTGGGTGCAGATCTTCTTCACGTGGCTGCAGTGATTCCATTACCGCGTTCAGCGGCAGAATGAAGACTTCGTCCGCCACTTTCACCGACATACCGTCGAGGATCGCCAGCGTCAGCGGCAGCAGAATACGAATGGTGGTACCAGAACCTTGCTTAGACTGGATTTCGACGTGGCCGCCCATTTCCTGAATGTTACGCTTCACCACGTCCATTCCCACGCCGCGTCCGGAGACATCCGTTACCTGCTCGGCGGTTGAGAAACCCGGGGCGAAGATCAGCATGCCCACTTCTTCATCGGTCATGTTTTCGCTGACCGCCATCCCCTGCGAAATCGCCTTCGCCAGGATACGCTCGCGGTTAAGGCCCGCGCCGTCATCGGTTACTTCAATACAGATGTTCCCGCCCTGGTGCTCCGCAGACAGGATCAGGTTACCGACCGGGGATTTTCCGGCGGCAATACGGTTTTCCGGCAGTTCGATACCGTGGTCCAGGCTGTTACGTACCAGGTGCGTTAACGGATCGATAATGCGTTCAATCAGGCTCTTATCCAGCTCGGTGGAGCTGCCCATCAGCGTCAGTTCAATCTGCTTATTGAGTTTACCGGCCAGGTCGCGCACCAGACGCGGGAAGCGGCTAAAGACGTACTCCATCGGCATCATACGGATGGACATCACCGATTCCTGCAGATCGCGGGCGTTACGCTGTAACTGCCCCATGCTGGTAATCAGATCGCCGTGCGTGACCGGGTCCAGTTCGTTAGAACGCTGGGCCAGCATTGACTGGGTGATCACCAGCTCGCCGACCAGGTTGATCAGCTGGTCAACCTTCTCTACGGCAACGCGGATGCTGGTCGATTCGCTGGAGCGCGCCGCCGGTTTTTCACCACGGCCCGGGGCGGCAGCCTCTTTAGGAACGGCTTTCAACGCCGGGGCAGCAGGGGCGACCGCGGGCGCAGCAGCCTGAGCCACAGCGGCAACCTCCTCCACTGCAGCAGGCGCGTCAACGGCAACCGCTTCCGTTTCAAAGGCGATTTGATCGGCTTCGATAACAAAGCACAGCACTGCCACGATGTCGTCCTGGCTGATACCGTCATCGAGCGTCGCAGCAAGGCTGTCTTTGCCTTTTACCACGTTGCTTAATGTCGCCAGGTTACCCAGCTCCTCTTCCAGCAGGTTGACTTCGTTCTCTTTCAGGCGTGACAGCACAACGCGCAGTTTCCCCGCTTTAGCGGCGGCAGGTGCTGCATCTTCAGCGGCTGGCGCATCAACAACGCTCAGTTTGGCTGCAGGAACAACGGCTGCGGCGACCTCACCTTTTGCTTCCAGCGCAAGCTGGCGCAGCGCATTGCAGATGTATTCAAAGCTGGCGGCATCAGGCTCTGCCGAACTTTTATAGGCGTCGAGCTGTTCCTGCATAATATCTTTGGTTTCCAAAAACAGGTTGATAATGTCGGTATTGAGCTGCATCTCACCGCGTCGTGCTTCATCAAGCAGGTTTTCCATTAAATGGGTGGTTTCCTGCAGGATGGTAAATCCAAATGTTCCGGCTCCGCCTTTAATGGAGTGCGCAGCGCGGAAGATGGCATTGAGCTGCTCAGAGTCTGGCGCTTCTGGCACCAAATCCAGCAAATGTTGCTCCATATCCGCCAACAATTCGTCGGCTTCATCAAAGAATGTCTGGTAAAAATCGCTAATATCCATGCTCACGCTATCACCTCGGATTGGCTGGTGGCGATGTTGGAACGGCAGCCGAAGGAACGGCCCCAGGCTGTTTTAAATCGTCCAGTGACTCATTCTGACTTTCGGCGTTTTCATGCAGGATGGCCTGCTCCGCCTGCTGGTTCAGCACTAAAAGACTGATACGACGGTTGATGGCGTCATCCGGCCCGCGGTCGGAGACACGCATGGTTGCTGCCATGCCGACCACGCGCAGTACCTTGCCATCATCAAGCCCACCCGCCACCAGCTCGCGACGCGAGGCGTTGGCACGATCGGCAGAAAGCTCCCAGTTGCTGTATCCCTTCTCGCCCGTGGCGTACGGGAAGTCATCCGTGTGGCCTGACAGGCTAATGCGGTTTGGAATACCGTTCAGCACCGGCGCAATGGCGCGCAAAATATCGCGCATATAGGGTTCAACCTCGGCGCTACCGGTTTTGAACATCGGGCGGTTCTGGCTATCAATAATCTGGATACGCAGCCCTTCCTGCACCAGATCGATCTTCAGATGCGGTCGCAGCGCGCGCAGTTTCGGGTCCGCTTCAATCAGCTGATCGAGATCGCCGCGCAGTTTCTTCAGACGCGCCTGCTCCATCTTTCTCTTCAGCTCGTCGATGTTCGGCTCTTTTTTCACCTCACCCTGCTTCTGGGTGTAATCATCGCCGCCGCCGGGGATCGGGCTGTCACTGTTAGAGATACGCGGCCCACCGGAGACCGCAGTCGCCAGTGGCGTACGGAAGTATTCCGCAATCTGAATCAGCTCTTTCGGGCTGGAGATCGAGATCAACCACATCACCAGAAAGAAGGCCATCATTGCGGTCATAAAATCGGCGTAGGCAATTTTCCAGGAGCCATGCGCACCGTGCCCATGCCCCTTATGCTTGCGCTTTTTTACGATGACGATCGGATGGGACTGGTTTTTCATGCGTCCTCAGTTGTCGTCTGTTGGTTTGGGTTTTTCACCGCACGCACGTGTTCTTCAAGCTCGATAAACGACGGACGCTCGCTGGAGTAAAGCGTTTTACGGCCAAACTCAACCGCGATCGGTGGCGCATAACCGTTGAGGTTAGAGAGCAGCGTAATCTTCACGCATTGCATCATTTTGGTGGTTTCCGCGCTCTTCTGACGCAGAACGCTGGCCAGTGGAGAGATAAAACCATACGCCAGCAAAATACCGAGGAAGGTCCCCACCATGGCGTGGGCAATCAGCGCCCCCAGCTCTGCAGCCGGGCGATCCGCCGAGGCCAGCGCGTGAACAACCCCCATGACCGCCGCCACGATACCGAAGGCCGGCAATGAGTCCCCCACCAGCGCCAGGCTGTTGGCCGGCACTTCGGATTCGCTCTCGTGGGTTTCGATCTCTTCGTCCATCAGCGCTTCAATTTCGAAGGTATTCATATTGCCGCTGATGATCAGGCGCAGGTAATCGACAATGAAATCCAGCATCATGGCATCGGCAAGGATGCGCGGGTAGCTGGCAAAAATCTCGCTCTCTTTCGGGTTTTCGATATCCCGTTCCAGCGAGAACATCCCCTGCTGGCGCGACTTCGCCATCAGGCGATAAAGCAGAGCCAGCAGATCCATATACATGCTTTTGGTGTATTTCGAGCGACGGAACAGCAATGGAATAGCTTTCAGCGTCCCCTTGATCGATTTCCCGTTGTTACCAACGATAAAAGCCCCTACCCCTGCGCCGCCGATGATAATAAGTTCAGCCGGTTGATAGAGTGCTCCAAGGTGCCCGCCGGTCATCATGTAACCGCCGAAAACTGTACCGAGAACTACCAGGTAACCTAATAAGATAAGCACGACATCATCCTTCCGCTAGTGACTATGGCAAGGACGTTCAGCTCGCAGCGTTTACCGAATCCAGGATAAAAAAAAGCAGCGGTAATGGCTTACCGCTGCTGGAATCTTTCCCACACGTTCGGGTTAAACAGCTTGTTCGATCTGTTCATCCAGCAGTTGTGGAATAATATCGGCAGCATCCCGGGAAAGTTTACGTCTTTTTACTGCACGGGATGGAGGCTGACATAAACTACAGGCGAAGCTGCCTTCAGGCTGATGAGCATGGGTAATGAAATTGCCATCGCAGCAGTTGCAGCGCGACAATTCAAGCATTCCGCTCTCAACAAAACGCACCAGCGTCCATGCGCGGGTCAGCGCCAGCAGGGGACCCTCTTCCTGCTGTGGGCATTGTTCAAGGTAAAGTTTATACGCTTTGATCACGGCATCGACGCCGCTACACAAACCGGTTTTGAGAAGGTACTGCCAGGCATTACAGAACATGGAGGCGTGAATGTTCTGCTCCCAGGTCATAAACCAGTCCGTTGAAAACGGCAACATTCCTTTCGGTGGGGGACTACCACGTAACTCTTTGTACAGTTTGATGAGACGACCACGGCTCAACTGAGTTTCGCTTTCCAGCATTTGTAAACGAGCACCCAGTGTAATCAGCTCCATGGCCAACTGTATGTCACGCGCTTCCTGAACAATGCTTTTCTCGCTCATTTCTACGCTCTTTTTTTACGGGCTGCGTCATCAGGCTGGCTGATTTCGTTGAGCAAGCGGGTGGAGAGAAGAATACCGGTATGGATCTGTTGCAGATCGTCCACACGAGATTCCTGTGTCAGCCGCGTGATAGTCTGAGGATTATCGAAGCGGAACTGGCAAACCAGTTGATTCGTTTCAGCCAGTTTAACCATTTGCGGCAGGGTTAACCCGCCCAGCATGGTTGCCATCTCTTCGTTAATACCCAAACGAAACATCGCGGACGCTTTGTCCTGACTAATCAATCGCTGCGCGAGCAGTAAATATGACAGGTTGATGTCATAGATATGTTTTAGCAACTCGGATGTATGCATTTTTCCCATCCCGAATAACCAACTATTATTTTTATGCGGAAAGACCGCACCCCGTGATGTCGCCGGGAAAACACCCGGTATTTAAAAAAAAGGCTAAATGCATAGTTGAATTTAGGTTTGTATTCTGCAAAACGTGCACCAACGAAGCGCGGATGCGCTTCTTACATGTTTTATCATTTCTTACAAATAACTAAGATTTTTCCTAATTCGACGCAAACTCTACTCGTCAGTTTTGACACATACAATGCAGCCATCCTCAAATTTAAAAAAATGTGATCCATGTCACATAATTTAAGTGAATATCATCCATAAATCCATCAGTGAGACTTGTAACTTGTTCATTTTTTAACCAATCAAGACCATTTTATATTCTTTATGGACGAATACTCATGCAGAAGTGCGAACAGAAGGCGCATGGCGATTGCTTTTTTGAGCAATAGCGACTACCGCAACAATTCACACGCTATACATCTCAGGGCCACATTTTCATTACCTATGAAAAACATACAGTTATACTTGAGGGGTGAAAAATTTGTTTCAAAGCGTGATCATTCACATTGCGTCTATAACGCTTTAAAACGATTTAACATCACGCGCATTAAAATGTGTGATTTACGTTAAGTTGTTAATTTTTTTCATTTGCACGCGGTTTGGCGTTATTCTTCTTATAAGAATAATTAATGAATAATTATGAGAAGCTTCACACTAATGTCGTATTCACCTCTTGCAGAAGTGCTGATTTCGCGGTAATGCTGACACAGACGCGGTTTTTCAGACAGCTAAGGAGTGCGTGATGAGTTACTCCCATCTTCTTGTTTCTGTTGCAGTTTCACCGGAAAGTCACCAACTCGTTGCCCGGGCGGTGTCCATCGCCCGCCCGCATAATGCGCGCATCAGCTTAATTACCCTTGCGGCCGAACCCGAGATGTACAATCAACTGGCAGCCCCCATGCTGGAAGATATTCGTGAGGTATTACAGGAAGAAACGCAGCAATTTCTGCAGGAGCTGGTGGAGAAAGCGCAATATCCCATTTATCAGACCGTCATTGCGACAGGTGAACTGAATGCGCATATTCTCGACGTATGTCGCAAAGAGAAAATTGATTTAGTGATATGCGGTAATCATAACCAAAGCTTTATTTCACGGGCGGCCTGCGCGGCGAAATCGATAGTCGCCTCAAGCCTGGTTGATGTGCTGTTGGTGCCTCTTGGGGGTCGTTAAACCCCCAGAGGAATATCACGCCAGTTTAGGGAAAGTCGCGATCTTTTTTTGCAGAACGCCTTCATGGCTTTGCGGCTCAATATTACGCAAATCGCGAATAAAACGTGCCTGCCAGTGATTAATATCGTTCTCGCGGATCGTATCCATCATTTCCGCATGACGGGAAATACGCTCCGTCAGCGGCATCGTCAGAGCACGGTTGAGCGCGTTCGCCACATCATCCCGGTCGTAAGGGTTCACGATGAGCGCTGAAGTAAGTTCGTTCGCGGCTCCCGCAAACTGAGAAAGCACCAGCACCCCCGGATCGGCCGGATCTTGCGCCGCCACATACTCCTTTGCCACCAGGTTCATCCCGTCGCGCAGCGGTGTTACGAGGCCGACGTCGGCATAGCGGAACACCTTCATCAGGATCTTACGGTCAAAATGTTGGTTCAGATAAAACAGCGGCGTCCAGCCCAGCTGACCGTAGCGCCCGTTGATGCGCCCTGCTTCCGTCTCCAGTTGATGACGAATATCCTGATAGGCCTGCACTTCCCCACGCGACGTAGGTGCAATCTGCGTATAGCGGATTTTACCGTGGTGCTGCGGATATTTATCCAGCAGCGTTTCATACGCCAGGAAGCGCTCCGGTAGCCCTTTGGAGTAGTCGAGACGCTCCACCGAGAAGATATTCTTCACGTGTTTCAGCTCGTTTTTAAGCTGCGCCAGCTTCGGCGGCAACGGACCAGACGCCTGCTCAGCAATCTCATCCGGCTCTATCCCAATCGGATAGACTTCGGTATGGAACGTTTTACCCCAGGCCGTATGCGTTTTGCCCCCTTTCGTCATCAGGCGTGTTTTGCCCGATACCGAATCCAGGAACGCAATGCGGTCATTCTCAGTCTGGAAGCCCAGCAAATCGTAATCACACAGCGCTTCCAGCAGCTCTTCATGCGGCGGCAGCGCGGTAAAAATTTCCGGTGTCGGGAATGGAATATGGAGGAAGAAGCCGATGCGGTTGTTGACTCCGCGTTTTCGCAGCTCGCGGGCGAAGGGAAGCAGATGATAATCGTGGATCCATAAAATATCGTCTTCCTCGATTAAAGGCAGCAGTTTATCCGCCAGCAGCGCATTGACGCGGCTGTAGCCTTCAAACGATTCTCGCTGGAATTTGACCAGGTCCAGACGGTAGTGGAACGCGGGCCACAGCACGGCATTCGAGAACTGGGAGTAGTACTCGTCATAATCTTTCTCTTTCAGGGCGAATGACGCCCAGGTGATGTTGCCGCGCGTCACCTTTTTAAGTGGTTTTTCTTCCTCACTGATGTCACCACTCCAGCCAAACCACAGCCCGCCAGCAGCTTTTAAGGCACCTAATACCCCCACCGCCAGCCCACCTGCACTGGCTTTTTTATCGTCAGGCGGTGCGATACGGTTAGAGACGACGACTAAGCGACCCATAATGGTTTCCCCCTTTGTTTTGCGCTATTTGTTGTTGTTGCTGGTTAGCGATGTCAGATATCCACTGCCAGACGCTGGTCACATTTGCCAGACGCCATTCGGCTTCAGTGTCACCAGGCCCAACCTTCACGGAGATCCCTCCGGCCTGATTCACTACACGAAACCCGGCCTCATCGGTCAGGTCATCCCCAAGAAAAACGGGCGTCCGGCCCCGGAAAGGCGGCGTTGCCATAAACGCGGCGATCGCAGCCCCTTTATTGATCCCTTTCGGTTTAAGCTCCACGACGCATTTACCCGGCTGCAGCGCCAGCTCAGGATGCGCCTGCGCGACCCTGGCGGCGAGCGCAAGCACGGCCTCTTCATGCTGCGGTGCCTGGCGATAGTGCAAGGCAAAGGCCATCCCTTTGGCTTCCAGCTCCGTGCCCGGCAGTTCAGCCAGTGCAGCAGCGAGCTGCGCCTGCAGCTTTTCGATTAATGCATCGGGGAGTGAAACGATGTGCGTGTGATCATGGATGTCGCGGCGCTCCGCTCCGTGTACACCGGCCAGCGGAAAGTGGTAAGGACTGGCGAGCAAATCCAGCTCGGCCATTGAGCGCCCTGATATCAATGCCAGTGCTCCCTCATTCATTTGCGAGAGCTGATGCAAATCCTGTAATACCGCCTCCGGGATAACCACCTGGTCGGGGTGCGGTTTTATCCCGGCGAGCGTGCCGTCGAGATCGAAAAAGAAAGCATAGTGTCCGGGCAGTACAGGCGGTGCGGTTAACAAGTCAGCCACCCTGGTCCTCCTTACGGTTTACGAGAGGTAAACGCCTTTACCTCTTTCATAGCCATGTAAGTATAGACAGTGTGACGTCGCTCGCCATTTGACAACCGCCCCGCCAGCGGAACTGGCGGGGCGGTTCAGGCGTCAACTAAGGTTATAAGTTGAGCAATTAAAAGGCAGAAAGAACGTTACACGGTACGCTTCGCTTTTTGCTTGTAACGGTCGAAAATCACGGCTGCGAGCAGGATCAGGCCACGAACCACATACTGGGAGAACGGCGAAATATTCAGCAGGTTCATGGCGTTCTCTACCGTCCCCAAAATGAGGATACCGGCCACCACATATGAGATTTTTCCGATGCCGCCCTTCAGCGAAACCCCGCCCAACACGCAGGCTGAAATGACGATCAGCTCGTATCCAATGGAGGTCATAGGCTGGCCGCTGGTCATGCGCGATGCCAGAATAATCCCCGCTGCCGCCGAGACCAGACCGGAGAGCACAAAGATAATGATCTTAGTGCGCACCACCGGTACACCCGCCAGCCGCGCCGCTTCCTCATTACCGCCGATCGCCAGGGTATTTCGGCCAAACGTGGTGCGGTTAAGCAGGAAACCGAACAGGATCAGACAGGCCACCGTCAGCCAGATTGGCGCAGGCAACCCCAGCCAGTTCGCATAGCCCAGGGTGAAGAAGCGCTCGTCTTCAATCCCCACCGCTTTACCGTCGGAGATGATATAGGCCAGACCGCGCACAATCTGCATGGTCGCAAGCGTGGTGATCAGGGCGTTAATCTTCAGGCGGGCAATCACAAACCCGTTAACCAGACCGCTGATAACGCCCAGCAGCAGACCCGCCAGCACGCCAATCCACAGGCTTTCGGTCATGTTGATCACCACCGCTGTGGTGACGCCAGCGCAGGCAATGACGGAGGCCACTGACAGGTCGAAATCGCCCGAGGCCAGACAGAACAGCATCCCGCAGGCCACCATGCCGGACATGGAAATGGCCAGCCCCAGCCCTTTCATATTAATGAAGGTGGCAAAGTTGGGCACAAAGATCGCGCAGGCGACAAAGAGTGCGGCAAAGACCACCAGCATGCCGTACTGATCCCAGATGCGGCCAAAACTGAAGGCCGATTTCGATTTCGGCGCTCCGGATGTAGTAACAGAGGACATCATTAACTCCTTACTCAGGCGACAGCCTGGCTAACTTTCGGCATGGCGAGACTCAACGCCTGTTGTTCATTCGCCTGTTCATGAAGCAATTCACCGGCGATTTCGCCCTCACGCATCACAACAATGCGGTCGGCCACGCCGAGTACCTCAGGCAGATCGCTGGAGGCGAACAACACCGCCACACCGCGTTTTGCCAGCTCATAGATCACGTTATAAATTTCGTGTTTCGCCCCCACATCGATGCCGCGCGTTGGCTCATCCAGCAAAATGACCTTCATATCCTCCGACAGCCAGCGGCCTAAAATCGCCTTCTGCTGGTTACCGCCGGAGAGATTCATGATCAGCTGTTCCGGGCCCGGGGTTTTGATGTTCAGCGAACGGATATGGTGGTCGGCGTTGCTCTCCTCCCAGCCGTCGTTGATCAGGCAACCGGCGCGAATAAACTTCCGCCGCGCGGAAATATTGATGTTGTCACGTACCGAGTGCACCGGAATAATGCCCTCCGCTTTGCGGTCTTCCGGGCAGAGCATCATCCCGGCCTGGATGGCATGTGCGGGCTTCTGGATATCGACCCGCTGCCCGTCAATGGATACCTGCCCTTCGGTGATGCGCGTACCGCCAAACAGGCCTTTCATTAACTCGCTACGCCCTGCGCCCACCAGACCAAACAGCCCGACAATCTCCCCGCTGCGCACCGAGAGCGAGATCGGCGTTCGCACACCCGGCGCTTTAACGTTTTCCAGCTTCAGGCGCTCAGGGCCGTATTCGCGTGGCTGCCAGTGATAGATATCTCCCAGCTCGCGTCCAACCATCGCCTGAACGAGCTGGTCATGATTGACCTGCTCCATATCGGTAAAGGTGCGCACGTAGCGGCCATCTTTAAAGACGGTGATGGCATCGCTTAAGGCAAAAATCTCTTCCATACGGTGCGAAACATACAAAATAATGCGGCCTTCTTTACGCAGCTCGCGGATCACCCGGAACAGGTTTTCGATTTCACGCGCGGAAAGCGAGCTTGTCGGTTCGTCGAAGGCAATGATCTTGGCGTTACGCGCCAGCGCCTTGGCAATTTCTACCATCTGCCACTGGCCGATGGAGAGATACTTCAGTGGTGTCTGGGGATCGACATCCAGACCCAGATGTTTCAGCTGCAGCCCCGCTTCGTAATTAAGTAGCGACCGGTTTACCACGCCGCTTTTGTGCGGGAGCTGGCCTAAATAGATGTTTTCCGCCACCGTCATCTCAGGGATCAAATGCAGTTCCTGATAGATGATGGCCACCCCGGCGTTGAGCGCAGCGGTGGTATCAGCAAACGCCACCTCTTCGCCGCGAATGGCCAGCGTGCCGGTGGTTGGCGTGTAGTTGCCGCTGAGGATTTTCAACAGCGTGGATTTTCCGGCGCCGTTTTCGCCCATCAGGGCGTGAACCTGACCGGCATAGCAGTCGAAGCTGATATCGGTCAGCGCGTTAACACCGGGAAAGGTTTTCCCGATACCGCGAAAAGAGAGATACGGATCAGACTGTCGCATAACGTCTCCGTGATTCCTGTAGTGTGTACGTCTGGCCCCTCGCGGTTCGCGAGGGGCACAATCACCGCGTATTACTTACCGCCCAGTCCTTTTTTCGCCAGCTCCTCTTTGAAGTTGTCGCGGGTGATCAGCACCACGTCGGTCACTTCAGTAAACTTCGGCGGTTCCACCCCTTTGGTAACCCAGTTGTAGAGCATTTCGCTGGATTTATAGCCGTGCACGTCCGGGCTTGGCAGCAGTGAGCCGTAGAAGCCCGTCGCTTGCGCTTTAGAGAGCTCACTCACCGCGTCAACGCCGTTGATGCCGATACCGATCACATCAGGCGCTTTGAAGCCCTGACCTTCCGTTGCGCGTACACCGCCCAGGACGGTGTTATCGTTCATGCCGACCACCAGCCAGTGCTTCACCTCTGGATGTTGAACCAGCATGGAGTTGGCGGCGTCGAAGGCCCCCGGAATGTCGTTGGATTTTGTCGGCACTTTATAGATCTGTTTTTCCGGGAAGCCGGCCGCTTTCAGCGCGTCCATTGACCCGGTGGTACGACGGCGGGCGGTATCGAGCTCGTCGGCGGTGATAGCCATCACGGCGGTATCTTTCACATCCCAGCCGCGTTTCTGCATCTCTTTATAGAGTTCCTGGCCCTGACGTTCGCCAATTTTGGTGGCCGCCATCATCACCAGCGGCACGCTGTCCATCGGTTTGCCCTTGGCGTTGACGAACTGATCGTCAACTGCAATAACCTTCATGTCGTAACCGCGCGCTTTGGCTGCAATTGCAGAGCCCAGTTTGGGATCCGGCGTACAGATAACGAACCCTTTCGCCCCGCTGGCCGCCAGGCTGTCGATAGCGTTCAGCGTTTTTTCACCGTCAGGCACGGCGATTTTAATGACTTCAAATCCTAAATCTTTCCCGGCCTTATCGGCGAATTTCCATTCGGTCTGGAACCAGGGTTCTTCCGGCTGTTTTACCAAAAAACCGAGTTTTAAATTCTCAGCGATAGCGGATTGTGACATAACGGCAGCCAGACCGATGGCCGCCAGCGCTTTAGTAAATTTGTGCATGGTAAACTCCAGCATTAGCGTTCTTTTCTGTAGGGAATATTTGCGTACTTCTTATTTAATCGGACTTAAAACAAGGCATTAGCGCTTACCTCGTCATAAGCGTTAGTGCTGGTGATAGTTTTAGCGGGAAATTGATCATCCATAAGAGAGCGCCATCACACCGCAGAATTACAGTAATTGCGTACATAAATTCAGCGAAAAATGACATAAAAACGGCAGTATTTGTCGGACAAATGGAACCGAGATAAGCAGAATTATCCATAAGATCAGCTAAGAAATCCCTGATACCCAAACCCCCGCGCTCCGGGCGCGATCGCGGTACGGCGTTACCATCATCGGGAACTGTGTAGGACTGGCGTTGCCGCAAAATATATTTTATGGCGTTATTCTGCGAAAATTGATTTAGCGCAATTTAGTCGGCGCACCATATATTTGAAATAGTTAATCCTGAATTAACTCTTTCTCAGAGTATTATTCCGACTCACTATTCCCAGTGGGTAAAAATCGATATTAAAATAGGTAAAACCAGCAATTTCAAGGTGTTAGATAAATCTTATTTTATAACAACATGTTGTTATTTTTGTACTATATTAAATTTTGTAATGTATGGTAAAACGCACCAATTAAGAGTTTTCTTAAACGCCGGGCGGGGGTATGCTTATTTATATCGAACACAGGAAGTGATTATTCGGTCGACTTTTGTCACTGCAGAAATGCTTTTCTGCCACTTACTCGTCTTAACCTGCCCGTCAGGTTTTGTTACGGACATCACACTAACAGTCTATAAGGTTATTGGTATGACTACCCAAACGATGATGCAAAAACTCAATGCGCAGATGAACCTTGAGTTCTATGCGTCGAATCTGCACCTCCATTTGAGCGAGTGGTGTTCTGAGAACCGTCTCAACGGTACCGCCACTTTTTTTCGTACCCAGGCACAAAGTAACGTCACCCATATGATGCGCGTCTTTAACTTTATGAAAGGCGCAGGGGCAAATCCTATCGTCAAAGCCCCGGATGCAATTAATGGGCACTACTCCTCGCTGGAGGAGTTATTCAGGAAAACACTTGAAGAGTATGAGCAACGCTGCGCCACGCTAAATAAACTGGCGGATGAAGCCAGAGCACAGCATGACAGCGCAACACTGCAGTTCCTGCGCGATATGGACAAAGAGCAGCAGCAGGACGGCATTTTGCTTAAAGCACTGGCGGATGAGCTCCGCAACGCGCAACAGTCCGGGTTATGCCCGGAACAGACCGACCGTCACCTGCTCGATCTGGTGACAGTGCAGCACCACTAAGCTTTTCGCCTGCTCCCGTTCGGGAGTGGGCCTCTTTTTCACAGCCAACCTCCTGCTTTTTAAAAGATTTAACAAATCAGATCTCGCTCTCAATGATTATCCCTACAACATGTAATGATTTATTTAATTACATAATTAATGACGAGGGAGCATTATGATCACCATTGAGTTTATTGTCATCCTCCTGTGCCTGCTGACAGGCACGCGTTTTGGCGGGATGGGACTGGGGCTGATAAGCGGTATCGGTCTGTTTATTTTGACGTTTATCTTTGGTCTGCAGCCCGGTAAACCGCCGGTTGATGTGATGCTGACCATCCTCGCTGTGATCGGGTGTGCGGCCACCCTGCAGACGGCAGGTGGGCTGAATGTGATGATGCAATTTGCCGAGCGCCTGCTGCGCAAGCATCCTCAGCACATCACCCTCCTCGCCCCCTTTACCACCTGGATGCTGACCTTTCTCTGCGGTACCGGCCATGTGGTGTACACCATGTTCCCGATTATTGCCGATATCGCCCTGAAAAAAGGGATCCGCCCGGAACGTCCGATGGCCGTGGCGTCGGTGGCATCGCAAATGGCGATCACCGCCTCCCCGGTCTCCGTTGCCGTGGTGTCGCTGATTTCCATTCTGGCCGCCCAGCACGGCATTGGACACGCGTGGGGGATCCTCGAAATTCTCGCCGTGTCGGTTCCCGCCTCGCTGTTCGGTGTGACCATTGCCGCCCTGTGGAGTTTACGCCGCGGGAAAGATTTAGCCGATGACATGGAATTCCAGGAAAAGCTGAAAGATCCAAAACAGCGCGAGTTTATCTACGGCGGAACCGAGACGTTGATGAACCAACGTTTTCCGAAACAGGCCTACTGGTCAACGTGGATTTTCTTCGCCGGGATCGCGGTGGTGGTGCTGCTCGGGGCATTGCCTGAACTGCGTCCGGCGTTTGAGGTGAAAGGCAAAATGACGGCGCTGTCGATGAACCTTGTCATTCAGATGATGATGCTCATTGCGGGTGCGGTGATGCTGGTCACCTGCAAGGTCAATGCGGCGACCATTTCTAACGGCGCGGTCTTTAAAGCCGGAATGGTGGCGATTTTCTCGGTGTTCGGCGTCGCGTGGATGAGCGATACCTTTTTCCAGGCGCATCTCGACGAGCTAAAACTGGCGCTGGAAGGGGTCGTGAAAAGCCATCCATGGACCTACGCCATCGTGCTTTTCCTGGTCTCTAAACTGGTGAACAGCCAGGCGGCAGCGCTGACGGCCGTGGCGCCGATGGGGTTAATGCTGGGTATCGATCCGAAAATGTTGATCGCTTTCTTCCCGGCGTCGTATGGCTATTTTGTTCTGCCCACCTACCCAAGCGATTTGGCCTGCATCGGGTTTGACCGTTCAGGGACAACTCGTATCGGCAAATTTATTATCAACCACAGCTTTATTCTACCTGGGATAATTGGCGTGAGCTGTGCGTGCGCGGCGAGTTATCTGCTGGTACAGACCTTCTTTTAAACGCTTTCGGGCGACAGGCACTGTCGCCCTTCTCACGTTGCGCGCTATCAGTGAGATTCACCCTGCGGCGTGAATCTCAGCTCAATCAGCGCGATGGCTTTCTGGATCGCCCGAAGCGTAACCGGGTCAGCCGCAGCGGGATGGCTGGAAAAATCGATGTTTTTCAGCTGGGTAGACATCTTCTCGCGCACTTCCACCGGCGCGATAACATCTAAGACATCAAGGATCTGTTTGATGACCAGCTGGCATGCGACAACATCAGATACCAGTTCCTGATCGGCGCTCAGGTTTTGAGACATGGGGGTTTCTCCTTATTCAAAGGCCGCCATAGTAACAAAACACGCCCCCTTTCATCTCCTTTCTGGTGGTTGCAGGCATAAAAAAACCTGCCGAAGCAGGTTTTTTTATCAGAACATCGCGCCAGGCGGCACGTCTTTGAAGGTGTTGCAGTAGTTAGCCCACATGCTTTTGAGGATTTTGCGCAGTTTCATTGTGATGCTCCATTAACTTGTTATACAACTTTATCGTCAATGTGCCTATAATATGACCACCATCACAAAAATCAATATTTTTGTGACTCACATCACATTTTTTCTGCATTCAGCCACGCGGTTAGCCGACAATCTCGCGCACGAAAGCCTCGATCTCTTTGTCCTGGCAGTTTTCAAAGAAGCACTGCTGGAAGCGCTGGCCGGAAACGGCGGTTTTTACCAGCTCAGGATCGATTGCCCGCAGCGTGTCCAGATAGTTCTCTTTGACCACAGCCGCTTTCACCTGATTCAGGATCCCCGCATTACGTACCTGAGGCTCTTTGCGCTCTGGCGGATAACCTTCTCCCTTGCGGCCGGTGAACGCTTTTTCGAAGATAAAGCGAACGTTCAGCTCTGCGCCCCAGCCAAAGCCTTTGGCAAACGGCAGGGCAAGCGCGTTACCGTTGTTAATCTGGGCGAAGAGAAACGCATCTGCTGGGTCGATACAGTAACCGCAGATCACGCCCGGGTGGATGTTCAGCGACATCAACGCCCCCTGGCCCGTTCCACACCCAGTCACCACAAAATCAACGGCCTTCGCATTGAGCAAAATGCTCGCCATGATCCCCAGATGGATATAGGTCAGATGATGGTCGTTCTCATTGCTCATGCCAACGTTATACACCGGGAACCCTTTTTCGTCGGCGACCGTTTTTAACTCTTTCAGAATCACTGGATTTTTTGCGGCCTGGCTGTTTTCCATCATCAGTGCGATTTTCATTGTCTCTCTCCTGAATGCGTTGCGGGCGAGCCCATCATGGATACCTTTTCATCTTCACCCTACTATCACACAAACGCACTTTCAAATTAAATGAAAGATTGTTTTAAAAAACCAAAGAGGACTCACATTTTTGTTGATGACAGGTCTGAGCCCGGCCCGTTGCAAAGAGAAAGGGCAGATTGTCCGGCTATTCAGGGCATTGCGGCGGACAGCGAGCGGTACGATAACGTATTTCCCTCCACTCAGAGCGAACCATGAAAAGAGTCTTCGTTGTCGGCACGGTCCTGCTGCTCGCGGGATGTAGCATCAACCGCCAGGCACAGGTGAGCAGTCTGGATGCGCCAAATGGCATAGTCCGCCTTGACTATGGTCAGGCCGCCCTGCAAAACGCCTGGTCTGATGAATATGTGAATAACGGCACCGCAACCAAAGCGTGCCAGGGCATGGGATATGCCACCGCCTCCTCCTATGGACAGCCCATTAAAACCTGCACCCTGATTAGCGGCTCACTGTGTCTGAACGAGAGCGTGACCATTCAGTACAAATGCATGGGTTATGCTGTTAAACCGGCCACCAGTAATCCGTGGTATTAATCTGCGCTGCCAGTTTTGGCTGGCAGCCCGTTAAAATAAATAATTCTCATTTATAAATATAAATATCGCCAATGCGTTTTATTCCCATTCGTATTTTTAAATGAACAAATATTTATTTTACGTTTTGCATATAATTAAATAACAAATTATAGTGTCGCTCATTGTGAACCAGAAATAATAAACCGGAGCGTCACCATGCTGAAAACTGAAATGATCGACAAGCTCAATGCACAAATGAATCTTGAGCTTTTTTCCTCCCTGCTCTACCAGCAGATGAGTGCCTGGTGCAGCTATCACAGCTTTGAAGGTGCCGCCGCGTTTCTGCGTCGTCACGCTCAGGAAGAGATGACCCACATGCAGCGTCTCTTTGATTATCTGACAGATACCGGCAGCCTGCCGCGCATTGATAACGTGGCATCACCGTTTGCGGAGTATGGCTCACTTGATGAACTCTTCCGCGCTACCTACGAGCACGAGCAGCTGATCACCCAGAAAATTAACGAGCTGGTGCATGCGGCAATGACCAGCCAGGATTATCCAACCTTTAATTTCCTGCAGTGGTATGTGGCCGAACAACACGAAGAAGAGAAACTGTTTAAATCGGTTCTGGATAAATTATCGCTGGCCGGTAAAACCGGTGAAGGTCTTTACTTTATTGATAAAGAACTCTCTACGCTTGATACCCAGAATTAATATCGATACGGCGCTGACTTTCAGCGCCGTATTTTTTTACATGCAACCTGCGCAACTGGTGCAGCGCCAGTCATGCGGATTTACGGCCTGGAAAAAGTACCGGTAGTTTGCCGCCTCAAGCGGGATCCCGGCGTCGAAGAATAAATCCGTCAGCCAGTCCACGTTTTCGATTATCCACTCATCCTCTTTTAACCCCTGTGCAAAGGTCTCATCCTCAGGATCGATAATCGAATAAATCGCCCATGTGCCCATATCCTTTTCACGTCGGGATTCCGGTAACACCAGCGCCGTATTCTGCCAGCTGATGATCCAGTGGCCGTGACATAGCAAATTGCCTCCCCGGCTCCAGGCCGCTGTGAATGGATTTTCCCCCGCCATCAGACCCTCATTTTATTTTATGTTTTGCAATTTTTGTTTAAATTACGCCTGATTTTCACGCGATCCTATTGTCCTTATGAAGTAGCCTTACACCTCCGAAGGATCAGAGAGTTACCTGAAGTGCCTCGCCCGGCCAGAATCGTAAAGTTATAGTTACACCCCTTGTAACGGTGATTTGACGAAATACGGCTTTTCACTTACTCTGCGCCGCAGATTTTGTCGCGATCGTGAAGCGTTGTAGAGGAAAGCGTGAAAAACAGAACCCTGGGAAGTATTTTTATCGTCGCCGGAACGACGATTGGCGCAGGAATGCTGGCGATGCCGCTGGCCGCCGCGGGCGTCGGATTTGGCATGACATTACTGCTACTGGGTACGCTCTGGGCATTAATGTGTTACACCGCGCTGTTGCTGCTTGAGGTTTATCAGCACGTCCCCGCCGATACCGGGCTGGGTTCGCTTGCGGCACGCTATCTGGGCCGTTACGGACAGTGGGTGACAGGCTTTAGCATGATGTTTCTGATGTACGCCCTGACCGCTGCATATATCAGCGGTGCCGGGGAATTGATCGCTTCCAGCGTCAACGACGGGTTCGGTGCTGACATTACGCCAGCGACGGGGGCCATCTTCTTTACGCTCATCGGCGGCGGCGTAGTCTGTGTGGGCACCTCGCTGGTCGATCTGTTTAACCGTTTTTTATTCAGCGCCAAAATTCTTTTTCTGATTGTGATGCTGGTTCTGCTGGCACCGCATGTTCATAAGGTCAACCTGCTGACGCTGCCGCTGGAAAAAGGCCTGGCGCTTTCCGCGATCCCGGTCATTTTTACCTCATTTGGCTTCCACGGCAGTGTGCCAAGCATTGTCAGCTACATGAACGGTGATATTCGCAAGCTTCGCCGCGTGTTTGTTATCGGTAGCGCCATCCCGCTGATTGCCTACATTTTCTGGCAGCTGGTGACGCTGGGCAGTATCGACTCTTCCACCTTTATTGGCTTGATGGCGGAACACGCCGGTCTGAACGGTTTCTTGCTGGCGCTGCGTGAAGTGGTAACTTCTCCACACGTTGAGCTGGCGGTGCATCTGTTTGCCGATCTGGCGCTGGCCACCTCCTTCCTGGGCGTGGCGCTCGGTCTGTTTGATTATCTGGCAGATCTGTTCCAGCGTCGCAATTCCGTCACCGGCCGCTTACAGACAGGGGCGATCACCTTCCTGCCTCCGCTGGCCTTTGCCCTCTTCTACCCGCGCGGGTTTGTCATGGCGCTGGGGTATGCGGGGGTGGCTCTATCCATCCTTGCCCTGCTGCTCCCTTCTCTGCTGGCGTGGAAGAGCCGCCAACAGCATGCCCGGCAAGGGTACCGGGTGGCAGGTGGAAAGCCGCTGCTGTGCATTGTGTTTGCCTGCGGGGTCGTCATTATTCTGGTGCAATTTTTGATTGCGGCGGGAATGCTGCCGGAAGTGGGGTAAAAAAAAGGGGCTATCAACAGCCCCTTTTTTATCAGTGTAAGCAACAGCTCTTAAACTTCTTCCCGCTGCCGCACGGACACGGATCGTTACGCCCGACCTTTGTGCCGTTAACAATCGGTTTCTTCGCTTCCGGTTGCTGTGGGTTAGCAGACCAGTAGTCGTACAAACGCAGCGCCGCTGGCTGGATACGCTCAATGCTGGCGATGTACTCCTCTTCGCTCAACGCGTCCAGCTTCTCGCTGTTCTCTTCTGCGCCGTGAAGCGCGATGACATCCAGATCCGCTTTCAGCTCTTCTGGCAGTGCAGACCAGTCGGTCAACGACACGCCGCGCATATAGCCATAACACCACTCTTCCACCACGGTGTAGCTCTGGCCGTCCACGTCGTTATAACCAAACATCGGCTCAAACTGATCCGGGTATTCGCTCAGGCGCTCAGCAATGTCGTTCATATGCTTAAAGCAGAGATCGATAAAACGGTTCATTTCTCGATCGTTTTTCCAGCGCGGGATATATTTCTCGCCGCCCCATACCGCCACCAGCCAGGTGTCTGGCTCGACAACCACGGGGCCGGAAAGCACTGCCGTAAGCATGCCGTCCAGTTCGGACACGTCAATCACGGACGCATCGTCATGACCGTAAGACATTAACGTCTCTTCCAGCCACGCCATTTCGCTTTCATTTAATGGGCCTTCAGTCATTGCTGACACTCCTGATCAAAAAGGAAAGGATCCTAGCACATATCGTACGCCTTTCCCGGCGGAAGTTACGGGAATTATTGCTGCAAAAACGTGCAAATCGTGACCCTTGCACAACTTATGGGCTTTATTGTTAACGAGATGTGATCTCCGCTGTAATTTCAGTGCGTCCCGCAAGGCTGCGTACAACGGCGCTCTATACTCAACATGTCGCAACGCCGTCAACAGGTTAACCATTCTGGCAACGATTTTGCTTAATCTTCAGCACGCGACACTGCGCATGGAAACCTCGCCGTATTAAGCAGGATGCTGACCGTATCTTGTTCGTAAAATCATTTTTCTCGCTCGTGTTTTTGATTGGCTGCGCCGTCGGGCGTTCGGGTTTACACCGTGGTGCAAAAACCTCATTGCTAAGGAACACAATAATGTCGCTGAAATTAATCAGAACTCCTCTTTCTCTTGTGTTGGCCGGTTGTCTGGTGACGGCATTTTCCGCCCGGGCAGATATTGTCATTGGCGTGGCCGGGCCATTTACAGGCCCCAATGCCACCTACGGCGATCAGTACTGGCATGGCGCAACACAGGCAGCAGAGGACATTAACGCCGCAGGCGGGATCAACGGTGAAAAAATTAAGCTGGTTCAGGGAGATGATGCCTGCGAGCCCAAGCAGGCCGTTGCCGTCGCCAACCGTTTAGTCGACCAGGATAAGGTCAACGCGGTGGTCGGTCATTTCTGCTCTTCGTCCACCATGCCCGCCTCTGAGGTGTACAGCGACGCGGGGATCATCGCCATCACGCCTGGCTCCACCAACCCGCAGATTACCGAGCGCGGCATGAGCGATATGTTCCGCATGTGCGGCCGCGATGACCAGCAGGGTCAGGTCGCCAGCGATTTCATTATCGACAAGCTGAAAGCCAAACGGGTGGTGATCATTCACGACAAAGACACCTACGGTCAGGGGCTGGCGGACGCCACCAAAGCCGCACTGGCAAAACGCGGCGTGCAGGACGTGATGTACGAAGGGTTATCCCGCGGTGAAAAAGACTTTAACGCCCTGGTCACCAAAATTGGGGCGCAAAAACCGGACGTCGTCTTCTTCGGGGGCTGTCACCCTGAAGCCGGCCCGCTGGTTCGCCAGATGCGTGAACAGGGCGTGCAGGCAAAATTCTTCTCCGGCGACTGTATTGTCAACGAAGAGATGGTGACCGCGGCGGGAGGCCCCCAATATACCAACGGCATCTATATGACCTTCGGTAAAGATCCGCGCCTGATCCCGGACGGTAAAGCGGTTATTGAGAAATTCCGCGCCGGTAAATTCGAACCGGAAGGATACACCCTCTACTCCTATGCCTCCGTGCAGGCTATCGCCGCGGCATTCAAGGCGACGGGCGGCAAGGACTCAGCCAAAGCCAGCGAATGGCTGAAGGCTAATTCCGTCGATACGGTGATGGGCAAAAAAGCCTGGGACAGCAAAGGCGATCTGAAAGTCTCTGACTACGTGGTGTATCAGTGGGACGACAAAGGAAAGTATAAGGAAGTGCCGTAACGGGACGGAGTCACGCTCAACGTCGGCAGGGCCGCCTGCCGACGCAAACAACACATCAGGCTGCGCGGTTTGTGCGGCCGTTATAAAGAGCGCGCTAAGATGAGTACATTCTTCCTGCAACAGTTAATTAATGGCTTAACGCTGGGCTCCGTCTACGGACTCATCGCCATCGGTTATACGATGGTGTACGGCATCATCGGGATGATTAACTTCGCCCACGGCGAAGTGTATATGATCTCTGCCTATCTCTGCGCGATTGGCCTGGCGCTGCTCTCCTTCTTCGGCCTGCAGTCGTTCCCTCTACTGATCCTCGGCACGCTGGTATTCACCATCGTGGTCACCGGAGTGTATGGCTGGACCATCGAGCGCATTGCCTATAAACCGCTACGCAACTCCACCCGTCTGGCGCCGCTGATCTCCGCCATCGGCATGTCGCTTATCCTGCAAAATTACGCGCAACTGAGCCAGGGGCCGCGTCAGCAAGGGGTTCCCACCATGCTGGACGGCGTGATTCGTCTGCATCTGGGAGAGGGGTTCGTGCAGATTACCTATACCAAAGTATTCATTCTGGTCGCCTCCTTCGCCGGGATGCTATTGCTCACCTGGATTATCAGCCATACCCGGCTGGGACGCATGTGTCGCGCGGTACAACAGGATCGAAAAATGGCCTCCATTCTGGGGATAAATACCGACAGGATTATTTCTCTGGTATTTGTCATTGGCGCGGCAATGGCCGGTCTGGCCGGGGTGCTCATTACCATGAATTACGGCACCTTTGATTTCTACGTCGGGTTTGTGATTGGTATCAAAGCCTTTACCGCCGCGGTGCTCGGGGGGATCGGCTCTTTGCCCGGCGCGATGCTCGGCGGGCTGATTCTGGGGGTGGCCGAGGCTCAGTTTTCCGGCATGGTGAACTCGGACTACAAAGATGTGTTCTCGTTTGGGCTGCTGGTCATGATCCTGATTTTCCGCCCTCAGGGGCTGCTCGGCCGCCCTGTCGTGGCCAAAGTGTGAAGGAGAAAACAATGACATCACACGGTTTCTCCCTCAAGCGCTGCCTGCTGGACGCGATGTTTTCCGGGCTGATCGCATTGATTATTTTTGGCCCGATTGCAGGTGTGGTGCTGGACGGATATAGCTTTAACTTTGCCGGACAGCGCCTGGCCTGGATGGTCGGCACAGTGATGGTTGGGCGTTTTCTGCTGAGCGCTTTTTTAAGTACCGCTGCCGGGGCCCGTTTTCAGGCGCGGTTCGAAGCCGACAGCGCGGGGGTATATGTTCGCCCACCGGAATACAAAAGCCGTCTGCGCTGGGTTATTCCTCTGGCGATCGCCCTTGCGATCTGCTTCCCGTTTGTCGCCACCAAATACCTGCTGACGGTGGCTATCCTCGGGCTGATTTACGTCCTGCTCGGCCTCGGCCTGAATATCGTCGTGGGTCTGGCCGGACTGCTGGATCTGGGGTATGTCGCCTTCTACGCCATCGGCGCTTACGGGCTGGCGTTGGGGTATCAATATCTGGGACTCGGATTCTGGAGCATGCTGCCGCTGGCGGCAATTATGGCTGCGGCTGCCGGTGCCCTGCTCGGCTTCCCGGTGCTGCGCATGCACGGCGACTACCTGGCGATTGTGACGCTCGGGTTCGGGGAAATTATCCGTCTGGTGCTGAACAACTGGCTAACTTTCACCGGCGGGCCTAATGGCGTGTCAGCGCCGCCGCCTACGTTTTTCGGACTGGAGTTTGGTCGACGCGCCAAAGAAGGTGGCGTGCCATTTCATGAATTTTTCCATCTGACGTACAACCCGAATATGAAGTTTATCTTTATTTACGCGGTGCTGTTTCTGGTGGTGCTGCTGGTGCTTTATGTCAAGCATCGCCTGACGCGAATGCCAATTGGCCGGGCATGGGAAGCCCTGCGGGAAGATGAAATCGCCTGCCGCTCCATGGGCCTCAACCATGTGCTGGTTAAGCTTTCGGCCTTTACGCTGGGCGCGTCAACGGCCGGGATTGCGGGCGTGTTCTTTGCCACCTATCAGGGTTTTGTGAATCCAACCTCATTCACCTTTTTTGAATCTGCGCTGATCCTCGCCATCGTGGTACTGGGCGGCATGGGCTCCACGCTCGGAGTCGTGCTGGCAGCCTTTGTGCTCACCGTGACACCCGAGTTGTTGCGCAGCTTTGCTGAGTATCGCGTCCTGCTGTTTGGCATGCTGATGGTGGTGATGATGATCTGGCGTCCGCGCGGGTTGATCCGCATTAACCGCAGCGGGTTTGCCGTGCGTAAGGGCGTGGCGCCATGAACGGAACGATTTTAAGCGTAGAGCACCTGATGATGCATTTTGGCGGGATCAAGGCGCTTAATGACGTCAATCTCGACGTGCAGCGCGGTTCAATTACCGCCCTTATCGGCCCAAACGGCGCTGGCAAAACCACCGTCTTTAACTGCCTGACCGGCTTCTATAAAGCGTCCGGCGGGAACATTCTGTTTAATGCACGCAACAGAACGACCAACGTCATTCAGGTACTCGGGCAAAAATTCCAGCCGGACGACTGGATTCACCCTGCACAGTTGGGGCAGCGCCTTTTCTATAAGATGTTTGGCGGGACGCATCTGGTTAACCGCGCCGGGCTGGCACGCACCTTCCAGAACATTCGTCTGTTCCGCGAGATGTCGGTCGTGGAAAACCTGCTGGTCGCACAGCATATGCGCGTTAACCGTAATTTGCTCGCCGGGATCCTCAATACCCCCGCTTACCGACGGGCAGAGAGCGACGCCCTGGACAGGGCCTTCTACTGGCTTGAGGTGGTGGATCTTGTGGAGTGTGCCAATCGCCTGGCGGGCGAGATGTCCTACGGCCAGCAGCGGCGTCTGGAAATCGCGCGCGCCATGTGCACCGGACCAGAGATGATCTGTCTGGATGAACCCGCCGCCGGGCTCAACCCGGTTGAAACGCACAAGCTGAGCAACATCATCCGTTTTCTGCGCGACCACCACGGCATTACGGTACTGTTGATTGAACACGATATGGGAATGGTGATGGAGATTTCGGACGACATCATTGTGCTCGACCATGGAGACGTCATCGCCAGGGGAAAACCCGAGCAGATCCAGCATGATGAAAAAGTGATCGCCGCGTATCTGGGCACCGATGAAAGCGAGGTCAATCTATGAGCGAACCGATGCTGGCCTTTCGCGAGGTGGACGTGTTTTACGGCGTGATCCAGGCGCTGAAACAGGTAACACTTGAAGTAAACAAAGGGGAAACCGTGGCGCTGATAGGCGCTAACGGCGCGGGTAAATCGACATTACTGATGTCTATCTTCGGCCAGCCGCGTATTCGCAGCGGGCAGATCGTGTTTTGCGGAGAGGACATTAGCCATAAATCGACCCACTATGTCGCCTCCGAAGGCATTGCCCAGGCGCCGGAAGGACGACGCATTTTTCCCGATATGACCGTGGAGGAGAACCTGCTGATGGGGACCATCCCCATTGGCAGCCAGTTTGCAACGGAAGATATGCACACCATGTTTGACCTCTTCCCTCGCCTCAAAGAGCGGCGTAAACAGCGCGCGATGACCATGTCCGGCGGGGAACAGCAGATGCTGGCTATCGCCCGGGCGCTGATGAGCCGCCCTAAACTCCTGTTACTGGATGAACCCAGCCTCGGCCTGGCCCCGATTGTGGTGAAACAGATCTTCCAGACGCTGCGCGAACTGGCCCGCAACGGGATGACCATTTTTCTGGTGGAGCAGAATGCGCACCACGCGCTGAAGCTTTCTGACCGCGGCTACGTGATGGTTAACGGGCAGATCCGCCTGAGCGGCAGCGGTGAGGAGTTACTGGGGAATCAGGAGGTGAGGAAGGCGTATTTGGGCGGGGTGTGATGTCGGATTTGCAGACACAAAAAAACCACCTTTCGGTGGTTTCACGACACTGCTTATTGCTTTGATTATTCTTTGTTTCCCATGGTAGCCGGAGTGGGACTTGAACCCACACAGCGCGAACGCCGAGGGATTTTAAATCCCTTGTGTCTACCGATTCCACCATCCGGCCAGGGAAGAAAGTGGAGGCGCGTTCCGGAGTCGAACCGGACTAGACGGATTTGCAATCCGCTACATAACCGCTTTGCTAACGCGCCGTAAAACTTTTTTAAACTGACACCCGCTATTGCGCATGTCTTTAATCTGGAGCGGGAAACGAGACTCGAACTCGCGACCCCGACCTTGGCAAGGTCGTGCTCTACCAACTGAGCTATTCCCGCATGTCATCAAGTTAACTGCTAACCACTTGATTTCATTATCGTCCGGCTAACTGTGCCGCCGTTCGATGCGTTGCATTCTACTGATATGACGTGATGAGTCAACGTTATTTTTTGCATCCCCGGATCGTTTGCTGAAAATTACGGCGAAACGATCACTGTTCAAGCAAATCTCCGCGCGCCGCGTTCAAATATTGCAGCATTGACCACAGGGTCAGCACCGCGGCAACCCACAGCAGGCAGATTCCCGCCCACTCTACCCAGGCGTTCGGACGCCACAGCATCCAGACCAGCGCCGCCATTTGCGCGGTGGTTTTCACTTTACCGATCCAGGATACCGCCACGCTGCTGCGTTTACCCAGTTCAGCCATCCATTCACGCAGTGCAGAGATGATGATCTCGCGTCCAATCATGGTGGCGGCTGGCAGTGTCACCCACCAGGTGTGGTAATGTTCAGCCACCAGCACCATGGCAATAGCCACCATCACTTTATCGGCCACCGGATCGAGGAAAGCACCAAAACGGGTGCTTTGGTTCCAGCGGCGCGCCAGATAACCATCAAACCAGTCGGTGACCGCGGCAACCAGGAAAATCAGCGCACAGGCAAAAGGGGCCCAGACAAACGGCAGATAAAACGCGAGTACAAAGAACGGTATAAGCACGACGCGAAAGAGAGTGAGCAACGTAGGGATGTTATATTGCATAATGACGGTAACTATTTGTTGTCAGTAAAATTTAGCTCTATGTTGCTACAGAGCCCTCAATGTTTCAACGAGTAGTAGATCTTTTCTGCCAGCCCTTGCGAAATACCCGGCACTTTTGCAATTTCCTCCATGCTGGCGTTGAGTAATCCTTGCAATCCGCCCATATACTTCAGCAGCATCTGGCGACGTTTTGGCCCAACGCCTTCAATGGTCTCCAGCGTGCTGGTGTTTTTCACCTTCGCCCGTTTTTTACGGTGACCGCTAATGGCGTGATCGTGCGACTCATCGCGAATATGCTGAATAACATGCAGCGCCGGGGAATCCGGCGGCAGGCTAAAGCCCTCACCTTCCGGCTCGAAGAATAGCGTCTCCAGCCCGGCTTTACGATCGGCCCCTTTTGCCACCCCCAACAGCAGGGGATGGTTTTTATCCCAGCTGACATCCAGGGATTCAAAGACCGCCTTCGCCTGCCCGAGCTGCCCTTTTCCGCCGTCAATCAGGATCACATCCGGGATCTTGCTCTCTTCAATAGCTTTACCATAGCGACGACGCAGCACCTGATTCATTGCCGCATAGTCATCCCCCGGGGTGATGCCGGTGATGTTGTAGCGACGATACTCAGCACGCAGCGGACCGTTCGCATCGAACACCACGCAGGAAGCAACGGTCTGCTCCCCCATGGTATGGCTGATGTCGAAACACTCCATGCGTTTCACTTCCGGCAATTTCAGAAGCGTCGCCAGAGCCGTTAAACGCTGGCTCACCGTCGACTGCTGGGAAAGTTTGGTGCTGAGCGCTGTCGCGGCATTGGTACGCGCCAGCTTCAGATAACGCGCACGGTCGCCGCGCGGTTTGGTCTGGACATTCACCCGGCGTCCCGCCAGCTCGGATAAGGAATCGGCCAGCAGGGTTTTATCCGCAAGGTTAAAATCAAGCAGGATCTCCGACGGCAGCGTACGCATCTGGCTCCCCTGCAGATAAAACTGGCCGACAAAAGTTTCAACCACTTCACCCAGCTCCGTACCGCCTGGTACTTTAGGGAAATAGCTGCGGCTGCCGAGCACTTTGCCCTGACGAATAAACAGCACATGCACACAGGCCAGACCGGCATCAAAGGCAACGCCGATCACGTCGAGATCGTCACCGGTGTTCGAAACAAACTGTTTCTCCGTCACCCGGCGCACCGCCTGAATCTGGTCACGTATGCGCGCGGCCTCTTCAAACTCCAGCGCGGCGCTGGCTTTCTCCATACGGGCAATCAGTTGGGTCAGGACCTGATCGTCTTTACCGGCTAAAAACAGGCGCACGTACTCAACCTGCTGCGCGTACTCTTCTTCACTCACCAGCCCGGCGACGCAGGGCCCCAGACAGCGGCCAATCTGGTACTGCAGGCACGGACGCGAGCGGTTACGGTAGACACTGTTTTCGCACTGACGAACAGGAAAGATTTTTTGCAGCAGCGCCAGCGTCTCACGCACGGCATAGCCGTTAGGAAACGGCCCAAAGTATTCACCCTTCGCATGTTTCGCACCACGGTGCATCGCGAGCCGGGGATGGGTATCGCCGCTCAGAAAAATAAACGGGTAGGATTTATCATCCCGCAGCAGAACGTTATAGCGCGGCTGATAGAGCTTAATATAGTTGTGCTCAAGCAGGAGTGCTTCTGTCTCCGTATGGGTGACGGTGACATCAATATTCTGGATAAGCGCGACCAGCGCTTCAGTCTTACGGGAGGCAAGGTTGCTGCGAAAATAGCTGGAGAGGCGTTTCTTGAGATCTTTCGCCTTCCCCACGTAGATAACCGTACCGCCAGCGTCATACATGCGATAAACGCCAGGCTGGCTGGTCACGGTTTTCAGAAATGCTTTTGAATCAAATGCATCACTCACTGACTTAATAACGTCTCCGCATTACACAGACCATGACGGATGGCAAGATGAGTCAGTTCAACATCACCGTGGATGTTCAGTTTACTGAACATCCGATAACGATAGCTGTTCACCGTTTTCGGGCTGAGATTCAGTTGCTCCGAGATCTCATTCACCTTCTGGCCTTTGGTGATCATCAGCATAATCTGCAATTCACGCTCAGACAAACTGGCAAACGGAGATTCGGTTTTCTCCGGCTCAATCTGGCTCAGCGCCATTTGTTGCGCAATGTCGGAAGCAATGTAACGCTGGCCGGCAAAGACGGAACGAATCGCGTTCACCACTTCCTGCGGCGCGGCGCCTTTACTGAGGTAACCTGCCGCCCCTGCTTGCATCACCTTCGCAGGAAGCGGGTTTTCGGTATGTACGGTCAGCATGATGACTTTTGTGTCAACAAAGGTACGCGCGATTTTGCGTGTTGCTTCAAGCCCACCGATACCGGGCATGTTCATATCCATCAGCACCACATCGGCTGAATTGGTGCGGCACCATTTAACGGCATCTTCGCCACAGCACGCCTCACCGGCAACTTTAATACCTTTTATATCTTCAAGAATGCGTCGTATCCCTGCGCGCACCAGTTCGTGGTCATCAACAAGAAGGACGTTGATCAAAGGGAATGTCTCCAGAATAGGGATAACGCTACTGAGTGATAATTGGCTTTATATTAACGTTTTTCCTCACAAGATTAAAACGTTAAAAAACCGGCTATTCGATTTCGCTCGCGTTTTTGGAAATTAGCCTGTACAGATGCTGGAAAGAAAGCCCGCGCGGTGAGCGCTTGTACGGCTTTTTTTAAGCATCTGTATTCAAAAAGTTACAAAAATTCCTACCCCGTCACGGTCAAAAAAACAGTTCTCAAATTTTTGTAACAATAATTAACGGCAAGCGAACCGGCCATAAACAATTAATAATCTTCGACCCTGTACAGTTTACTGGCACGCGGTGTTTATGCAAATAAACACCCTGCGGAAAAGTATGAAAAACAACCGCTGCATTTTTTGGAACAGCTTGTGGTATACTCCGCCGCCTTGACTTGCATCATCGCGCGCGAGCGCTGTTTTATAACGAGGAAAATAAATGAGCACACCTGAATTTGCAACTGCGGAGAATAGCCAGGAACTGGCCCAGGAAGTCAACTGCCTGAAAGCCCTGCTGACGCTGATGTTACAGGCAATGGGTCAGGCTGACGCCGGACGTGTGATCATTAAAATGGAAAAGCAAATCGCGCAGATGGAAAACCAGGCTGAGTCAGCGGTATTTGCCAATACCGTTAAGCAAATTAAACAAGCCTACCGTCAGTAAAAAAAAACGGCTGAATGTGTTGCATTCAGCCGTTATCTCGTCTGGCACGCAGAACGTTCTCTCTGCTCAGATTAACCCTGTCGCCGCCGCGTAACACGCAATCTGCGTCTTGTTTGGCGCGTTGAATTTCTTCTGCATATTCTTCTGATGGAAGTTAACGGTATTCTCCGAGATAGAGAGAATGATCGCTATTTCCGCTGATGTCTTCCCTTCCGCAGTCCATTTCAGAATTTCCCGCTCACGTTTGCTGAATTTCATTTCGGGTGGCATCACCATCTCATCTTCAAAACGCAGCAGGCTGGTTAACGCCATTTGCAGCAGCATCTGCAACCGCAGCTCTAATTCTTCGCTGGTGATCGCGCCCGCCTGAACGCTGGTACACGAAACGGACAGGAAACCGAGCGCGTGATTTGGCAGCATCAGGCACTGTGTTATTCCCTTACGCAAGCCATGGTCGCGTGCGCCATTCCATAATGCCTCAGCATCCGCGAATAATTCATCCGTCCAGGGTAAATGGCCCTGAATGAAATTCTCCGGTTTGAGCACCGGATCAATGGCGAAATAATTCTCTGACTGATATTGCGCCATCCACCGTTGTGGATACGTGGCGTGTACAGATATCCTGGGGCGCGTAAATGGCACAGGATGGCGTACACAGAGTGCGTAATAATCAAATTCGAGCGCCTGAGTTTGTCGCTGTAGTTCCTGATATACCTCACTGGCACTGGTCAGTGCCTGAAACCGGAGGAAGCAATCCCGTCGCCAGGTGAAAAAGTCTGAATCCTTCATACTTACTAAATGAAGCCTCTGAAATGATATTCATTATTAAGATGAATATAACCTAACACATAAAACTTATTTCTAACCACAAAATATCGGCAATAGCACAATTAACTTTAGTTTTGATAAGGTTTATCTGTACTGAGCGGAATAAAAAAACATGGCAGACGAAACCGCGAGAGAATAATTTGCTCCAGAAGAAAAATCTGGAGCAAATGCGTGCAAAAATGCTACTGCATAAGGAATTTTTCAAGGAATTGACGGGTTCGCGGCTGCTGCGGGTTGGCAAATAAACTTTTTGCCGGCCCCTGCTCCACAATCCGTCCTTGATCCATGAAAATAGCCCGGTCGGCGACGTCACGGGCAAAGCTCATTTCGTGAGTCACAATGACCATGGTGCGTTTCTCCTGTGCCAGCTGACGAATGGTGTTAAGCACCTCGCCCACCAGCTCAGGATCGAGCGCAGAAGTGGGTTCGTCAAAGAGGATCACATCCGGGCGCATTGCCAGCGCGCGGGCTATCGCCACACGCTGCTGTTGCCCGCCCGAAAGACGACGCGGGTAGCTGGTCTCTTTCCCTGCCAGCCCCACTTTGGCAAGCAGTTCACGCGCGCGTGCCGTGGCTTCCTCTTTTGGTTCACCTTTCACAATCACCGGACCTTCAATAATGTTCTCCAGCACCGTCCGGTGCGGGAACAGATTGAAGCTCTGGAAAACAAACCCCACGTGCTGGCGCAGCTGGCGGATCAGCCCTTTTTGCTGGCTGATGGATTTACCGGTATCAATGGTGATCTCCCCAACCCGAATGGTGCCTCCCTCCGGCTGTTCAAGCAGGTTAATGCTGCGCAGCAGCGTGGTTTTTCCTGAGCCGCTCGGGCCGATAATCGCCACCACTTCACCCTGCTCCACCTCCAGATCGATCCCGTGGAGCACCGTTTGCCCGTGGAATTTCTTCACCAGGTTTTTAACGTCGATAGCACTCATTTTGGATCACGCTCCTGGCGGTTAAGCTGGTTTTCAAAATAGTTTTGCAGGGCAGACAGCACCGTCGCCATCACCCAGTAGATCAGCGAGGCAGCAAGATACATGGTAAACACTTCAAGCGTGCGCGAGGTGATAAGCTGCGCCTGACGGAACAGTTCCGGCACCTGAATCGTCGCAGCCAGCGAGGTGTCTTTCACCAGGCTGATAAAGCTGTTGCTGAGCGGCGGCAACGCCACCCGCGCCGCCTGCGGCAGAATGGCCCGGCGCAAGGTTTGCCACGGTGTCATACCGATACTGGCCGCGGCTTCCCACTGCCCTTTATCAATCGACGAAATTGCCGCACGCAGGGTTTCCGAGGTATACGCCGCCGTATTAAGCGACAGACCAATCATCGCTGCCGGGATCGGGTCCAGTTCAATCCCGAACTGTGGTAAACCGTAGTAGATCATAAAGAGCTGCGCGATAAGCGGCGTGCCGCGAAACACAGAGATATAAAAGCGAGCCAGCCAGCGCACCGGCCAGACGGGCGACATACGCATTAAGGCCAGCACAAACCCGAGTACCAGGCCGAAGAACATGCCACCAATACTGAGCTGTAAGGTGAACACCGCGCCTTTCAGCAGGAACGGCAGCGAATCGATAACCAGTTGAATACTTTCTTGCATTATTATTTTTCGACCTGATTTTTAGACATGAGGATGATAGGCAAACAGCGCGGGCGCGCCGCCGGTGTGCACAAATAAAATCGGGCCTTCATCCTTAAAGCGTTTCTGCGCAATGCCATCAATAAGCCCGGCCATCGCTTTGCCCGTATAGACCGGATCCAGCAGTATGCCTTCAAGGCGCGCCAGCAGTTTAACCGCTTCCATTCCCTCTTCGTTCGGTGTGCCGTAACCCGGCGCAAAATAGTCGTCCCAGAGCAGAATATCGGCCTTTGCCTTCAGCTCCAGCTGCTCTGCCACCGCCTGCTGCAAGCTCAGCACTTTGGGTTTCTGATCTGCAACGCTGCGCGATACCGTCACACCAATCAGCTCAACGTCCGGCAGCAAGTGCTCCAGCCCGACGGCCAGCCCCGCGTGCGTACCTGCACTGCCAGAGGCAACCACCACTGACGAGAGGCTCACCGCCCCTTCGCACTGCTGAGCAATCTCCAGCGCGCTTTCCACATACCCCAGCGCACCCATCGCATTCGAGCCGCCCACCGGAATGACATACGGACGAAAGCCCTGCGCTTCAAGGCGTGTGGCCAGCTCATCGAGCTGTGCGGTCGGGTCGGTCAACGCATCGACCATTTCGACCTGCACGTTAAAGAGATCTAGCAGCAAACGGTTGCCGTTGGTCAGGTAGTTCTCTGCCCGTGTACCGATTGGGTTTTCCAGCAACGCCACGCAGTGCAGCCCAAGTTTTGCCGCCACCGCCGCCGTCTGGCGAACGTGGTTGGACTGAATCGCCCCTGCGGTGACGAGCGTATCCGCCCCTTCACGCAGCGCGTCAGCCGCCAGAAACTCCAGTTTGCGCAGCTTATTGCCCCCCATCGCCATTGGCGTCACGTCATCACGCTTAATAAAAATATCGCGTCCTAAATAGTCAGAAAATCGCGGCAGATACTCCAGCGGCGTCGGCGCGCCGATAAACTCCAGGCGGGGAAAGCGCGTTAAATTCTGTAGTGACATGGGTTCTCCGGTAACTCAGACAAAATGTGATATTTTTCATTATGCACGCAGACGCGTAAGAAATAAAAAAGGCGCTTTTAAAAGCGCCTTTTTTTAACGTCAAAGACTTATTTGGTGACGTCTGCCCCAAACCACTTCTCAGAAAGCGCTTTCAGGCTGCCGTCTTTTTGCATATCCGCAATGGCGGAGTCGATCGCCTTGACCAGGTCTTCGTTACCTTTACGGACAGCAACCCCGGATTCCTGACGAGAGAACGCATCACCGGCGACCGCCAGGGTGTTGTTGGTTTTCTTCACCAGATCCAGTGCCGCCAGACGGTCAACCAGGATGGCATCGATACGGCCAACGCGGAGATCCTGGTATTTTGTCGGGTCATCATCATAGGTGCGGATATCCACACCCTGAACGTTCTGGCGCAGCCACTCTTCGTAGTTGGTTCCGAGACCGACACCGACTTTCTTACCTTTCAGATCCGCGGCCGTTTTGATTGAGCCTTCGTTGCCTTTCTTCACCAGCGCCTGGATACCGGACACGGTGTACGGCGTGGAGAAGTCATACTTCTTCTTACGCTCGTCAGAAATGGTCACCTGGTTAATCACCACATCAATACGTTTGGAATCCAGCGACGCCAGCATACCGTCCCATTTGGTCGGTTTCAGGGACGCTTTCACCCCAAGGTGTTTCGCCAGTTCTTCCGCAAATTCCACTTCGAAACCGGTCAGTTTACCGTCATCACCCTGGAAGCTGAACGGAGGATAGGTTCCTTCCAGCCCGACCAACAGCGTACCGCGCTCTTTCACTTTGTTAAGCAGGTTCTCTGCGGCGAAGGTTTTCACGCTCATTCCCGCGACCAGCGCAACGGCCATAACGCCCATCAGCGCCTGACGACCCAGAAGTGCTAATTTCATAAGTACCCCGATATAGTGGAATTTTTGTGTAGTGTAGAGAAATCGCCTGCAAGGTCAAAGGCGACTGCGCTACATCTTATTCTTTTTTAATATATATCAGAAGTTGTCCCGGCGTGGGCTTTCTGCTTTACCGCCGCCGGCATTTGGACCTTATATTGTGCGTACTTGCGCAGCGCAATACGGTAGTTATTGGTACTGGTCGCAGGCAGCCACGGCTCCAGGTTTTCATCCAGATAGCCGGTCTTGAGCAGATCGCGGGAAATGTTATTCACGGTCAGATGCTGTCCCAGGCGACGCAGGCGAACCACGTATTCTCGAACGGTCCCGTGGCTCATCTCGGTCTGTTCAAACAGGAACTGTTTGAAACCGATAATATCGAAGAAGTCGCTTTGCTCTTTGCAGTGGAGATCGCCACAGAAACGGCAAAGCGCCACCCACTCTTTCTGCTCTTCGAGCCACGCGGCTTCGTCCATCAACGTGTCGAGACGAGAAATCGCAATTTTATTGACGATTTCGCCACGACGAACCAGCGTGATACGATCGAGTAACTTGTTACAGTGGGCGCAATGCGTCTGGCTGTGTTTAAAGTCTTTCAGGTAGCGGCTTAAAGGCCGTCTTTTAGATTGCTGCACCGTCATGATAACTCCTGGTTGTCAATACGTTGTGCGGCATTTTTCAGGTGAATCAATCACCTATAACTTACCCAGCTTGGTTCGTAAGCGTTTGATGGCCTGGCTGTGCAGCTGGCTTACCCGCGACTCTCCCACTTCCAGAACAGCGCCAATCTCTTTGAGATTAAGCTCTTCCTGATAATAGAGGGTTAACACCAGCTGTTCGCGCTCTGGCAAAGCTTCAATGGCTTCCATCACGCGCTGGCGTAAATTACCTTCCATTAAATGGTGTAACGGGTTTTCTTGCTGATGCTCATCCGTCACCAGCTCGATGCTATCGCCATGCTCTTCGCGCCACTCGTCATAAGAGAAGAGTTGGCTATTATTGGTATCGAGCAACATCTGACGATACTCTTCAACAGGAATACCAAGCCGTTCCGCCACTTCCGTTTCCGTCGCGTTGCGTCCCAGTTCCTGTTCCAGCTGCCCCATCGCATGCGCCACTTCGCGCGCGTTGCGGCGAACACTGCGCGGCACCCAGTCCCGGCTGCGCAGCTCGTCCAGCATCGCACCACGAATACGCTGAACTGCGTAAGTGGTAAATGCCGTTCCTTGCAGAGCGTCGTATCGGTCAACTGCATTCAATAACCCGATACCGCCCGCCTGTAGCAGATCGTCCAGTTCCACGCTCGCCGGCAAACGCACCTGGAGGCGCAATGCTTCGTGACGCACCAGCGGGACATAACGCTGCCACAGCGAGTGTTTATCCATTACACCTTCAGCGGTATAGAGTGAATTCACGATAAACAGCCCTGCGTTAGTTGAGTTATCGGCATGATTATCCGATTCTGCAGGGCGTTCAATTGGATGAATAGTGGGTAAAATAAGGGGTTATTTGGGGGTTACCGATGCATGTCGGGATAACATGCATCCTGCAGCAGGAATAACGTCAGCCTTTTTTACACAGCAAGAATATGCTTGAACATAAATCAGGGTATTGATGGCCTAACTCGTAGCAGCCCTCAAGATATTGCGTCGAGATGATATCCGTCTGTAAAAGTTTATCCCACTGGAAATTAGCCAGCGCTTTGAAAAAAATACCTGTGCGATACACCACATTCAGTCCGGCAAGACGGGCATCTCTCTCAAGCGTATCCAGAGAATAAGTGCAACGATGGCCATGGAGAAACTCGGCCTCTGTCACCGCACTATTATGCGAGATTAATCCCATTTTAACCGCAATCTGTCGGGAAGCGGCATGCGCATTGGGACACACCAGAAAAAGGTGTCCGTCATCCGTTAGCCATTCATCATTAATGCGTTTTAAGAGGTTAACGGGATCGTCAATATGCTCCAGCACATGGGTGAGAACAATATTGTCATAACGCTCAGGAAGTTGAACATCCTCAAAGCGGGAATGGACAAACGAGACATTTTTTCCCAGGCGCTCACGGGCGATGGCCATCGCCTCTTCGGAAGCTTCCACGCAGGTGATGGCGTTAAATTTTTCAGCCAGGCGTGCGGTGAAATCACCTTTAAAACTACCCAGTTCAAGTAAATTACCCGGCTTAAAGAACGGTGTGAACGCACGAATCATAAAAGGGTGCATCACATCAAAATCAAAGTTATAGGCGTACTGATGATCGGCAGTATCCTTGATTTCCAGATTGTAATCACGAAGGGTCATGTTGTTTTCTCTCTCTGTAAAGTCATGGTTATCTTTGAACCGTTCGCTATTCCAAAGGTAAAACCATGCTTTAGATATAAACGTTGTGCCGACACGTTATTCTTATCGACTTCAAGATTAATTTCAGTCACACCCAGGGAGTGTAAATGTGCAATGCTTTGAATTAACAGCTGGCTACCCATGCCGCAATGCTGAGCGTCCGGCAAAACGGAAACATTGGTAATAAATCCCTGCTGACGCTGCGCGTTATAATAGGCAGCCACCAGTCCGCTGAGCGTGTTGTTTTGCCAGGCTTCGCTTCGCCATGCCCGCGCCACTATTTTTTGGGCATAGTCCTGTAACGCTATTCTTTCGCTGATTGACGCAATAAATAGCGGGTCACACCGGTTAAAATGTTCGACTATCTCCTCACGAGAGGCGCGGTTTTGACAAAACACCCAGCGATTCATAACACCAGTTCCGCAAGGCCGAAGCCCGCTTTGCCAAACGCATTACCGTTATAAAGCAAATAGACTTTTTCATCGCAGCGGAAAAGATGGGGATAGCACTGCATTTCGCTGTCCCAGTCATCCACGGACGCGAGCGACGCCATCTGGCTATCATCACGATGCCAGTGGTGTAAATCATCAGACCAGGCATAGCCCAGACGATAACCGCGCCCCTGCCCAGTACGGAAATCGAAACACTCCCGGAAGCAAAAGACCATATGATACCGGCCATTGATTTCAATCACCGTCGGCAGCGCCTGGCATTCGTCTTCCCCCAGCACCGAAGGAATGATTTGCTGGCTGTCACGCTGCCAGTTGATGCCATCGTCTGATTCCGCATGGGCAATTTTATAAATGCGATCCGGCACCGATTCCGGCGTGCGCTTTTTCCAGCCCGTGCCAAAGATGTACCACATGTGGAAACGTTCACGGGTATGGATAACAAAGGCATCCCCCACTAAGTGCGGCTCGTGCAATGAGGGGCCCATCACCGGCCCGGTTCCGACACGGGTGAAGTGTTCGCCATTGTCTGTGCTTACTGCCAGACCAATAGCCGTATCAACCGAGACCGAAACGCGACGGTTCCACCCGGTTGTCCATGCCATGATTTTGCCGTCGTGACGCAAAACGTTGCAGGGGAAGATACCGTGCTCGTCGAATGTGCCCAGTTCAGCAGGAGCAAGCACCGGCTCGGGACTGATGCGAAGCACCTCCCGCAGAGATTTATCCATATCCACATAGCAGACGCGGCTGATGAACTTTGCTGAGTGCTTTTCTTGCTCACGCGTGGAGAAGTAGATACGGACAAAGTCATCAAACACCAGCGCTTGCGGAGACTGGGCAAACCCCACCCCATTTGCCAGAGGAGGAAACTGTGACGGCGAATAGATTAGTCCGTGCTTACGCCAGTTCAGGGTTAGCATAATTTGCCCTCCAGTTGTGCCAGGCCAAAGCCATAGCGGCCCACCTGATCCCCCAGATAAGCCATGTAAATAGTGCCATCCAGTTCAAATACGTGTGGGTAGCTGATCATCTCGGCATCCCACCCGGAGGCAGACACATCAATGCCAGCTTTACTGTCATCCCGATGCCACGTGATCATATCCAGACTCCACGCGTAGCCGATGCGGTAACCGTTCTGCTTTCCGCGATAATGGGCGCTGTAGCGGTAGCAAAAGAACATATGGTATTTGCCGTTGGCGTAAAAGACATCCGGGCTGGCCTGCGCCTCGTCCTCTTCGATACGGCTGGGGATCAGATCTTTATTCAGCTTCGTCCAGTTGATGCCATCGTCAGAGGTCGCCATGCGGATCTTGTAGACCGGCTCTGCGCGGCCATCCACCCACTTCCATTTGCGCCCGGCGATATAAAAAAGCTGCCACTGGTTATTGAATCTGCGAATTTTTGGCCCACTCATCACAAACGGCTCATCCGGTGAGTAGCCAATTGCCGGTCCCGGGCCCGCTTTAACAAAGGTTTCCCCCTGGTCATGGCTCATCGCCATGCCAATCGCCACGTTAAACGGCACCGATTCGCAGCGGGTCCAGCCTGCATACCAGGCTTTTACCACATCGTTATCGCGCATTACGGAGACGGGATAGGTTCCAAATTCGTCGAACTCTCCGTATCCGCCCAACGGGAGAATCGGTTCGCGGGCGACGCGCAACACGTGGAAGAGATCGTCACGTGCCAAATCGACCCAGGCAGAGTAGCTGACATATTTTCCCTGTTCATCGGCGGGTGGACGGCAGGAGAAATAGACGCGTACGAAATCATCAAAGATCAGCGTCGCAGGGGCCTGCGCAAACTCTTTAAGCCAGGGGAGATGGGTCACTTCCTGCGGGGTAAAGACCTTACCCAATTTTTTCCATGTAAACATATTAAATTAACTCATAACCATGCTGGAGGCGACGAACCACCTCATTGCGAGGGTTAAACATCATGACGTCAATAATCGACAGCCACGGAATAAACGCCGCGTCAGAATGCGGGTAGTGCCACGGCTGCGGCTGGATAAATTTCAGCTCAAGCCCGCGGTCGACAAAATCCTCCCGGGAATAGAGCGCCATGCCCCCCGGGGGATTAATATACGTACGGGCGTTCATCACCTGACAAATATCGATGACGCGATCCTGAGACTTTAACGCGTGATTCGCCGGTAATGAGGACGAGACAATCAGCTCGCAGGAGAAGCCAAAATAGTCCCGCAGCCGGTTCAGCCCCTGCCACAGATAATTAAACAGGTTTTCGTCCGGGTTCTGAATAATCTCCTCAACAACCGGCATTACCGCAGAAAATGAGGGGGCGTGGCGATACGCCCCGATTATCTGATTGCACAGCTTATTGCGGTCAAATGTGGCTGAGAGCTGCCGCTCCCTGATATCCAGAAAGTCCGAGTCTTTTTTTAGCGGCAGCGAGATTAACGACTCCGCACCGCGAATCTGAATACGGTTACGGTTAATCCACCCTTTTTTCGTGTATTTGATGTTGTCATACACCACGAAAGCATCAACGGCCGCCATGAGCTGAAAATAGCCGCAATACGGGAAAAAATAGGGTTGCATGATCGCCAGCTTCATCGGGTTCCTTTCCTATCCATTGACCACCAGCGCAGGCTCTGCCGCATGAGCAGCATCGATAAACAAGCCCTGAATAATCTCAATAATACGTCGCTGATCGGCCACCGGCAGTCCGGGATAGATAGGCAGGCAGAGCACCGCATGAGAAATTTCATCGGCAACCGGGAGATGTTGTACATTCGCCGTCGGGAAGTGGCGATACATCGGGAAGGCGCTGATAAGCGGGTAGAAATAACGGCGGGCATAGATATTATGCTTACGTAATTCCGCATAAATCGCATCCCGGCTGACCGCCGAATCTGCGCGAATAAGTACCGGGAAGTAAGAGTAATTCCATTCAATATTACTGGCCGGTTTAATGTATTCCAGCGCCGGAAGCGCGGCATCGAGCAGTTCAACGTAACGCTGATAAATCACCGCGCGCTCCTGCAGCGCACCGTCAATATACTTTAATTGCAGCAGTCCCATGGCCGCCTGCACTTCATTCATTTTGGCGTTAATACCCGGCGCCATCACGATGGTTTCATCGGCAAAGCCAAAGTTTTTAAGATAATCGATGCGCTGTTTGGTTTTGGCGTCGTGGCAAATAATGGCGCCCCCTTCGAAGGTATTAAATACCTTCGTGGCGTGGAAGCTCAGCACGGAGAGATCGCCATAATTGAGAATGCTGGCGTTATCCTGTTTGACGCCGAAACAGTGGGCCGCATCGTAAATCACCTTCAGCCCATAGGTATCGGCAATCTTCTGGATGCGTTCCATATCGCACGGAATACCATAGCAGTGGACCGGCATGATGGCCGTTGTTTTAGGCGTAATCAGTTCTTCAATGCGATCCGGATCGATATTAAACGTGACAGGGTCAATATCGGCAAACACCGGCGTTAAATCATTCCACAGCAGGCTGTGAGAGGTGGCGACAAAGGAGTATGGCGTGGTGATCACTTCGCCCGTAATACGCAATGTCTGCAGCGCCGTCAGCAGCGCGAGCGTGCCGTTAGAGAACAGGCAGACATGCTTTACGCCCAGATAGGCCGCCAGCGCCTCTTCCAGTTGCTGATGGAATTGCCCGCTGTTGGTCAAAATTTTACTTTCCCACAAGGTCTCCAGGTAAGGGATGAACTCCTCAAGTGGCGGAAGAAGTGGACTGGTAACGTAGACATTTTTCATAAGTTAATCCTCAGTACCTGTTACCCGGAAACTGTGAGGTGCTTCGTCAGCACACCATTTACGCCAGGCCTGACGTAGGGCCTGCTGGAAAGGAATCGCCACATTGCTCTGCCCCTGCGTCGGGATCGTGCTCCGCATGCTCTGGCGCAAGGCGTTAAGGGTTTCCAGTTGGGTTTGCCAGCGCACGGCTTTATCGAAATAGTCCTGCTGACTTTCCGCAACAAATTCATCCAGCCCGTAGATATGCATAATCTCGAGCCCCTGACGGGCAGGATAGGTCGCCCCTGCCAGGGTGAGCGTCGGGACGCCCATCCAGATGCCATGGCTGGTGGTGGTGCCTCCGTTGTATGGGAAGGAGTCAAGGAGCATGTCCACCTCGTGATGCATCTGCAGGTAGGCCTCCATTCCCGTGGTTTTACGGAAGATCAGCTGTTCATCCGCCACGCCCAGCGCATTGAGCTTCTTGCGGTAGCGGGCGATCATTGCGTCATCATCCATAAAACCAATCAGCAGCCTTGACGTGGCGTTATGCTGGAGAATGCGCGCCCACAGCGCGAAGACCCGATCGTTCAATTTTTTAGGACGGTTAAAGCTACCGTAGGTAAAGCAGCCGTTCGTCAGGGCTGGCAGCGTATTGACGTCAGGACTGGACGCATCCGGCTCGAAGAAATTATCAAGCGGGATCGCAATCAGCTTCTCCGTGAACTGCGCGTCTATCGCCGCATTTCTGACAAACCCGGTACTGATAATGCGGTAATCCATCTGCGTCATCCCGGTCGTGCCCGGGTACCCCAGCCAGGTGATTTGCACTGGCGCAGGCTTAAAGGCAAACGCAGGTAACCGCGTTCCGGTGGTATGGCCCGAGAGGTCAAAAAGAATATCGATCCCGTCACTGTGGATCTGTTTTGCCAGCTCAACGTTATTGAGATCGGTAACGGATAACCACTTCGTCGAGGTGTTACGGAAGTGCTCCGTGACGGCATCATCTTTATCGAGCGTGCTGTAGCCGTAGAGGGAGAACTGTTCCCGGTCCATACCATCCCAGAACGGCCGCAGGAAACGGCTTACCGGGTGGTTGCGGAAATCGCCGGAGACAAAGCCGACGCGCAGCGGCCGCTCAGGATCCTTGCTACCCTGCCACGGCAGCGCCAGGTCGAATTTTTTCGCCCATGTGCTCACCAGCTCGCCATAAGCAAGATGGCGCTCGAAGAGCACCTCCGGCGAGACGGAAAAATCGTGGGTCAGAACAAACAGCAAGCTGGTGAAACAGTCAAAATCACCCGGCGCAAACTCGAGCGATTTCTCAAGGAAATAGCGTGCTTCCGTCAGTTTCTGGTTATCACTAAGAATGATGCCCATCATTGCCAGATGCAGCGGGTTCGTGGCGTTATAGCGCAAAGACTCTCTGGCACAGCGTTCAGCCATGGCCATGTTGCGGCGCGAGTGATACACCACCGCCAGCGTATTCCAGAATGACGCGTTGTTTTTATTCAACCGCAGCAGCGCCTGGAGGATGCGGGCTGAATAATGCAACTCCCCCTTTTTCTGCAGCACCGTGGCCAGGTCGAACCAGATATCCTGCCCGGCAGAGTAGCGGCTCATCAGTTGACCGAGTGCCGATAGGGCCTCATCCCAGTCCCCCATCAGCAGGCTGGCGCGGGAATAGCAGCGAAGCATATGCAGGTTATGGGGATCGTTTTCAATCTGTCCGCGGATATAATCGCGCGCGTCTTTAGCCAGCCCCGCAGCAATCAGGGCGTTGACGTTTTTGTAGATGAGATCGATAGCAGGATCCTGTTCATCCTTCTCCCCTGCCATTATCTGTCCGTCAGCCAGTAAACCGCCCTGCTGCGACCCGACGTTAAGCAGCAACAGCGTATCGATGCTACGTTTGAGATAGTCGACATCCCCCGGGCGTAAATAATGCTGCTGTGCTCTGCGCCACGCTTCAGGGGAGCCTTTCAACAGACCTTTCGCTTTCAGTGCCGAAAAAAGCTCGCTGCTTTTGGCCTGATTGACATCCATGCCTGCAAGTGCAAATTCACGCTCTTCCTGACTAAGAGTGACGCGCGCGCCCCACAGATTAAACGTGACGTCGGCGTCATCGCCTGCCTGAAGAGGTGAAATGAAGGCAAGTTCACGTTCCGGTTGAACATTGTATGGCCCTGGTGAACCGGCCCAGTAGAGTCCCGGAATTTGATTGAGAAACAGATCTTTCAGTGACTCAAGTACCTGCTGGGCGACATCCTCCTCCTTTTCAGGAAGACGGGTGTTGAACACCAGTTGTTCAAACGACAGGCTCAGCGGCCATGCACCGCCAAGCAGATCGAGAATATGCAGGGTCGTGGTATTAAGCGTCGAGAAAAACTTCCCTTCCGCGTTAGTGTGAGCATTAACAATCTCACCCCGTTCGTTGCGGTAACGCCTGAAATCACCGGCCCAGTGCAGCGCGTTTAAGCGGGTAAAATCCAGCGCCGCCGCGTTGACGGCATCATCACGGGAAAGCAGGCTGACGCGCTCGCGACGGTTGACGGCAAAGTCGAGATATTGCTGCGCGGCAATCGACGTCTGTCCGGATGAGACCAGAGCGTGCAGCTGATGAATTTGCTCGCTAACGCTTTCACCCGTTTCGTACTGCGGCAGCGCATCTCCCACGTAGCGTAACCCGCAGGCGGAAAGGCTATCGTTGAAGTGAATAAACTGCCCGGAGGTATGGGTGGCGCTTGCCAGCATCTCACTAAGGGTGGCGTCGTCAACGTGCTCCATCGCGAGCACATGGTGTTTGATCTCGCCTTCCGGCTGAGTCATGGCCAGATAGCTGAGCATGCCGCGAGCAAACGCCACCTGCTCTTCTGGCCGGCCCGCAAGACGTGCATGGAAAGCCAGCGCATCCTGGACATATTGCGCCGCGGACTCAGGCGGGGTAAAGGTTTGATGAATGGCAATCATGCCGCGCGCCGCCAAATGACGACGACACCACTGCAACAGCGCGTCACGCTCTGGCATGCCAGCAGGAATAAAGTCCCCGCGGATCAGAATGTAATCGAACTCACCCGGCGACACGCTCAACACATCGTTAAGACCCGCCGCAACCAGTTCGATATTGGCGATACCCAGACGCTGCGCCTGCCTCTGCCCCGCTGAAACAGCCTCTTCGTTACTATCAATCCCTATCCCGACACAATCCGGCCAGGCCAGCGCAGCGGATAACAACACATCTCCCTGTCCGCAGCCTAAATCCAGGACGCGCGCATTCTCAGGCGCCCCGGCAGGAAACTGATACAGGGCAGCGGCAGCCTGCAGACTGGATAGCGTGAATCGATTATCTGGATACAACATACAGAGAAAGTTCCATGAGTTCAGTGGTTAGCCAAAATAGGTTTGTTGCATCGCAGCTTTATAGTTCTGGTACGCTTCGCCGCCTGATTTTTGCGTGGTCACGGTCCAGCTGAACGTGTCGTCGGTGTAGCGAATGTCGATCAGTTTCTCCAGCGGCTCGCGATGAATGGCCATCTGTTCTATCGCCGGAAGGGCATCCAGTGAGACCGACAGCGCGACCTGATCAAGGAACCACTCCGCATTACCGCGGTGTAAGTTCCAGTCAATAAAGGTGGCGACAAGCGAAAGGTATTTACGCGAAAGCGTGCCCGGGACCGTATAGACAAAGCCCGCAGGCACCTGCTCCCACGGCGGCGCGCCGTTGCTGTAAGAGAGGACAATCTCACTCTTCGGGAGATGTGGCTCAATATCCGACCAGTTCTTACGCACCAGACAATCCGCATCAAGCACCATGATCGGTGACGAGAATACGCTCAGCGCATAGCTAAGGAAGACAAAGCGTCTTGAGGCATACCAGACGTTGATACCAAAAACAGGCGTAATGGTTTCGGCCGTCGCGGATATCACCATGCCCGGAAAACGCTGGTGCAAGGCATTAACGTGCGCCTTTGTCTCATCATCGGGGTTATAAAGATGCAGGTGAACGTTAAGCCGATCGCCGTTGGTGTGGTAGACAGACCCTAACAGCGTCAGGGCATGATCGAAGTAATAACGTTTGTCGCACGCCACCAGAACCGTGGTTTTTCCGTTTTCTTCCGCCGGAAGAAGCCACTCGTAGTGCGAAAAATCAGGCTCATAATCAGGCATTTTCAGGGCGGAAAAATCGATGAACGATTCGGGACAGCCACCCAGCTTATGAATGCCCGTGACGATCATCAGCATCGTTAACGCGTCTTCACCAATATGTTCAGGATTGGCGGTCAGCTGCTGGATAAGCGTCTGCATCTGATTAAAATCATCTTCCATCAGACAAACCAACAACAATATTTTCATCACGGTTGGGGATGGACTCACCACCGCGTAGTAGTTTGAAATCAGGAATAAGGCGGCGTCAATTTCGTTAATGCGGAAGAAGACCTGAATACCCGCCACCAGTAGATTAATGCTGTTGTCGTGTTGAAGCGCCTCTACCACCCAGCCGGTAATGGTGTCGCTCATCTCTTTTGAAAATGGCGTGGGCTTCCCTTCATTTTTAAAATCAAACGCGGCGTTTGCAGCAGCAATCGCGCACAGCATGCGCTTCACGGCGAGTTCTTTGTCTGCATCCAGATCGGTCATGGCTTCCATGATCTGGGGTTCGAGCGTGGCAATATCGGAATTTTTATAATGCAGGATTTCGGTAACGATATGCGCAGGCAATGCATCCGTTTCCGGCAGGAAAATTAACCGTGAAAATTCGTCACGGTAAAACTGATGCAGCGATCGTGTACGCTCGAACTTGTTCATCCCGATTCTCTTAGTAAGATTGCGATTCTTACCCATCGTACAAGGGAATATCCGGGATAATGGAAGGAACACCCCCGGGAATAATGGCTTATTTCGGAGATTGTCTGACGGGCAAAAAAAAAAGGTTGCTGTTTCCAGCAACCTTTTGTGAAACAGGCGCGGCGATTAACGCAGCAGAGACAGCATTGCCTGTGGAACCTGGTTTGCCTGAGACAGTACAGAAGTACCAGCCTGCTGCAGGATCTGCGCGCGAGACATGTTGGAAACTTCGGTAGCGTAGTCAGCGTCCTGGATACGGGACTGAGCAGCAGACAGGTTGTTGATAGAGTTGTTCAGGTTGTTGATGGTAGATTCGAAACGGTTCTGAATCGCACCCATGTTAGAACGCGCGGTATCGATTTTCGCGATTGCAGCGTCAGCAGCAGAGATAACAGCCTGTGCAGAGGCGTTATCGGAGATTGCAGTGCTCAGGCCAGCGCTCAGGGTACCAGAGGTGGCGTTGATCAGCGCGTTGCTGTCGATGGAGATGGTGTCGTTAGAAGAAGTACCTGCACCAACCTGAATTTTCAGCGCGGTAGATACGGAACCGTCCAGCAGTTTCTTACCGTTGAAGTTAGCTGCGCCCGCGATACGGTCGATTTCAGCCAGACGCTGTTTGATTTCAGTGTTGATAGAAGTCAGGTCAGAAGAACCGTTAGTGTCGGTAGCAGCCTGAACAGACAGCTCACGAATACGCTGTAAGTTGGTGTTGATTTCGTTCAGGTTACCTTCAGCAGTCTGAACCAGGGAGATACCGTCGTTGGCGTTACGCGCCGCCTGGGTCATACCTTTAACCTGGGAGGTCATGCGGTTAGCAATCGCCTGGCCAGCAGCGTCATCTTTCGCGCTGTTGATACGCAGACCAGAGGACAGACGCTCGATAGCAGTGCCCAGAGAAGACTGAGATTTGTTCAGGTTGTTCTGAGTGGTCAGGGACAACAGGTTAGTATTGATAACTGCCATAATTTAATTCCTTCAAAAATGGTTTCTAGGGTCGGTGCCTTAACACTCACGGCGTCTCTCACCGTCATGAAAGTTATCGACGGGTCTGAATAAGACTTTAGAAATTTCGTCAAAAAATTATTAACCAATTGATTTTAATAAATTTATAGTTATTAAAGTCTACTCAGAGCGCCATCAGAAACGCTATTTTTCAGGAAACGTTTTCACATTTTATTCTTCCCGCGTTTTTCTTTTATATATGTCTCTCACGCGCCAATAGTGCTATATGGCCGTAAGGTTGAGCGCTATTCAGCCGATAATTTTTTTACCTGAAACGTAAACTATCTGCATAAGTCGCCGATAACTACCTGAAACTACCATTGGCTAAAGGAAATAAAAAAATGGCGAGTAGCTCAATCACTCTCTCTTCAGGCGCGACTATTACGAGTCTGGGCGTAGGTTCAGGTCTGGATCTGGCAACACTGTATAACAACCTCGAAACGGCTGAAAAAACCAAGCTGAACACCATCACCAATCAGCAGACATCCTATAATGCCCAGCTGAGTGCGTTCAGTAAGCTGCAAAGTGCAATGACGTCGCTGAATACCGCTACTGCAGCCCTGGGAAAAACGGACACCTGGAACGCGGCGTCTATTGGCTCGACCAACACCGCCTTCAGCGCCACCACCACGGCCGGTGCAGCGGTTGGTTCCTATAGCGTACAGGTTAAATCGCTGGCGAAAGCTCAGGTATTAACCTCTGCCGTCCAGACCAGTGCCACCGCACAGCTGGGAGCGACTACCGGTACCACGCGCACCATCACCATCAGCCAGCCAGGCACCACCAAACCGTTGACCGTCGATCTTGCTGACGGCGACACCAGCCTGAACGGTATTGCCAGCGCGATTAACAAAGCTAACGGCAACGTCACGGCAACGGTAGTGAAGTCGAAGGACAACGAGTACACCCTGATGCTGTCCTCGAAAACCACCGGCACGGCCAATGACATGACGGTGACGGTGACTGGTGACGACACCTTAAAAGGCATTATCAGCTACGACTCATCCACGAATACCGGCGCGATGAATCAGCAAACCGCGTCACAAAATGCGTTGGTTACCATCAACGACATCGACATTGAGCGTTCGACCAACACAATTAATGACGCGCTGCCGGGCGTAACCCTCACCCTGAAGGCAGAAAGCACCAAGAGCGAAAATTTAGATGTTACCCGCTCTACCGATGCCACCAAAAAAGCCGTCACGGATTGGGTTACCGCCTACAACTCCCTGCAGTCCACCATCGCCAGCATCACTAAGTATGTGAAAGTGGAAGCCGGTGCCGATCAGTCCGCCAGCAACGGTGCGCTGCTGGGTGACAACACCGTGCGTTCTGTACAGTCACAGCTGCGCGATATGTTGACCGTGGTCCAGTCTGGCTCCTACGCGATCATGGCCCAGCTCGGTATCACCCAGGATCCTACCGTGGGCGCTGACGGCTCAATGGGTAACCTGAAAATCGACGATGCCAAACTGACAAAAGCGCTCACCGACAGCCCGGAAGCGGTGCAGGCCTACTTTATTGGCGATGGCAAAACAACCGGTCTGGCCACGCAGATGGGCAATACCCTGACCGCCATGCTGAGCACAACCACCGGTAAAGAAGGGATCATCAAAAGCGCGACTGACGGTATCAACAGCACGTTGAAAACCCTGGATAAGCGCTACGACGCAATGGAAGCGAGCATCGAAGCCACGATGGCCCGTTATAAAGCACAGTTCAACAGTCTTGATACCATGATGAGTAAACTGAATAACACGGCCACCTACCTGAAACAGCAGTTCAGTTCTTAGTCGTAAGGAACGTATATGTATGCACAAAATGGCGCCCGAGCTTATCAGCAGGTCGGGCTGGAAAGCGCGGTGCTGAGTGCCAGTCCGCATCAACTTGTCGTAATGCTGTTTGACGGGGCACTGAGTGCCCTTGTCCGCGCCCGTCTTTTCCTGGACGAAGGTAAAATCACCGAAAAAGGCGAAGCCTTATCGAAGGCGATCAATATTATCGATAACGGGTTAAAAGCCGGTCTGAATATGGAGATCGACAGTGAACTGCCGGGCAACCTTGCCGCGCTGTACGAGTACATGGTCAGACGTTTGTTGCATGCAAATCTGCGTAACGACGTGGAGGCGATTGTAGAGGTCGAAGCGCTGCTCAATAACATTGCGGATGCGTGGAAACAAATTGGTCCCAATGGTCCTTCTTCTCAGGATATCTATTGATGAATAATCCAGCGTCCGCTCTTGATAACTGGCAGGCCCTCTATAACCTCAGCCTTACCATGTTAAAACATGCTCGTTCCGGTCTCTGGGACGAGCTCATTACCCTTGAGATATCTTATGTTCAGCTGGTAGAGAATATCTCCAAAAACCCTATTTCGGAGGCACATCCGTCCCAGATTGAGCAGGCACGTTTTCTACTCGAGAAGGTTCTGCAAAACGAGACCGAGCTCAAAATGCTGCTTGCCACACGCATGGACGAACTGCGCAGCCTCATTGATCAAACCGGTAAACAGCAATCCATCACATCAACCTATGGAAAGCTGTCAGGGAATATTCTTTATCCAGAAAGTTTGACCCGCGACACACAATTATGATTTCTTCATCCATACTCCAGAAGTCAGCCAAACGGCTTCTGGAGCACGGACGATGAAAAACCCCACCCTGTTACAATGCTTTCACTGGTATTACCCTGCAGGCGGTGAATTGTGGCGAGAGGTCACGGCATTAGCCCCCAATCTTAACGAAATCGGCATCAATATGATCTGGCTGCCGCCAGCCTATAAAGGCGCATCGGGCGGTTACTCGGTCGGGTATGATTCTTACGATCTGTTTGATCTCGGCGAGTTTGACCAGAAAGGCAGTGTTGCCACCAAATACGGTGATAAAGCCCAGCTTCTGGAAGCCATTGATGCGCTCAAAAGCAATAACATCGCGGTGCTGCTGGATGTGGTGGTTAACCACAAAATGGGCGCCGATGAGAAAGAGCACGTTCGCGTTCAGCGTGTGAACGAACAGGACCGCACGCAAATCGATGATGAGATCATCGAGTGCGAAGCCTGGACCCGTTACACCTTCCCTGCCCGCGCCGGACAGTATTCGCAGTTCGTCTGGGATTACAAATGCTTTAGCGGCATCGACCACATCGAAAACCCCGATGAGGATGGCATCTTCAAAATCGTCAATGACTACACCGGCGAAGGCTGGAACGATCAGGTCGATGACGAAATGGGTAATTTCGACTATCTGATGGGCGAAAATATCGATTTCCGTAACCATGCCGTGACGGAGGAGATCAAGTACTGGGCGCGCTGGGTCATGGAACAAACCGGCTGCGACGGATTCCGCCTGGATGCGGTCAAACACATCCCCGCCTGGTTCTATAAGGAGTGGATTGAACACGTCCAGGAAGTGGCAACGCAACCGCTGTTTATCGTCGCGGAATACTGGTCGCACGAGGTGGATAAACTGCAGGCCTATATTAACCAGGTCGAGGGTAAAACGATGCTGTTTGATGCCCCCCTGCAGATGAAATTCCACGAGGCCTCGCGTCAGGGGCGGGACTACGACATGAGCCAGATTTTCACCGGCACGCTGGTGGAGGCCGATCCGTTCCATGCGGTGACGCTGGTTGCCAACCATGACACCCAGCCGTTGCAGGCGCTTGAAGCCCCGGTGGAAGCCTGGTTTAAACCGCTGGCCTATGCGCTGATCCTGCTGCGGGAAAATGGCGTGCCGAGCGTGTTTTATCCCGATCTCTTTGGCGCAAGCTATGACGATACCGGGGGAGACGGTGAAACTTACCACATTGATATGCCGGTGATTGAGCAACTGCACGAGCTGATCCTCGCCCGTCAGCGCTTTGCCCACGGCGTGCAGACGCTGTTTTTTGACCACCCTAACTGCATCGCATTCAGCCGCAGTGGCACGGAAGAGGATCCCGGTTGCGTGGTGGTGATGTCCAACGGTGATGATGGCGAGAAGGTGATCTGCCTTGGGGAAAACTACGGGAACAAAATCTGGCGTGATTTTCTCGGCAATCGTGAAGAAACGGTCACCACCGCAGCGGATGGCGAAGGGACATTTACCTGCAAAGGCGGAAGCGTGAGCGTGTGGGTGATTGAGGATGCATTGTAGTATTTGAAGAGTGCGGCCAGATGCCCTCACCCCGGCCCTCTCCCACTGTACGGTCCGGGGACATAGTGAACACTTGTTCGGGGACATGGTAGACACTTACAACTAAGGCATAAGAACCCGTTTATG
>NZ_JBMKHJ010000024.1:0-78962 GCF_049237265.1 Enterobacter cloacae complex sp. IR5384 | reverse complement strand
TGCTTCAGTTTTAAACTCTTCAGGATAACGCTTACCGCTCATGGGCACCTCTCTTTAAGTCATCTTAAATGACTCTGAGGTGTCTGTTAAACGCGTGGCGATTCATTCTCCAGCTCGCTGATAATCCGGGTACTGATAAGATTTTCATTTTTCCCAAGGTACAGCTTCCCACCGACCATGTTAATTCTGTTAGCTATTATATGGATATGCTGCCCGTCCGAATCATCGTGCATGATATAGCAGCGAAGATGGGTTTCAGTGAATCCCATCCGGGTCATATAATCGTCAGCGAATGCCGCCCATTGTCTGACTGACAGTGTTTCTCCCTTTGGCAGGCGAAGCGAATTATGCCAGACAGGTTTGGCGACACCGGGGCGCAGTAGTCTTGTGCCTTCAAATTCACTGATAAGTTCAGCAGCAGTGCTTCCCGTCATGTTGCCACCGATAATATAAGGCGTGATTTTGTGGTGAGATCCTGACTTAAGGCTATAGAGAACCACACCTGCAAACTGTTTACCCCGCTTTATTTTCTGCATGCCTTTCACTGGTCTTGCTCCAGAAAGGTTGATGGAATAAGGTGATCCCTGAGAGTTTTGATTTGTCTGCGCAGGGCGAAGAGTTCTGTACGGGTCAGTTCGCTGTCAGGGCTTTTGCTGTCGAGATGATTCAGCAGGCGGTTTAAATCCTGTGAAAGGTTGCCGAGTTTAATCCATGCTTCACGATTGATTTCAGGTAACACCGGTGGGAGTTTGTTGAGGGATGCCATTCTTAGCCATTCCCCTTTTTTATAAGGGCCTCTTTTACTATCGAGAATAGATAATTCTTCTTCGTTTAACCGAACGCTGACGCAGTGAGTTCGAACTTCATTAGGTGTATATTTTGCTGTATGGAATTTACCTCTTCTTGAGCTTCTTGATAGATCTTCTTTACTTTCATTTTTATGCATATCTAACCTTTTTTAAAATGTGTTCATGATCTACAGTTAGCGCATTGGTAAAATAAGTCAAGGCAGTGTCGAAATTTATAAATAAGATAGGTGGAGCAGATTGCTAATTAGGTAATCTGCTCTGGGTGAAAATAGGGTTCATATTAAATTCATTATGACAGTGAGGAGGGGTGGAGGTTACAATCTACGTTTTACTGGCATTAAAGAGATTGTTTGTTTCATAATTTCGCTAAGTTTCTTTCTCTCATGTTCTGCTATATATTTACAAATCTCATCATGTCGAATATGCTGTTCCAGTTGTTTTTTATCTATTTTGATGTCATTGCGGATAAACCATTTAATGGTTTCAATGTCCCCGCGTAAATCATAACCTCGCAGTACAATATGGCGAAAATGTGTGTTGCTGATATCTGTCTTCTTCTTTAGTTCACTGAAGAAAGAGCTCATTTCATTTTCATTGGCACTTAGATAAACCTGGCAGTTATCAGAGATAGTAAAGTTAAGGTTTTTCTTCTGAAGCAAATCCATTATCTGCAGACTTTCGCTGTTGAGGTAGTTGAAAATTACTGGACTGCTATCCTTCATACTAATATGACGAATGAGCATTTTGGCTTTGAAATCGCCTAATGAATAGCAAATTTCAAAAATACCGTGACCCTGGTTATCTCTGTGGTTTATATCGCAACCGGCCTGAACCATCAAATCAAAGATAGAGTGATTTTTTACGTAAAAAAGTATTGTTCTTCCGCATTTATCCACATTGTTGACATTAATTCCAGCATTGATCAGGGTTTTGCAACAGGATATATTATCAGCTAACGAGCATAAACAGGTTTGGCCGAGACCATTTTTGTGGTGTATATCTACGCCGGAATCAATCAATTTTTTCAGTATGTGAGGATTTCGCTGGTTAAACAAAACATTGTGACCATAGTTGTCAGCATGGTTAAAATCTATTCCTGCTTTAACCAGAGTGTCAATCATTCTTGGGTTTTTACAGTAAAACAGTATATTTCTTCCAAACGAATCCAGTGTATTAATATCGGAGCCTGCATTAATGCAAGCCTGAATGTCTTTTGGAGTTTTACAAGAGAGTAATGCATTTATTGCGTTGTTATTCATAATTTTTCTCCTCTGTTAAGCGACTAATCTGATATAGTTGTCATGGTTGGTTTTATATTCCTTTATTTTTTTAATGTCTTCGTAAATTCGAGCGAGTGAAAACCATGAGATCTCTTTCAACATGTTTTTGTTGCTTACATACAAAATGTTACCACCGCGAAATGAAAAAGCATTATGGAATGTACTTTCATTCGTCGTTTTGAGAAATCGAATGAAATTTTTTATTGTCTCTTTTTTATTCATGTTATAAGAGGTGAATGTATAGATAGAGAATACGGTTAAAATATTTCTCTTCGAGACCATATGTCTTGAGAAATAATCGAAATAAAATCTTTGCTCCTGAGTGTCACTTTTGCAGAAAAAAGAAAATTGTGGATTATATAATCTATAAAGATCTGCGTTCTTTTTTGTTTTTGCGAGATAGTTAGTCAGGCTTGGATAGTTTGTTTTATTCATTTTAGTTCTCCTTTATTTAATTAACAAAGGAAATATATATTATTAAATAAACAAAATGCAAATATATTTTTATATTTATTTAATTAAATAGATATATTTTTATTATATTTCATATAAGGTGTTGTTTTTCATTGTTAATTATTTTTATCAAAAAGTGCTGTGTTTTATTTGATTGATTTGGTTTGAGAGTAGTAATTGATATTGTATGAATTGGCGATGAGGGTGTTTTTAAAAATAAATTTCTCAAAGTGCTAAGGTGCAATGTGGGGCTTTGTATTAAATTAATGATGTTAGCGTCCCTTGGCTATCTAACTAAAGGTTAAAGCCAAGGGGAGAGTGTTCAGGCAGATTCAATTCATAATCTTTTTTTTGTAATTGCTTTACAGGTAACTGGTTGAATCGTTGTTGGTAAAACCTTTTGCTCTCTCTGTGATTTTTCCTGGAGGATTTCTTCATAGAAGTAGCGTTCTTTTAGTGATTCTATATCAACTTTTATATCATGACATATTAACCATTTAATTAGCAGTCTTCCTGCATAGTGAGTCAGTAGATATGTACTGTTTATGTAAAACCAAACATGACTAATGTCTGTCAGTTTCTTTAGTTGTAAAATTAATTTTTTAACGTCGGCATTTGTTGGTGTGATAATGCACTTATCACTTATCTGAAATTCATTTTTTTGCTTTATAAGTAACGACAACAGCTCAATTGATTTAAATGTAATGTTCGTGAATACAATTTTTGAACTGTCTTTAAGATGAATATTACGGATAAGAAAACGAATGTAGTTATCGTTTTTAGATTCCCAGTGAGTATATTTACCAGCTATGCTGTGGTTTTCTGACTGCCAGTAATCGAATGCTGTCTGCCCGCTTAAATTTTTATGATTAATGTCGCAACCAGCCTCAATGAGTGCATCGTATACATATCCTTCAAATGGAATGAAAAGAAAGGAGTTGCCATAGCTATCTTTGGTATGGATATCTAGTCCAGCTTTGATAAGATATTTTACTAACCCTGGTGAAACATCAATATGTTGAATCGCAAGGGTACCTGACTTATTCCGGTGGTTAACATTAATACCATTGCTGACAAGAAGTTCCACTGTTTCAACATTTTGAGCATAGAATAATGCATTATTACCGTCATTATCCAAGTGGTGAATGTCAATGTCAGCGTCAATCATTGCCTGTATAGCTTCAGGTACATTACAGGTAAAAAGAGCTGTTTGACCTTTTTCATTACAGGTATTTATATCCACGCCAGCCTTAAGGCAACGAAGGACACCATTTTTAGACTTTACACGGAATAGGTTATTTTTATTATTTTCGCTTGATATCATTGTTTATCTCCTTTTTTGTTGTTTTCAAGATATTAATGACACCAGATTTTACGGTATTCAAATTTATTTTTGTTTTATTAGGGGGGGATCTGATTTGGTTTGTTTGAGGTTATTCTTAACTTAATGGAACATAGGGACGTTAAGGTTATCCTATGTGATGTGGGTTAACCATTTTCACAAAAATATTTATCCATATTGGAACTGATCTGTATAAAGGAGATAATTAGAGGCTCAGATATTAATACTTTAGAGAGTAATGCTATAGGATATGGAAAAGATCATGTAATATAATGGTGATTATTAATGTTCTTCTTAATTTTGGAAATTAAATGAGTAGTGTTTTTTATGAGGTTTTTTGCTGTTGATAATGCTTATTAAAATTTGAAGAGCATCCTTTAAGTTATTCGGCTTGAGGATGCTCATTTAAAATTTAAGCAGCGGAGTCTTTTTCAACAGCCAGGAAGGGCGAGTTGTCGAGGGCAGCAAAAGAAGCTTCATTATTAAGTAGTCGGATAAAATATCTTTTTTGATCTTTCGTATTAAGGTTCACTAAGCCACCTGTCAGATCAATATTTCTCTGAAAAACAGGGAATTGCTGCATTACTTGTTGTATTTGAGGTATTGATACCCCCGTTTGTACTAAGCTTCCTTTCGAGACCATAGCAAGTCTACGCATAAATGCCCTGTCTTTATACATATCCTTGAAAATATCTAGCGGTGCTGGCATACCTTGTGTGTTAACAATTCCAAGACTGATTATCAATGGCGTTGAGTTGTTTGCAAGATTATCTATCACACTCTCTAACCCATACATTCTTTCAAGTAATTTAATATTTAATGCGTAATATTTATTCTGGAAGAAGAAAAAGTCAATAGTGTCATTTATATCAATACTATCATGAGTTATTTTATCTAAGGTTCTGCCATTTAAACTAAAAAAAGATTTTTTTGTTTTCTTATGTAGTGAAACAGGGTATTTGTGTTGGTAAATTACTACACTGTTCCCATTGCCATCACAAATATGGTAAATTACGGCTTTTACCGATGTAAGGCTTTGTGTAGTGAAATCAAACTGTGTTGCATTACCATTGACTCCGAAATTTAGCACATCGTTCATCTTCGTAAATTCAATAGGGAGGTGATTGATTGCTAAATGGTCATATTCGAAAACTTGTTTGTCTCGTTCCAGTAATGTTGACACAAGTGGGATTACTGCCTTACCTCTGTTAGGTTCAATGATATTATCCATTATACTTTTGGAAAATGAAGTGGTCAGATCTACTTCGGCATTAGGTTCAAGATTAACTTTAAATATATCTACAACACCTTGAGTATCAGCAACAAAAAAAGCTTCACCAGAGATTTTCTGTGATTGTAAAATATTTTCAATGTCAGTGAACATATTGTGATCTCTATATTATTTTAGCCAAATAAGTTTCATCGTCGATTTTTATATACTTTATACTATCTGTGCTTTTTAGAACACCACGGCATATAATTGTGCATTTTTTAACACCTCTATCATGAACATTAGCTTTGTATATTCTGAATCCGAGTATTGCAAGTGATGGATTTGAATAAAACCTATTTGTTTTTACGTATATCGCGCCGATGACAAATATCATCAATCCTAAATTTAATACAGTTCGTTTACTGTCGACATCAGTAAAAACTAAGGGCATTATATAAGTGGTTAAAAATTCTAAATGCTCATGATTTTCATTGCTAATGTCTGATACAGTACATGCAACAGACCAGCCCGAACCAAAACTATTTGCAAGAATTATTAAAATAATTGCACCGATAAAGATGAAAACCAAACTAACTATGAAAACGATATTTCTCACTCTCAATGACGAGATCGGAAAAGTAAAATTTTCAGTGAAAATATAGTCCCACACATTTTTTATCAAAACCTTATCGTAGGACATAATTAATAATGATAAAAATAAAAGCCACAGTGATAGTATATATAGTACTGTTTTAAGATATGGCCTGCTATCCATTAGCTTCTCCTGTATAACTTAAAATAGTTTATATGCTAAAAATTTAGGGAATCATTTTCCTAATTCTCCAGCTAAAAGTTCAGCCTGCTTCAAAATGGTCTCTGTGGCGAGCAAGGACATATCGGGTGGATAACCATATTTTTTGAGCAGACGTTTTACCACCACGCGAATTTTTGCTCTTGCTGCTTCTTTCACTGTCCAGTCAAGACTGACATTGTTGCGGATAGCCTCCGTAAGTACGACTGCCAGTTCTCGTAGTTTTTCCTTTTCCATTAACTCGCGAGCACTGTCGTTATCTGCAACAGCAGAATAGAAGGCATATTCATAAGCGCTGAGGTTTAACTGGGTGGCAAGGCTGTCAGATTCCTGGATAGTCTTGGCAAGCTTGATTAGCTCATCAATTACCTCCGCTGCGGTCAGTACCTTGTTCTGGTAGCCATTGATTGCAGAGGTCAGCATATCAATCAGTTTTTTGCCTTGGGTGATACTTTGATTCGAGCGAACCTTGATCTCGTCAGAAAGCAGTTTTTTAAGCGTTTCCAAAGCAATATTTCTGTGTTGGTAATCCTTCATTTCCTGAAGGAATTCTTCAGAAAGAACGGAAATATCAGGCTTTTGTATCCCAGCAGCGTCAAAAATATCAACAACTTTATCGGTAACCAGAGCCTGATCGATAGTCTGTTTTACCCGAACTTCGAGACTGTCATTGTGTTCTTCTTCTGATCCGTCTGAGTTTTCAGTAAATTTATTCAGTCTGGCTTTTACTGCCTGGAAGAATGCTACTTCGGGTGCCGCTTCCATTGCTTTATCGTGCGGTGTCGCCAATGCAAATGCCTGCGATAAGGCTGCAACCGCAGCCAGGAAACGCATTTTACCTTTACCGTTATCCAGCCCTAAAATATGGTTTTCTGATTCAAGAATAATTGTCAGGCGTTGTGAGGTAGTTGCGGCAAAGTAAGCTTTGTAATCGTATCCATGCATCATGCCTTCCAGGATTTCCAGCTTTTCCTGCATGAGCGTTACGGCTTCTTCCTGAACTTCGGCTGGATCACCACGTCCTCCGGCATCGGAGTAGAACGACAAGGCTTCTTTTAAATCAGAAGCAATACCCAGATAGTCAACCACTAGACCACCGATTTTGTCCTTGTACACGCGGTTGACACGGGCAATGGCCTGCATCAGGTTGTGGCCCTTCATCTGTTTGTCGATATACAGGGTATGCATACTTGGCGCATCAAAGCCGGTCAGCCACATATCACGCACTATCACCAGTTTCAGCTTGTCGTCGTCGTCTTTCATTCGGTTAGCCAGAACCTGACGTTCTTTTTTAGTGGTATGGTGTTTAGCGATTTCTGGCCCGTCAGCAGCGGAAGAGGTCATCACGACTTTAATCACGCCGTCATTTAAATCATCGCTATGCCATTCGGGTTTAAGTGCGACGATTTCCTTATACAATTCAGCGGCAATACGACGGGACATGGTAACAATCATGCCCTTGCCATGATCGGCATTGGACTTTAAGCGTTGTTCAAAGTGCTGGACCATATCCGCTGCAATGGCTTTAATGCGTTTTGAACTGCCAATCAGCCCTTCGATTCTGGCCCATTTAGAACGTTCTTTCTGGGTAAGTGTCAGCTCATCCTCGTTAAACTCATCGTCAAACTCTTCGATAAGCTGTCGACCCTCATCACTGATGGCAATTTTCGCCAGACGACTTTCATAGAAGATACGCACGGTTGCACCGTCTTCAACGGCCTGCGAAATATCGTAGATATCAACGTAGTTACCGAAAACAGCAGGGGTATTTACGTCCGTTTTTTCTATGGGGGTTCCGGTAAAGCCCAGATAGGTCGCATTGGGTAAGGCATCACGCATATATTTGGCAAAGCCATAAACGGTGCGCTTACCTGTTACGTTGCCTTCGCTGTCTTTCACGTCAACTTCTTTGGCGCTGAAACCGTACTGTGAGCGGTGGGCTTCATCAGCGATAACGACAATATTGGTTCTGTCTGACAGCAACTCAAAGATATTACTGCCATCATCAGGTTGAAATTTTTGAATAGTGGTAAACACCACACCACCAGACGCGACGCGCAAATATTCTTTGAGTTCTTCCCGGTTATCAGCCTGTTTAGGTGTCTGACGTAGTAGCTGTGTAGCAGAAGAAAACGTACCGAATAGCTGATCATCAAGGTCGTTACGGTCAGTGATCACAACCACGGTCGGATTATCCAGCGCCAGTACAATTTTCCCGGTATAAAACACCATCGAAAGCGATTTACCGGAACCTTGGGTATGCCAGACTACGCCCGCTTTGCGGTCCCCGGTTTTTTGCGCATTAACGAGATCTTTACTGTTACGCCCCTGCTGGCGTACTGCTACTTCGGCAGAGGGGGAGTCCGCATTCACCGCCGAGGCACGGATAGTGGAAAGTACCGCCGCATTGACAGCGTAGTATTGATGATAAGCCGCCATTTTTTTAACAGTACGGATACTGATAATCCCTTTGCTGTCTTCATGTTTGCTGGCCTCAAACACGATAAAGTGGCGGATCATATCCAGCAGTGTTACAGGATTAAGCAACCCCTGTAACAGGACTTCGAGCATTGGCTGGGTACTGGTGGCTTGCGTTTTGCCGTTTGATGTTTTCCATGTCATATAACGACTGAAATCGGCAGAAACCGTCCCCGCTTTGGCTTCCAGCCCGTCAGATATCACATTAAATGTATTGTAGGTAAACAGGCTGGGGATTTGGTTCTGATAGGTTTTAATCTGGTTATAAGCACCTGCAACCGTTGCATTTTCGTCAGCGGCATTTTTAAGTTCGATAACGACTAATGGCAGACCGTTGATGAACAAAATAAGATCCGGTCTACGGGTATGGTTGCCTTCTTTGATGGTGAGCTGATTAATGACCAGAAATTCATTATTCGTGGGATCGTTAAAGTCGATCAGGCAGGCCAGCTCTCCTTGTGTATTACCATCCTTACTGACTTCGATATTAATTCCTTCGGTCAACAGGCGATGAAAAGCCAGATTGTTTGCCATCAGGTCAGGTGTGCTGATCTGCATCACCTGTTTCAGGGCTTCCTCACACTTCTGTTCGCTAAGGTGCGGGTTCAGACGTTGCAGGGCAGTACGCACTTTATCTTCAAGGATAACCTGCTGATAGCTACGTAACGGATTGATGCCACTGGGTTCAATGTCCGGGCCGTAAACATACTCATAGCCCAGACCTTGCAGGTGCTCAATCGCCATTACTTCAATATCGGATTCGGTCATCTTTGCCATGCGTATTGTCCTTATTGCTTACCCAGAGAACGGGCTGTGTATCCGCTTAATTATTTTATGCTACTGACGCGATTGCTTGTTCTGCATACTGAACCCGTACTTCACCGCTCATCAGCTTCGGTAAGAGAGTATCTCGGAGGGTTTCTAGGGTCTGTATTTTTTTGTAGTTGTTATGAATCTTGTTCCAGTAAGAGCCAACAAGTTTATGAAAGTTTTTTAATTTTTCCTCACCTGGATAGAGGAATAAAACATTGCCAATGTCTTCTGGTTTTAAAGAAGGATAGGTTGACGTAGAACCTTCTGCTACTGAGTGCAGATATTCGGTCATATCCTCAGAAGTTAAAAGATAGTAAATAAAAAATGGGCTAATTGATTTGCCAGAAATGACGCAAAAACCTGTTGAAACAACGAGATTTGACGGTGGATCAATGCAAATACCATAATGACACTGATCTGGGCGTACTGTTGATATTATTATGTCAAACTCATTGACTAATCTTTTAGCTCGACTTGGTGCCTCTGATAACAGCATGGTTTGAAGTTCAGATATTTTCCCTTTGGTTAGAGAACCTGTATCCAAGTATTGAATCTCTTTGAAATCATACTTTTTACTTATTGATGATTTATTTAGCTCAACATATTGATTGAGGCTTTTTTCAGGCCATTCATCTTGTGCTTCTTCAATAAACCACTGCCTGAACAGGGTTTCAGCCATAGATTCCAGAGTTTTATTCTGGCGATGAAGCAGATCTATTTTGTCATCAAGAGAGGACAGCACAGAGGCAATAGATTTTTGTTCATTAGGATTTAATGCTGTTTTTGTTTCAATTGAATTTAACAGCTTTTGTGTTAGCAGAGGATGACTTGAACCTTCTGCAAATTGATTTAAATCTAAGTTTTTTAATAGATAATATAAATATTTTGTATTATGTTCACCAACCGCTTTGGCTGACAGAGCATTGTCAGAAATCCAAATGGGCTTATTTTCATAATAAGTAGCACCGCAATAGGCCCCTACACGACCAATTATGATTGTTTCATGATCATAGTTAAAGTGAGATACATAGCTCATAATACCGTTGCCGCCATATACTGGAATATTTCCAGAATCTAATGGCCGGGATTTGCCATTACCAAACGACAACAATGACGCTAGATTTACGTTTGACCACTCACTCATAACATCACCTTCGCCAGATTATCAGCGATAGTTTTATTCAGGCGCGCTTCTTCTTCCAGTTGTGCTTCAAACTCCGCTTTAAGAGCAGTAAACCGTTCTTTAAAGTCGAAATCGTCTTCTTCATCAGCGAGACCGACATAACGACCCGGTGTCAGCACATAATCGAGTTTAGCCACTTCATCAATGTCTACGGAAGCACAGAAACCAGCAACGTCCTCATAGTCACCACCTTTATTACGCCAGTTATGGTAGGTATCAGCAATGGTCTTGATATCGTCGTCAGAAAGCACTTTGGTACGACGATTAATCAAATGACCAAGATTACGGGCATCAATAAACAGAATTTCTTTACTGCGATCACGATACTGGCTGCTGTTTTCACGATCACGGCGCATAAACCATAATGCGGCAGGGATCTGGGTATTCAGGAACAGTTTTGCGGGTAAGTTAACGATACAGTCAATAACATTTGCATCTTTAACCAGCGCCGCACGGATATCACCTTCACCAGAACTTTTCGAAGTCAAAGCCCCTTTTGCCAGCACAACCCCAGCCTGACCTTTTGGCGACAGGTGATACAGAAAATGTTGCATCCAGGCAAAGTTAGCGTTGCCAGCAGGAGGGATACCGTATTGCCAACGGGCATCACTCCGAAGTTGTTCACCTGACCAGTCGGAAACGTTAAACGGTGGGTTAGCAATGATAAAATCAGATTTTAAATCTTTATGGGCATCGTTCAGGAATGAGCCTTCACTGTTCCAGCGGACGTGTTCTGAGTTGATACCACGAATAGCAAGGTTCATTTTTGCCAGTCGCCAGGTCGTCTGGTTGGATTCCTGACCGTAAATCGAAATATCGTCGATATTACCCTGATGAGCTTCAACGAATTTCTCTGACTGAACAAACATACCACCAGAACCGCAACAGGGGTCAAACACACGGCCTTTGTAGGGTTCCAGCATGTTGACCAGCAGGCTTACAATAGATTTAGGCGTATAGAACTGACCGCCTTGTTTGCCTTCTGCCAGTGCAAATTCACCAAGAAAGTATTCGAATACGTGGCCTAAAACGTCAGCAGAACGCGCTTTGGCATCTCCCAAAGCAATGTTGCCAATCAAATCTATCAGTTCCCCCAGCACTGTGGCATCAAGATTCTGGCGAGCATAGACTTTCGGCAAGACTCCTTTTAGCTGTGGGTTACCCGCTTCGATAAACTCCATCGCATCATCAACCAGCTTACCGATTTCCGGTAGCTTGGCCTTAGATATCAGGTAACTCCATCGCGCCAGTTCAGGAACATAGAACACGTTATAGGCGGTATATTCGTCTTTGTCTTCCGGATCGGCTCCTGCAAATTCACCTTCTCCGGCTTTTAGCTGTTCGTAATGTGATTCAAAAGAATCTGAAATGTATTTAAGAAAAATCAAGCCCAGTACCACGTGCTTGTACTCTGCGGCATCAATGTTTTTACGTAGCTTATCAGCCGCTTTCCACAGGATGACCTCTAACGGGTCTGTTTTGATTTCTTTAGGTTTTCTAGCCATTAGCGTAACTTCATGAATAAGGAAAATCGCCCTATTTTGCCTTAAAGTTCCGGTTGTTACGAGCTTATAAAGCGATTAATTTTTTATCTGTTTTAGTGTGTTTGTTTAGCTCAGCAAGTGCAATGACTCATGGAGTAAGTGCTTTGTAGCGGGATTGTAGATGTCAGCTCATTGCCGTCAATGGAGCCACTGTCATTGGCATAATTGCTGCACAGCCGATGCCACGCGTACATTCGCCAGTTTACTGGGGTTCATCGTGTGTACTACACCAGTACACAGTCCAGAAAGTAACGGCATGGCAGAATCGTTTGTGAAGACGTTCAAGAGGGGTTACGTGTACGTAAATGATCTGCTGGCTGTATGCAGTCTCAGTGATGGAAAAAATGGCAGAATGGATAGAGGGCTATAATAATCTGCGTCCACACAAGGGGGGGGGGAACATGAAATCGCCACGCGAATATTGTGATGCCATATTAGCAGTTAATTAGCCGTGTCCGTTTTAGCAGGGGTAACTCCAGTATTCAAAAAGATTTCTTAGTGCACATACATGAGGTGAATATATGCACAGGCTATGACAAACCATAACTATAATTTTCAATATTTAAAATTCTCCGTTACAGCAAGACATTCCTTGCACATTAAATTCCATCTAAGGTTGAATTTTTAATTTAATAAGGTTGTAATTAAAATGATGTGTATGGGGTTGTTTGTAAAATTATTTTTTTATTTTTGATAATGATAGTTAAGGGGGGAGGGGCTATTCAAGGATATAGATATTCAAGGTTGGTAGCGGTTTGGTTTCTTTTCTAACCGAAGGGCAGAAAAGCAAGGGGAACTCGAAGAAGCAAGCGCAGCGGCTTCGCAGAGTTAGCCCTTGCTTCATTTCGCTATAATAATAAAAAATCGCAGTGCCTGATATTTTATATAAAGATATACAGCTTAACTTGCATTTATTTTAAAGCTTCTCTTGCAGCACAGAAGATGCTATAAATTTCCGCTTCGGTTGAATAGATGACACTGTATGGTGCTTATAATTAAAAAATTATTCACTCAAGCAATTCTTTTTATAATAAATATTAGTTATTTCACAAAAATGCTTGACATTCTTTCTTAAAGTGATTAATTGTAATGTTGTATAAATTTAAAACAAGAGGTTAAATAATGACTGAATATAATACGGCCTTCAATGAAGTAGACTTGCTTATGAATGAGATGCTTGAAAAATTAAATATATCATTAAATGAAACGAATTTATATCCAACTGATGATATGTTTCGGATAATTGTGCAAGAGATTGATGTTGAAAATTTAAAAATACTATCTTTTATTTATAACGAAGGATCTCAAGAGGTTATAGACAATATGACTCCCGTAATAAAAGAATTCATGTACTGGTGGGGAGATAATTTAGATTATGGTACTATTAATATCCAATCTCTAATTGCAAAAAAAGAAGAAAAAATAATTTCTTCAATCATATTAGAAAATTCAGATAAAGCTAAAAAAATAAAAAGAATTTGATGGCTAATTGCAATCCTGACAATCATGCTCTCATGACCATTTTTTAGAGGGATGAGGGGCTGTTGCATTCACTTCATAGGAATACCTACTCATAGAGGCTGTCTGGCACGAGCGAAGCTCTTTGATCTGTTTCTTGACTGCGAAGATCTCTGTTTTAGCTAACTCACTATTGCTACTTTTTGCATCAAGATGGCTTATAAGGCGGTTCAGCTTTTGGGATATGTTAGACTGTGATTTCCAAGCTTCAACATTGATAGCAGGAACGACAGGAGGAAGCCTATCAAGAGAAGTTAAACGAAGCCATTCGCCTTTGCTTTTGTCACCTCTGTTTTTATTGAGAATAGCCAATTCTTCTTTATTAAATCGAACACTGACACAATGTATTCGCAAAGATTGAGCAGGGGGGATATGATTATTGACTGGTTTAAAATCATTTGTATAGGATAAGGTTATTGTATTACTCATAGAAACTCCTTTTCATATGTGTATTCGCTTTATGGTGAGCAATCCTTGCACACCCATAATACAGTTATAATAGAAATGCAATTTATGTCAATTAGTTAGATAAGACTTTGACTTTCTTTCTTTTTCAACCGAAGGGCGAAAAACAAGGAGACTAAACGAAGCTCCGCTTCGTTTAGTCATACCTTGCATCTATATAGATGCTATTGACATACTCATATAATGTTGTATCAATGGATTATTGTTAAAATAGATGAGGCCTGATTATGATTAATAATAAAAAAATACTATATCTGTTGGCTTTTATGTTCCTGTTATCATTCATATACACTTTTTTCGTTAATGAACTATTAGCTAACAGCAATAGTCTTGGTGAAACATTTATAATTTTACTACCTATATATTATATTATTGTATTCCCTTTTGTTTTCTTTCCTGTAAAAAAGTGTAGCAACTGAAAATATTAACTACACTTTTAAGAATTGAAATATGATTAGTTTATGAATCTACTGACGAAAGCCGAAATTATTTTTGCGAACGACAATGCTGCAATTATTACGAGAAGTGCATAGCCTAACCCGCTTTGAAGGAATATAGGAAAAAGGTCATTTTGGACACCAGGTAAAGAATCAACGCATAAACTTATCGCAGCCGAAGCTGTCGCAAATGAAAATAGCCACTCAGCTTGTACTTCGTATCTTTTATAAAATACAGAAAAACCTAATGACAAAATTGCAGGGGGAATTAAGAGTATATATTTAGATAAGCTTTCATTAGAGTGATACTTATGATTAATTATTACCCCAAGAACAACGAAGCCAGCAAAAATAAATAACAGTATTAATATGATTAACCACCGTGGATATGATTTACTTGTGCTATTCATATAATTACAACCTTTTTATTTGTTTGGTTTTTGATATGTGAATTTATATAACATCTTCCCATCTGCTGCTGATAAATAACAGTGTGAAATATTTTCTTTGTTTGGGATTATTAGCATGAGAAAAAAAGGTCTTGTATGACCTGATTTGATAAATAAGTCTTGGATACTGCGGATATCTGTTCCTGATGGGCTTGCCATTCCTTCGTTATGTGTATGCCAATCACCTAAGTAGTGGAAACCCTGCTTGAATAACGATATGATATCTTCTTTGGCTTTTTTCTCATCTAACTTGAAATAATTTCTTTTCCTCAAGTCAGTAGAGCCTGGTGTAGTTATTTTATTGATTTCAATCTCAGAATCATTGAGATTATTGGAAAATAGCATACCTCCTGATTCTTTACTAAAACAGTGGGTTTGACGATGAGAAAATAATTCATCTACTATGCTTTGGCTGATGCATATTTTGAAATCTAATTCGGCACAATGAAATTTATGCATCACTTTTTTCCCAATTAGAATTTTCAAAAATCAAAGGTATAATACAATCACCCTTTCCTGGGTTTCCGAATTGTGCAATCCATTTATCATTCCAGTTACCACCAAGTTCTAAAAGCTCTGCTTCTCTTCCTATGTAACTATATGCAAAAGATTTATTTGAAAAACGATCCATGATTAGATCTATTACAGTTCTTGCCGTTAGAGCATGTAAATTAGTCAAAGGGATAGCTCCGTATGGTTGGAACTCTCCGGCACATGCTGCTATTCTTTTACGAGTATTTTCTTTCCAGTAAGTAGCAGGATATTTTAATGCACCTATATTTTTGCCTTCTGTAATATGCCAGCTATTAAAAGCATTAGAATCCACTTGGTTGACTATTACATGCCCCGCCATTGCATGAGCTTCAACAAATGCAAAGACAATAGCACCGAGAATGTCTTCCGACTGTCTTTTAATTAACTGCTGTTCAGTATTCCAATGTGCAGTGCAGCTTACTATAATATCGGCTTCTGCAATTTTTTTGTTATACTTGGAATCTTCTGTCCAATCTTCATTAAAAGCTTCTATATAGACATTTGGAAACTCTTCCCGTAGCCTTGAGGCAAGAGCTAATGCTTTATTTTTATAAACAGAATCAAATCCTAATAGATGACGAGAGGAGTTTTCACTCTTCATTAAATCATCATCCCAAAGCATCATTTTTCTAATGCCTGATTGAAGTAACAGTCTTGATACCGAAGATCCTACTGAACCACATCCGACGATAGCTACTTTATGTTCAGAGATTTTCTTGTAAGTTTTGTTATGCTCACGACCCGTTAACCAAGAATCGTCAGAACGGTCTACTATAAGATTTTCTGTTTTAGTTTGGCCTATTCTATTTTTTAAAATCTTTCCATCAATGTAATTTCTATAACCATCTAATAAAGCTGTATTTCTGAATCGACCCCGACTAATACCTCTGGTATCAAAGCGGTCAGTGGCAAGATCACTAACTCCCTTAGGAATCTGTATTCCTATAATATTCATCCCAGAAGGCGTTGGGAATGAAACTAGAATTATGGGCTTGACATTGAACATATTAGCACAAGATCTTAAGATCAATTCAATAGTGCTTTCTGGATCTTCCTGTTGCTGATTTATGAGTTCAAAAAAATCCCTTGCAGTTTTGGGATATTGACTCGGATACCAGGCTTCATTGAAGAATATCAATGGAATTGAAACTACTTTAGAGAGTTGCTGTTGCCTTATTCGTTTATCTTTTGAATTACTTCCATCCGATTCTAATGGCAATATTTTTTGGTTTTCCAACCAGTTAATTAATTCTTTTTGTGTGTCAGAATATATTACTCCAAATTTCCGGGTCCGATAACCGAAAACCAACCTTGTGTTTTTATTTGTTAGATCACACTGGCTTATAAGTCGATCTATTTTATTACATTGATAAATCCAATAGTTCTGGAACTCATCAATAAAATCCTCATTTAAATCACCATTTATTCCTTTTCTTAGCATTAGTATAGCATCGTTTAGTAAATCGACTGCATAGGTCATATCATTATGATCGATGATATAAATGTCAGGCCAAACACATAACTTGCCATTTTTTTCCAAGTGTGGGAGTTGGCAAACATCAATTTTTGGTGAGGAAATAAACACATCTGGGATGTCAAATTGACTAAGAGTTTTGTATCTTAGTTGCAATACAATAGGTTCATTACTAAATTCTAAATCAGTTACTAATTCCCAAGCACAAACATATTTACCGTTGAATTTTGATAATTCATTCGTAGAAAGCTTCCTTGCACCATAAGGTGCAAGGATAGTGCTCAACTGATCTATCTTTTTATTAAGACAATCAGGCATAACCACCACCACCTTGTCTATTTACAGCGGCACTTGATGATTCGGCCATACCTAATGCAGATGCAGCAATTTTCTTAATACCGTTATCGGAAATTTCAATCTCTAACGGAATATTCTCTCCATTCTTTTTATGGTCTGACACACATAAAAACTGACCTTGCACATCATCTACTATTTTTTCATATTCTTCTTTGGCTCGGTATGCTGGAGGATCTTTTTCGTCATTTTCAATTGTTTTAGAGCTTGAAATTATAAATGCTTTTTCTTTTGCTCTATTAAAAACTTCCATAGCTTTCTCGGAAGTTTTAGCATCATCTCCTTTTTTGCTTAAACTATCATGAGATAGACTATGCCAAGAACAGTGATGTGGTGCTTGTAAAATGTCATAATCTAACCATGACATAGAATATTTATTGGTTAAACGATCTCTAACACCTTCCCAACAAACGACTTCTGCATCACCACCACTTAAAAAGTGTGCAGTTTTATTGTCACCTTTAATTTCAAAATTTATTATTACGCTGGAATGATTTTTACCTAATTTATCTTCCAACTCATCAAGATCTTTCTTGGGTGAAGGACCCAATAAATGAGCTTCAAAATATGAAGAATAACTTTGATTAATCCAGCGGGTTTTTTGGTCTAATTCTAATAGGATACCTGGTATGTCGTCTGTTTTCCCATCTTCGTCTTTTCCTAAGACCAGAACTTGGTTTCCAACTCCATCCAAATAATTTTTTTCTTTATAAAGATTAACTCTTCTCTTAACTTCTTTATTCAAAGCTATTGCATCATCGCATAACGGATGATTTTGTGCATGGTGTCGCCTGAATACAATTGGACTTGACCAAATCTCATTTATAAAAATTTTATCGTTCTTCTCACTCCAATCTTCTGGTTTTCCTAAATGAAAGTGGTCAGCCACCCCATCACAATGATCTGAATCAGGGTGAGTCCAAATAAAAAGATGGACAAACAAACGACCTTCGTTATTTCGAGGAAGCTTTTCTCTGAGTTGGGTGCGAACATCAGGATGTTCTTCACCATCCCTGATGCGACAATCTATTAAAATATTTTTATCATCTTCCGTTTGGATGAGGGTCATATCCCCATTCCCAACGGGAAAGAAGCATATCTTTGCAGACATATCATATCCTTTTTAATTATTTCTGATCGGAATTATCACCCGATCTTGCTGTGCGAGATTTTTCAATCCCAAAAATAGCCATACCAACATCTTCAATTTTGCCAACGAACTTATCGACATTCAACCCTGCAAAGAAGGCAAATGCCATATATCCGTAGTCACCACCACTGCCATTTTGTGATGCATCTAACACTATTAATCCAGCTTTAAGGAATAGATAAGCCACTACACCGCAGATGCCACTAACGATAGGTCTTAATACATACCAAACATGCCAACGGTCATCCCAACAATTCCTAACACATTTGTTTAGATATACTCCACGAATGCAGTAAAGAGTTCCACCAAGAACACCTATCAATCCACAACGAATCATGAGCTTCTTACTCATGATCCATTCAGGGAATACATCGCCCTTTACTAATCCTGCATACACAAGCACAACAAGTAAGAGTAATGTGAAGAGATAACCGATTATCCTTTTCATATGTAGCCTATAAGTAACTTTTGAAGAGGGTTTTTATATTTATTCATTTTAGATCATGACATTAGATTGTCTAGAGAAGTACTGCTGCATCATTGGGGTATGGGCGTCAAAATTTTCAAGTGTACTCATTAGGTTACCGTGTCCATTTTTTTCAATTTCAATGAGTTGTCTTTTTTATTGTCAGGTTTCTTACTCTCTCATTGGAACGCATGACAGCCTGCGTTTCTTATCATGAATCGTTCACGGACCATGATAACGGACTCTGCTGGACAGGAAAACAGACGTGCAGGCTCTTTCGACTAAAATGCGTACCTGATTCCAGCGATACTGAAGACGTGGGCCTGTCTTGCCGCAATTGCGACAGGCACGCTGGTCCGGTAATGCTAGAGGAACACCGCGCGATATTCCTTGCGCATTAAACGTAAACGGGAATAAAGGCGTCAGAATATAACGTCATCCTTTTTTCTGTTTCAGAAACGTATTTGTCTTCGATGTGGGGATAATATTCTATTATGCTCACATTATTTTATTTCGGTGTTACTGCTGAACAAACACCATAACTTACTGCTTTGACAAGGAATATTCGCAGAGTATACTTGCTAACTCTGGCAACAGTTTTCTGATTCTGTTTATTGCATAGTGAGTCTCATATGTTCTGGATAATTAACGATAATATTAAATTTTGTCCAGAGAAAAACTTACTTGTCTCTATGACCCGACCGGAGTTGAGCGTCATTCTGACGACGCCAGCCAGTCGTTGTCTGGTACTTCTGCTTGAGTCCGCCCCGGAAGTGGTTAATCAAAGGGATTTCTTCACTAAAGTTTGGGGTGAAGACGGAATGTTAGTTCCGGCCAATACCCTTTATCAGAATATCTCCATTATCCGGCGTGGGTTGCGCACGACGGGAGAGACTGACGACACGCTGGTTGCCACGGTACCCAGAAAAGGGTTCCAGATTAAAAAAGAAGTTAAGGTCAGCCGAATTGAAAACGACGTAACAGAATCAGAAAGCGCGATAGCAGAAGCCCAGCCTGTCAGCGGCTCGAAAGAGGTGATTGCGGAAACTGCTGCCGTTCAGGTGAAAGATAAGACCCCGCGTCATCACTATCGTCGCTATCTTCCACTGCTTTTTATGGCCCTCTCTTTTGGGCTGGGCTATTTTATTCTTCATCTGGCGGTCCATGACTATTCCAGAAAAGACTTTTTTAAAGACTACACCATAAGCAGTACGGAAAATGGCTGCCATTTTTTCTCACGAAACGATGATATTAAAAGCAGGGGTAACTTCACGCGTTATAAGCAAATTATCATGCGAACAGGGCTCGATTGTAAAAAATACCCCTGGGCCTACTTCTCTTCATCCAGCACGGCTCCGGCACTTTCTGTACTCATTTGCAGAAAACCGTATGAGCAAGAAGAAGATGCAGGATGCGTTACGCTTTATTTTAGGGGGTACAATCAGTGACTAAAAAGTCTACTGCCATCCTGTGTCTCGTCCTGTTTGCCGTTGGGGCGCTGACGTCCTGGCTTTATCATTATCACTTAGAAAAAAAACAAAATACGGAAGCCTGTTCAGTTTCTGTTGTTGTTTACCATGAAGATGCCCGCGCAAACCTGACGCTGGATTTTATGTACACCATGCAAAAGCAGACTGGGGTCATCGCGCTAAGCGGGACATATTTTAAAAACGAGAAGGCGATAGCCTCTATCCGCCGGGATGTGTCTTATATCTGGACCGAAAACAAAGACTCTTTCCAGTTTACCTCCGTGAAGATCCATGAGGTTAATGAAGACTCCCTGCCGGATAATGTGCTCGGCGACGTGTTGCCTGATTTCTTTATTTATCCGAACCATAAATTGAACTATACCATTCTGAAACAAGGGCCCAGAGGGTTTCTATTTACCGTCGGTAAGCGTCCTATTTTCTTCTGCTCTCGCTGAGATCTTCTTTCAGTAGTTCGATGACAATTTTCCCCTGTTCAACCCCCACCCTGACCTGAGAGTGGGTAGTAAACCCTGCCTGCTCCAGCCAGTCGCCTTTTAAGCTCAACGCCGCATGTACGCTGTAACGTCGCGGGATTTTGGTCTTCCGGTCTTCGTGACGCTTTCTGAAATAACCGACTTTTAAGTGGCGATAGTGTTTGGTCGTGGCGATCTCTTGCATATAGCCTCCGTAACGATGAGCGACGCGTGTTGTTAATGCCTGTATAAAATACCAGTAAAAAAGGGTGGGGGTGGGCTTAATAGTGGAAGGCGGCTTCAGAAAACGAAATGCAACGACTGAAAAGTGGCAGATAAAGGAGTATTATTAATGCATGTTTTTAGTCGGTGAGCCGCTATGTCTGGTAAACGTATTTCACGGGAAAAAAAGACGATCGCCAGAATGATCGCTCTGTATGAAAAACAGTGCCCGGAGGCTTCTCAGGAAGAGGGACATTATCAGGCGCTGAATGCCTATGCGGATATGCGTCTGGATAAGTGCGTCTTTGGTGAGGAAAAACCGGCCTGTAAACAGTGTCCGGTACACTGCTACCAGCCCGCCAGGCGTGAAGAGATGAAGCAGATTATGCGCTGGGCGGGGCCCCGCATGCTGTGGCGTCACCCCATCCTGACGGTACGCCATCTGCTTGACGATCGTCGTCCGGTGCCGGAATTACCGGAAAAGTATCGCCCGAAAAAGTAACCGTCTCAGCGTGTGAAAGGGCGACAAATGATCTTCATGGCGATCGCGCTGCATAGTGGGAATAGGGCCAGCAGCAGCCAGGGGAACATCGCCTGCGGCGAAGGGACAAGCGCGCGATCCAGCAGACTGCCAAACAGCAAATTCCCCAGCAGCACCGCAACGCCGCCAGCGGTGGCGAGTGCGCCGTAGTGCGCGCCAAGCGTCGATTCCTCCGCAAAGCGTGGAACCAGATCTTTCGCCGAGGGCACCAGCAGCATTTGCCCAAGCGTTAATAGCGCCACAAAACATACCGACGGCAGCAAGCGCAGCCAGCCTTCCGGCGGCACCGTCGGGGCGAACACCGCCACGCTCGCAAAGGATGCCGAGAGCAGCAAAAAGCCCACCGGCAAGATTCTCACCGCGCCCACGCGTCGTGCAAAGCGGGCCAGCGGAAGCTGCAAGGTGATGATCAGCACAGAGGCCAGCATAAACAGGGGGCCGAGATCTTTCTCGTTACCACCGGCGCGCTGGATCTCCACGGGCAGCGCCAGATAGAGCTGGTTGTAGCTCAACAGCCACGAGCTGTAGGCGATGATAAAGGCGACAAAGCGCGGCTGACGGAAGGTTGTCCACCAGGGAACAATATTGAGTGTCTGCTTGCTGTGTTGCGCAGCCGGAAGGCAGAAGTAGAGTACAATCAGCGCGACGACGAAGACCCCCGCACCCGCCAGCGCCACCTGGCGAAACCCCAACCCCGTGAGCAACGCCCCGACAACCGGCCCCAGCACCGCGCCGAGTTCACCGCAGACGGCAAACAGCGCAAACCACTCTGCACGGCTGCGTTGACCTTTAGTCTCGCTATGCGTACCCGCCCTGGCCAGCAGCGCTTCGATGGAGGGAGAGAACAACGCGCCGCCAATGCCGGTCAGACAGGCGCCAAGGATGATGGGCCAGAGCGCGTGTCCAAATGCCAGCAGCAGATAACCCGCAACGCGGATGACGCAGCCGCAGAGGATAATGATTTTGGCACCAAAGCGGTCTGAGAGCGCACCGCCGACGATGAACATCCCCTGCTGCGAAAAGGTACGCAGCCCCAGAATCAGCCCGATAAGGCTGCCGGAAAGCAGCATGTCATCGCGCAAAAAGATCGCCAGGAAGGGGACGACCGCGTAAAAACCGATGTTAAACACAAACTGGCTGCCCAGTAAGACGGGCGGCCAGAGCGTTGTGGCAGGGCGCAGGGGCATCATGTTACGGGCGCTTAAACGATAAAATGAATGTGTTTTTTGCCATGGAACGGCGAGATCTCGATTTTGGTTTTGACCCGAAAAACGTCCCAGAGCAACGTCTCAGAGAGGATCTCCTGCGGCGTTCCGGTGGCCACGATTTGCCCCTGCTGCATCACAATCAGCGAATCGCAGAACATCGATGCATGGTTGAGATCGTGAATAGCCACAATGCTGGTCACCGGCAGGTCGCTTATCAGGTGCATCAGCTGCATCTGATGGTGAATGTCCAGGTGGTTGGTCGGTTCATCCAGCAAAATTTCTGTAGGCGTCTGCGCCAGCGCCCTGGCGATATGCACGCGCTGGCGCTCCCCGCCGGAGAGGCTCAGCCAGCCCTGATCGCTTTTTTCCAGCATATCCACCCGCTGCAGGGCGGCGGTAACGGTCTCGTCATCCTGCTTGCTCCAGTTCGAGAACGGGGAGTGATGCGGGATGCGACCAAGTTTGACGACATCGCGAACGCGCATATTGGCATCGGTCATACCGTGCTGTTCAACGAAGGCCACCCGGCGCGCAAGCTGCTTTTTGGCGATGCGGGAAATGTCCTGACTGTCCAGCGTCACACAGCCCGCATCCGGGCGGCGCAGGCCAGCCAGAATGCGCAGAAGCGATGATTTACCGCAACCATTAGGGCCAAGCAGACCTACCGTTTCACCGCGCGCCACCTTGAGCGACACGTTATTGACGATGACCTTTTTGCCTACCTTCCAGGTAATATTTTCAGCGCAGATACTCATCACTTATTCCTTGAGCGGTAGATGATCACGGCAAAGAACGGCACGCCCACCAGTGCGGTTACCACCCCGACGGGCAGACTTTGCGGGGCAATCAGCATGCGCGAGGCGATATCTGCCAGCACCATCAGGATCGCCCCCGCCAGTGCGCTGGCAATCAGCAGGGTTCGATGCAGAGGACCGAACAAGAAACGCATGACGTGCGGAACCACCAGCCCGACAAAGCCGATTGAGCCCGCCATGCTGACGATGGTTGCGGTGATCAATGCGGTGGTGGTAAAGAGCGCCAGGCGCACCCAGGGGACAGCAATCCCCAGCGAGGCAGCGGCATCGTCACCAAAGGTAAAGGCATCCAGCGCCCGGGAATAGTAGAGGCAAATGGCTAACCCAATCAGCACCACAACCAGTGCCAGCTGGAATTCAGGCCAGCGTACACCGCTAAAGCTGCCCAGCAGCCAGAACATCACATCACGCGCCTGCTGCGCGCTGGCAGAGGTGCTGATGGTATAGGCGGTGATGGCATTGAAGAGCTGAGAGGCGGCAACGCCCGCCAGAATGGTGCGCTCGTTGCCGCCGCGCGCGCCGTTGGTCAGAAAGGCGACAAACGCAAAGGCGGCGAATGCGCCAGCAAACGCGCCCGCAGAGAGCGACACCGCGCCGGTCCCCATCCCCAGCACCACGACGGAAACCGCGCCGGTGGACGCCCCCGCAGAGACGCCGAGCACGTAAGGTTCAGCCAGCGCGTTTTTCAGCAGGCTCTGCAAAACCGCGCCGCAGATAGCCAGCCCCGCGCCGCAGCAGGCCGCCACCAGCGCGCGGCTCAGGCGAAAGTCCCAGATCACGCTCTCATAGATGCGGTTGAGCGGAACCGCGGTCAGCCCCAGCTTATTACCGATAGCATAAAAGACATTGGACAGCGGAATCGACAACTCTCCGACGCTTACACCTAGGGCGATCACCAGAAACAACAGGACAATAGCCAGCAGGGCGGAAGTGGTCAGGAACAGGCCCTGTCGGGCCTGAAGTACGGCTGCCGTCATCAGTTCAGCCCCAGTTTTCTGAGCTGTTCGCCCACCTGTTCAGCGCCATAAATGGTACGGATCGTCGGGTTCATTGCCTGGCCGTCCATCACCACGATATGGCCTTTTTTGACGGCCTCAAGCTGGCTGACGGCCGGATCGCTTTTCAGGAATTTGATTTTCTCTTCCGCGTTATCCAGCGCCCAGCGGTTACGGTCGAGGCTTGAGACCACAATCACGTCCGGGTTAGCGGCAATGATGCTTTCCCAGCCCACGGTTGGCCATTCGGCCTCGGCGGTGATGGCGTTATGGCCACCCAGTACATCAGCGATAAAGCCTGAGGCGCTGTTTTTACCGCCCACGTAGGCATCAGCAGAAGGAGAGGCGCTTGAGAACCAGAACACAAAGGAGAGGTCTTTTTTGCTTTTGCCAAATTCTTTGCGCAGGTCTGCCTCACGTTTTTTGAAGCTGGCGATAACGGCCTGACCACGGTCTTCAACGTTGAAAATTTTGGCGAAATCTTCAATCTCTTTATAAAGGTATGTCATGTCCCACAGCTTCTGGCGGCTGCCGTACATATCGCCCGAGGCTTTTTTAGTGGCGCACATGCCCGGTGATAAATAACTATTCACGCCGACGGTAGCCAGATCCTCACGTTTTGCGACCTTACTTTCTGGCCCGAGCAGCAGCGGCAATTGTGCAGGAACAAAATCGGGGTTTTGCGCAAGGATAGATTCCAGCGTAGGAATTTCGACGGTGAGCGTTTTAATTTTGGCATTCTGTTCCGCCAGCTGCGGCAGCACTTTGGTCGGCCAGAAGGCGCTGGCCTTCACCTTATCTTCCAGACCCAGCAGAAGCAAAATCTCAACAGTATTTTGACCAAGGGCCACGACGCGTTCCGGCGCTTTGGTGAAGGTCTCTTTATAACCGCAGTTTTCAATGGTCAGAGGATAAGTGGTTGCCAGAGCAGAACTGACCGACGCAACCGCCAGGCCTAACGCGCAGATGACCTTCTTCATTAAACGCTACCCTTCATTAAAGTTATTTTTGATGCAAATGAAACTCATTATTAAGGCGGAATTTTATACAGAGGAAAATATTGTGTGTCAATGAGGGACAATAACGCAGGGTGACAAAAGGCGGTGCCAGAAAGCACCGCCGGAATGCGCCTTAAATCAGGCTCTCTTTATCTATTCCAAGGCGCTTCATGCGCGACAGCAGGGTGGTGCGTTTTAACCCCAGACGCTGGGCTGCCCCTTTCGGCCCGGCCACCACGCCGTTGGTCTCTTTCAGTACGCGGACGATCAATTGATATTCATCTTCCCCGTCCTGGGCCACGTCGGTCGCGGCCGCGGGAGAGTCCGGCAGAGAAACCTCCGGCAGGGAGAGTTGCAGCACATTACCGCGCGTCAGCAGCACCGCACGCTCAATGACGTTTTCCAGCTCGCGCACGTTGCCGGGCCACTCCATCGAGGAAAGGGTGCGTAACGTCTCGGCGGGAATGCTGTCGATGTTGCGTCCCATCCGGCGGGCAATTTTGGCGGTAAACGCTTTGACCAGCAGCGGGATATCTTCCGGGCGCTCGCGCAGGGGCGGCAGGCAAATCGGGAACACGTTCAGGCGATAGTAGAGGTCGCTGCGAAACTCGCGGTCGGCGACCATTTTTTTCAGATCGCGGTTGGTGGCGGCAATCAGCCGCACGTCGGTCTGAATCAGCTTATTGCTGCCAAGACGTTCGAACTCCTGTTCCTGCAGCACACGCAGCAGTTTAGGCTGTAGCTCCAGCGGCATATCGCCCACTTCGTCGAGGAACAGCGAGCTTTTATCCGCCAGCTCGAAACGGCCCAGGCGTTGGCTGCTGGCACCGGTAAACGCGCCGCGCTCATGGCCAAAGAGATCGCTTTCCAGCAGACCCGCAGGCATGGCGGCACAATTCATTTTCACCATCCGGCGGCTGTTGCGGTTGCTGAGATTGTGGATCGCGCGGGCGATCAACTCCTTACCCGTACCGGTTTCGCCCAGGATCAGCACTGTGCTGTCGCTTTGCGCGACCATTTCCACCTGTTTGAGCACGCTGTACATGGCGTCGCTGCGTCCAATGATTTCGCCAAACTCACTGTCGACATTGTTAAGCTGTTCCGTCAGCGCCAGGTTTTCATCCACCAGCCGTTCTTTCAGACGGTGGATCTCCTGATACGCCAGCGCGTTATCCAGCGCGATGGAGATACGCTCGGCAATCTGACGCAGCAGCTTCAGGTTGGCGGTGGTGAACACCCCTTCCTCACACTGCGCCAGCTTCAGAACGCCCAGCATGGTGTTACCGGACATCAACGGCAGCAGGCACAGAGTCTGGATTTTGTTGCCCCAGATGTTAAACAGCATTCGCTCGTAAGGCGCCATCACATCCTGCTCGCTGAGATTGAGCAGCAGGATCTCCTTACTTTTAAACACCCGTTCAGAAAGGGTTCCCGCTTCATCCACCTCGCTCTGCTCATGGGCCGGGTTCGCTTCGTCGAGATAGTGCGTGGAGTAGATGTTGAGCTTGCCCTTGCGATGGCCGCGCAAGGCAATGCTGATGGCGTCAATTTTGAAGTAGTGATGGATCTCCTTCGACACTTCGCTGACCAGCTCATCCATGTCGAGACGGGAGAGCACGGCATTGGTAATTGCCACCAGAATGCGGAAGTTGTCACGCTCACGGCTCAGCAGGTCGTAATCCACATTATTGCTGACGCGGCTTTGGATCTGCTCGGCGACGACGGCCACTATCTGGGTAAAGGTGTGCAGACGCTCATATTCCGCCTCGCTCCATGGCTGGTCGGTATTACGGATAAACTCGCAGCCACCAAAAATGTGGCCTTCAACCGCCAGCGGCAGCAGGCTGTAATGACCAAACGGCTGATATAAGGCGCTCCGGGCCAGCATCGGCCACGCCTGACGGAACTCCTCAAAATTGCAGTGCAGCGCTTCCGGCCGGGAAAGAATACGGCGTATCGGCCCGTGAGCGAGATACGTTTCGTCTTCGTATTCAAACGCTTTTCCGTTTTCTCGTGTGGAGAAGTAGCTCGCACGATGGCTCCCGCTATGCCAGAGCACAATGGCGGCGCTGTCTGCCAGTGCAGATTGCCTGACCAGGCGCGTCAGGGCATCGCTCAGCGCACCCAGGTCGGGCTGCTGTAAAAGTGTTCGCGTAATGTCGAACAGACCCTGCTGTCCGAGATCGCTCATCGGTGTATACGGCATAGTGCTTTCCAGTAGAAACGGGCAAAAAAATAAATTCCGTGCCGACCGCTTTTCGCGCGGTTCTAGCAAATGCGGGGTAACGGTTCCGCGTGCGGCAGATCCAGCGTGCGCTTCACGCCATACAGTCCGGCCAGGCGCACCCCTTTGCGCTCAACCACCTCACCAATTATCGCGGCCTCTTTTCCTGACGGATGCGCCCGCAGCTGTTCAAGTACGGCTTCGGCCGCGGCGCGCTCAACGCCTATCACCAGCTTGCCTTCATTAGCAAAATTGAGCGGATCCAGTCCCAGCAGCTCGCACAGTCCGCGAACCGCAGACTTGACGGGCAGGCTGCGCTCAGTAAGTTCAATACCGCAGCCGCAGCAGGCCGCGAACTCATGCACCACGGCATTGACGCCGCCACGGGTGGCATCCCGCAGGGCTTTCACGCCGGGGACCGCCCGCAGCGTCTGGATAAGCGGCGTGAGCACCGCGCAGTCGCTGCGCAGTTCCCCGTCCAGCCCCAGGCCTTCGCGCAGGTTAAGGATGGTCGCCCCGTGACAGCCCAGCGTGCCGCTGACCAGCAGCACGTCGCCCACGGCCAGTTGCTGCGCGCCCCAGTGAATATCGGCGGGGATCGCCCCCATCCCGGCGGTGTTGATAAAGAGCTTATCCGCCGCGCCGCGCTGCACCACCTTGGTATCGCCGGTGACGATAGCAATCCCTGCCTCGCGCGCGGTGTGCGCCATGCTGCTGACCACCGCCGCGAGCGTCTCCATCGGCAAACCTTCTTCAAGGATAAATCCGCAGGAGAGGTAGCGCGGAATGGCACCACTAACGGCGACATCGTTCGCGGTACCGCAGACGGCCAGCTTGCCGATATCGCCGCCGGGGAAGAACAGCGGGTCAATCACATAGCTGTCGGTGGAGAAGGCCAGCCTGTCGCCCTGGGCGGTGAGGGAAGCGAGGTCAATGCGGGCCTGGTCTTCTTGCTCGGCGAGCCAGGGGTTATCAAAGGCCTCCATAAACAGCCGGTTTATCAGTTGCTGCATCACCAGACCGCCGCTGCCGTGTGCCATTTCAACCGTGTTCATGCTTCACTCTCCTGGTTGCGGTACTGATACCATGCGGCACATGCCCCTTCGGAAGAGACCATCAGCGCGCCAAATGCCGTTTGCGGGTTACAGGTGTTGCCAAATAACGGGCAGTGGTGGGGTTTACATCTTCCGGTAAGGACCTCGCCGCAGCGGGCCTGGGGATCGTCGCAAACCTGTTGTGGCTGTGGGCGGAAATGCGTTTCTGCATCAAACGACCGGTAGGCTGGGGTCAGGCGCACGCCGGATTCAGCAATCAACCCCAGCCCGCGCCACTCGCTGTCGCCCTCAACGCTAAATACGTCAGCTATCGCCTGCTGCGCCCGTTCATTTCCGGCATCCGGCACCACGCGGCGGTACTGATTTTCCACCGCGCTCAGGGCTGCTATTTTCTGCTCAACCAGCATGGTGACGCCTTGCAGTAGATCAAGAGGTTCGAAACCAGCGACGACTAACGGGCGATGGTAATTGTCAGCGATAAAGCCGTAGGCCCCGGTACCGATCACCATGCTGACATGGCCCGGTGCCAGGAACGCGTCAATGCCGTTGTCCGGGGCGTCCAGCAGGCTGCGCAGCGTCGGAATAAGCGTAATGTGCTGACAAAAAAAGAAAAAATTGGTGACGCTGCTGCGTTTTGCCTGCTGCAGCGTGATCGCCGTAGCGGGCATGGTGGTCTCAAAACCCAGCCCGAAAAATACCACCTTTCGGCCAGGGTTATCGGTTGCAAGCTTCAGGGCATCCATCGGCGAGTACACGATGCGCACATCCGCGCCGCGCGCTTTGGCCTGCAGCAGCGAGCCCTTTTTCCCCGGCACGCGCATCGCGTCGCCAAAGGTACAGAAAATGACGTCAGGCTGGCTGGCGATCTCGATACAGCTGTCGATGCGCCCCATGGGCAGCACGCAAACCGGGCAGCCCGGGCCGTGGATAAACTCTATGTTGTCCGGCAGCAGTTGATCGAGGCCAAATTTGAAAATGGCATGGGTGTGCCCGCCGCAGACTTCCATGATCCGCAGCGGCTTTTCCGCCGTGTGTTTCAGCAGGGCGGCCCGCGTTTTCAGATGACCGATAAGCTGCATCACCTGCTCAGGTGCGCGGTATTCATCAACGTAACGCATAATTACCGTTCCTCGCCGTACAGCAGCGCGCCGACGTCCGGCTCAACATCGAACATGTTCTGCAGGGCATCAAGCGTGTCGCGCGCTTCCGCTTCATTAATCACGCTCATGGCAAACCCCACGTGTACCAGCACCCACTGACCAAGGCGCGAGACGCCCGTCTCATCGGTGCTGCCCACCAGCGTTAAATCGACGTCACGCAATATGCCGCAGACCTCCACTTTGGCCTGGTTTCCGTCAATGGAATGGATTTGTCCGGGGACGCCTATGCACATCGTTCACTCTCCAGCCAGTTTAGCCAGTGCGCCATGCCGTCGCCGCGCGTGGCGGAGACCAGCAGGATCGCAATGTCCGGGTTCACTTCACGGGCATAAGCCAGGCATTTATCCACGTCGAAATTCAGGTACGGCAGCAGGTCGACTTTGTTCAGCAGCATCAGCGACGCGGCGGCAAACATATGCGGATATTTGAGCGGCTTGTCTTCTCCTTCGGTCACCGAGAGGACCGCCACTTTATGCCGCTCCCCGAGATCGAAGCTGGCCGGGCAGACCAGATTGCCGACGTTTTCGATAAACAGAATGCCGTTATCCGCCAGCGGCAGACGCGGTGTGGCATCGGCAATCATCTGCGCATCCAGATGGCAGCCTTTACCGGTATTGACCTGTATCGCCGGGGTGCCGGTTTCACGAATACGGGCAGCATCGTTGACCGTTTGCTGATCGCCTTCGATCACCGCGCAGGAGACGCGTTCGTTCAGGCGTTTGAGCGTTTCCGTCAGCAGCGTGGTTTTGCCGGAGCCGGGGCTGGAGACGAGGTTGAGCACCAGCTGTTGACGTGCGGCAAACCGGGCGCGGTTGCGGGCGGCGATCTGGTTGTTTTTATCGAGTACGTTGATTTCTACGTTCAGCATCTGGCGCTGGCTCATGCCCGGCGCATGGGTACCCGCCTCGCCGTGGCCGTAATGAAGATCGCCCATATCGGAGCGTTGAGGCGCAAAGCGAATGCCGGTGAGTGCCGCTGCCGGACGCGGTGCGGGGGTAAAAGGGGCGGAGCGAAACGCGGAGTGAGGACGGTGTTCATCCCCTTCGATATACAGGTTGCCTTCGGCGCAACCGCAGGTACTACACATACTTTACTCCTTCTCGATTTCAAGGCGTTGGATCTGCATCCCGTCATCCGCCACGATGCGAAGGCCGGTGTGCTGACACTGTGGGCAGCGCTGGACCTTCGACGACAGCAGGGTGACGTACTGCTGACACTGCTCGCACCAGCACTCCGCCTGCTGCTCTTCAATATGAAGTTCGCAGCCTTCCGCCAGCGTGCCGCGGCACACCAGCTCAAAACAGAAGGTGAGGGCGCTGGTTTCGACGCAGGAAAAGGCCCCGACCTTCAGCCAGACGCCGGTCACGCGCGTCGCGTGGTTTTGCGCTGCCTGCTGTTCGATGAGTTCCAGTGCCCGCTGGCAGAGGGTGATTTCGTGCATGACGCCTCCTTAATGAATTGCCCCGTTAATGCAATAACAATGCCAGCCTGGTTTTGGTTAGGGGGTGACGATGTCAACGCTGTCGAAATGACACGTCGACACCCTCTTGTTGACAGCCTGTTTTGAATTAAATCCATTAAATATCAATGTATTAAAAACTGGCATGGAATCTGCTTAACAGCCGCTATCTCCATTAACCGGATACCTTCTATGACTATTTGGGAAATTAGCGAAAAAGCGGATTACATCGCGCAGCGTCACCAGCAGTTACAGGACCAGTGGCACCTTTACTGCAACTCACTGGTCCAGGGGATCACCCTCTCCAAAGCCCGTCTTCACCACGCCATGAGCTGTGCGGCGCAGGGGGATATGCGCTTTGTTTTGTTCGGCCATTTCACGATTTACGTCACCCTGGCCGACACCTTCAACAGCCACACCATTGAGTACTACGTCGAGACAAAAGAGGGTGAAAAACAGTGTATTGCGAAGGCGCAACTAATGGCCGACGGCATGGTTGACGGTCACGTCAGCAACCGCGATCGCCAGCAGGTGCTGGAGCACTATCTGGAAAAAATCGCGCCGGTTTATAACGGTCTGTACACCGCCGTTGAACACGATCTCCCGGTCAACCTGAAGCAGCTGATGGATGAACACGCCTCAGCGGACGTGGCCTGATCATCACGTGTCGAGAAGTGTCGACATGACAGTTTTTCGTCAAAAATGACTATCACCAGAGGATGACCCGGTGAACCGTTTTGTAATTGCTGACTCGACGGTCTGTATTGGCTGTCGAACCTGTGAGGCGGCCTGTTCGGAAACGCACCGCCTGCACGGGCTCCAGTCCATGCCGCGCCTGCGCGTCATGCGTAATGAAAAAGAGTCTGCCCCGCAGCTCTGCCACCACTGTGAAGATGCGCCGTGCGCGGGCGTCTGTCCGGTGAATGCCATCACCCGCGTTGACGGCGCGGTACAGCTGAACGAAAGCCTGTGCGTGAGCTGCAAGCTGTGCGGCATAGCCTGCCCGTTCGGTGCGATTGAATTTTCCGGCAGCCGTCCGCTGCATATTCCGGCGAATGCCAACACCCCAAAAGCGCCACCTGCTCCCCCGGCTCCGGCACGTGTCAGTACGCTGCTTGACTGGGTGCCCGGCGTGCGTGCGGTGGCGGTGAAGTGCGACCTGTGCAGCTTCGATGAGCAGGGCCCGGCCTGCGTGGGCACCTGCCCGACCAAAGCGCTGATTCTGGTCAACATTCGCGATATTGCCCGCACCAGCAAACGCAAGCGCGAGCTGACCATTAATACCGACGTCGGCGATCTTTCTCTGCTTCAGGCGCTTAACGAGGGGGCGAAATGAACGCGATATTCATGATTAACAGCGCCGTGGCGTACTTTGCCGCCGCTGCTGTGCTGGCGTGGCTCCTGTCATTCCATAAAACCCTGAGCGGCTGGATCGCCGGTATCGGCGGGGCGGTGGGCAGCCTGATGACGCTGGCAGCAGGTACGGCAGTGTTACTCAGCGGCCAGACCGCCGAAGCAATGATTCCGATCGTCCGTCATACCGTTCAGCTCACGCCGCTGAACGCCATCTGGCTGGTGACCTTTGGCCTGTGCGGGGTGTTTATCAGCCTGTTCAATATTGACTGGCACCGCCATCAGCACACCCGCGCGAATGGTCTGCTGGTTAACCTGCTGCTGGCGTCGGCGGTCTGCACCGTCATTGCCAGCAACCTCGGCGCGCTGGTGGTGATGGCGGAGATCATGGCGCTCTGCGGCGTATTCCTGACGGGATGTAGCGCCTCCGGCAAGCTGTGGTTTGCGCTCGGTCGCCTCGGCACGCTGCTGCTGGCGCTGGCCTGCTGGCTGGTGTGGCAACGTTTCGGCACGCTCGACTTCGCAGCGCTTAACGGTCAGCCGCTGGGAAATGACGTCTGGCTGCTGGGCGTGGTGGGCTTTGGCCTGCTGGCCGGGATCATCCCTCTGCACGGCTGGGTGCCGCAGGCGCACGCGAATGCCTCTGCACCCGCTGCCGCGCTGTTTTCCACCGTGGTGATGAAAGTCGGTCTGTTCGGCATTCTGACGATCACCCTGACTGGCGGCCAGCCGCCGCTGTGGTGGGGTGTCGCGCTGCTTATCGCAGGTATGGTTACCGCCTTTGTCGGCGGGCTGTATGCGCTGATGGAGCACAACATTCAGCGTCTGCTGGCGTACCACACCCTGGAAAATATCGGCATTATCCTGCTCGGCATCGGCGCAGGCGTGACCGGCCTGGCACTTAATCAACCGGCGCTGATTGCCGCCGGGTTTATCGGGGGGCTGTATCACCTCGTTAACCACAGCCTGTTTAAAAGCACCCTGTTCCTGGGCGCGGGCAGCGTCTGGTTCCGTACCGGTCATCGGGATATCGAAAAACTCGGCGGCATTGGCAAAAAGATGCCGGTGATTTCTCTCGCCATGCTGGTCGGGCTGATGGCGATGGCCGCGTTGCCGCCGCTGAACGGCTTTGCGGGCGAGTGGGTGATCTACCAGTCCTTCTTCGCGCTCGGTCAGAGCGACGCCTTTATCGCCCGGCTGCTCGGCCCGCTGCTGGCGGTTGGGCTGGCGATAACCGGGGCGCTGGCGGTGATGTGTATGGCAAAAGTCTACGGCGTCACCTTCCTCGGCGCACCGCGCACGCGGGAAGCGGAAAACGCCTGCTGCGCCCCGATACTGATGTGTGCCAGCGTGGTCGCGCTGGCGCTGTGCTGCATCGCGGGCGGGGTCGCCGCCCCATGGCTGCTGCCGCTGCTGGGTAACGCCATTCCACTGCCGCTGACCACCGCCCATACCACCGTCTCCCAGCCGATGATGGCGCTGCTGCTGATTGCTGCACCGCTGCTGCCGTTTGTGCTGATGCTGTTCTTCAGGCGCGACCGACTCCCCTCCCGCTCGCGCGGCGCGGCCTGGGCCTGTGGCTACGAACACGAACAATCGATGGTCATCACCGCCCACGGTTTTGCCATGCCGGTGAAAGAGAACTTCGCTGCCGTGCTGAAGCTGCGCCACTGGCTGAACCCGGTGGGCTGGATGCCGGGCTGGCAGAGCGCCGCCGTTCCTGCGCTGTTCCGCCGTCTGGCGCTGATCGAGCTGGCGGTGCTGGTGGTCATTGTGATTTCACGAGGAGCCTGACATGAGTCTGTTACTGGCAATACTTCAGGCGCTGGTGCTGTTCGCCGTTGCGCCACTGCTGTCGGGCATCACGCGCGTGGCGCGCGCCCGGATGCACAACCGTCGCGGGCCTGGCGTGCTCCAGGAGTACCGCGATCTCTTCAAGCTGCTCTCCCGCCAGAGCGTGGCGCCGGATGCCGCAGGCTGGGTGTTCCGCCTGACGCCGTTCGTGATGGTCGGCGTGATGCTGACCATCGCCACCGCGCTGCCGGTGGTGACGGTGGGCTCGCCGCTGCCTGCACTTGGGGATCTGATTACGCTGATTTACCTCTTCGCCATTGCCCGCTTCTTCTTTGCTATTGCGGGCCTGGATACCGGCAGCCCGTTTACCGGTATCGGCGCCAGCCGCGAGGCGATGCTGGGCGTGCTGGTCGAACCGATCCTGCTGCTGGGGCTATGGGTGGCCGCGCAGGTCGCGGGTTCCACCCATATCAGCTTTATCACCCACACCGTTTACCACTGGCCGGTGTCAAGTACCCTCCCGCTAGTGCTGGCCCTTTGCGCCTGCGCATTCGCCACCTTTATTGAGATGGGCAAACTGCCGTTTGACCTCGCAGAAGCCGAGCAGGAGTTGCAGGAAGGGCCGCTCACCGAATACAGCGGCTACGGCTTTGCGGTGCTTAAGTGGGGCATCAGCCTTAAGCAGCTGGTGGTCCTGCAGATGTTTGTTGGCGTCTTCTTCCCGTGGGGGCAGATGACGCACTTCTCCGCTGGGGGGCTGGTATTGGCCGTGGTGGTTGCCGCGCTCAAGTTGCTGGTCGGCGTGCTGGTGATTGCCCTGTTTGAAAACAGCATGGCACGTCTGCGCTTTGTCGCGACCTCGCGCATCACCTGGGCCGGTTTTGTTTTTGCATTTTTAGCGTTCGTCTCCTTGCTGGTGGCGTGATTAAAGAGAGTATTTATGTCTGAAGAAAAGAAAGGTCAGCAGTATCTCGCCGCGTTGCATCAGGCTTTTCCGGGTGTTGTGCTGGATGAAGGATGGCAGACCAAAGACCAGGTAACCGTCACCATTAAGGTGAACTATCTGCCGGAAGTGGTGGAATTTCTTTACTACCAGCAGGGTGGCTGGCTGTCGGTGCTGTTCGGCAATGACGAACGTCAGCTGTGCGGCAATTACGCGGTGTACTACGTGATGTCGATGGAGCAGGGCGAGAAGTGCTGGCTTACCGTACGCGTGGAAGTCGACCCGAACAAGCCGGAGTACCCGTCCGTCACACCGCGCGTGCCTGCCGCCGTCTGGGGCGAGCGCGAAGTGCGTGACATGTATGGCCTGGTGCCGGTGGGGCTGCCTGATGAACGCCGCCTGGTGCTGCCGGACGACTGGCCGGACGAACTGTATCCGCTGCGCAAGGACAGCATGGACTACCGCCAGCGTCCGGCCCCAACCACCGACAGCGAAACCTACGAGTTCATTAACGAACTCGGCAACAAAAAGAACAACGTGGTGCCGATTGGCCCGCTGCACGTCACCTCTGATGAACCAGGCCACTTCCGCCTGTTTGTTGACGGCGAAAACATCATTGACGCCGACTACCGCCTGTTCTACGTCCATCGCGGCATGGAAAAGCTGGCGGAAACCCGGATGGGCTATAACGAGGTGACATTCCTCTCGGACCGCGTGTGCGGCATCTGCGGCTTCGCCCACAGCACCGCCTATACCACCTCGGTGGAGAACGGCATGGGGATCGTGGTGCCGGAGCGCGCGCAGATGATCCGCGCCATTTTGCTGGAAGTGGAACGTCTGCACTCGCACCTGCTGAATCTCGGTCTGGCCTGTCACTTTGTCGGTTTCGACTCCGGGTTTATGCAGTTCTTCCGCGTGCGCGAGGCGTCGATGAAGATGGCGGAGATCCTCACCGGGGCGCGTAAAACCTACGGTCTGAACCTGATCGGTGGGATCCGCCGTGACCTGCTTAAAAACGACATGATCCAGACCCGACAGCTGGCACAGCAGATGCGTCGCGACGTGCAGGAGCTGGTGGATATGCTGCTCAGCACGCCCAACATCGAGCAGCGTACCGTGGGGATCGGCCGTCTTGATCCGGAGATCGCCCGCGACTTCAGCAACGTTGGCCCGATGGTGCGCGCCAGCGGCCACGCCCGCGACACCCGCGCCGATCACCCGTTTGTCGGTTACGGCCTGCTGCCAATGACCGTACACAGCGAACAGGGCTGCGACGTCATCTCCCGCCTGAAGGTGCGTATCAACGAGGTCTTCACCGCGCTGAATATGATCGACTTTGGGCTCGATAACCTGCCGGGCGGCCCGCTGATGGTGGAGGGCTTCACCTACATCCCGAACCGCTTTGCCCTCGGCTTTGCCGAAGCGCCGCGCGGGGACGACATCCACTGGAGCATGACCGGCGATAACCAGAAGCTTTACCGCTGGCGCTGCCGTGCGGCCACCTACGCCAACTGGCCAACCCTGCGCTATATGCTGCGCGGCAACACGGTCTCCGACGCGCCGCTGATCATCGGCAGCCTCGACCCGTGCTACTCCTGCACCGACCGCATGACCGTGGTGGACGTGCGCAAGAAGAAAAGCCAGGTGGTGCCGTACAAAGAGCTTGAGCGCTACAGCATCGAGCGTAAGAACTCGCCGCTGAAATAAGGACTCGCCATGTTTACCTTTATCAAAAAAGTGATCAAAACCGGCACGCCCACCAGCCGCTACCCGCTGGAGCCGATGCCGGTGGATAAAAACTTTCGCGGCAAGCCGGAGCACAACCCGCAGCAGTGCATCGGCTGTTCGGCCTGCGTCAACGCCTGTCCGTCGAATGCCCTGACGGTGGAAACGGATCTGAAAACCGGCCAACTGGCCTGGCAGTTTAACCTCGGTCGCTGCATCTTCTGCGGCCGCTGCGAAGAGGTTTGCCCGACGGTCGCCATTCGTCTGTCTCAGGAGTACGAGCTGGCGGTGTGGAAGAAAGAGGATTTTTTGCAGCAGTCGCGTTTTGCCCTGTGTAACTGCCGCGTCTGCAAACGTCCGTTCGCCGTGCAAAAAGAGATCGACTACGCCATCGCGCTGCTGAAGCACAACGGCGACGCCCGCGCGGAGCATCATCGCGAAAGCTTTGAAACCTGCCCGGAATGCAAACGGCAGAAATGTCTGCTGCCGTCCGACCGCATCGATATCACCCGTCATATGAGAGAGGCCAGCTGATGGAAAACTTACTCGGTCCGCGCGACGAGCGGGGCATTCCGGTGCCAATGACGGTGGAGGAGTCCATCGCCAGCATGAAGGCGTCGCTGTTGAAAAAAATCAAACGCTCGGCCTACGTTTACCGCGTGGACTGCGGCGGCTGCAACGGCTGCGAGATTGAGATCTTCGCCACGCTGTCACCGCTGTTTGACGCCGAACGCTTCGGCATCAAAGTGGTGCCGTCTCCGCGTCATGCCGACATTCTGCTGTTCACCGGGGCCGTCACCCGCGCCATGCGATCGCCCGCGCTGCGCGCCTGGCAGTCTGCGCCCGATCCGAAAATCTGTATCTCCTATGGGGCGTGCGGTAACAGCGGCGGCATCTTCCACGACCTCTACTGCGTATGGGGCGGCACCGACAAAATCGTGCCGGTGGACGTCTACATTCCGGGCTGTCCGCCGACGCCTGCCGCCACGCTGTACGGCTTTGCCATGGCGCTCGGCCTGCTGGAGCAGAAAATCCACGCCCGTGAACCGGGTGAACCCGACAATCAGCCTGCGATGATCCTGCACCCGGACATGGTGCAGCCGCTGCGGGTGAAGGTAGACCGCACGGCGCGCAGGCTGGCGGGCTATCGCTATGGCCGCCAGATTGCCGACGATTACCTGCACCTGCTGAGCCAGGGCGAGCACCAGGTGGCGCGCTGGCTGGAGGCGGAAAACGACCCGCGTCTCAATGAGATTGTGGCGAACCTGAACAGCATTGTGGATGAGGCGCGTATCCGATGAGTGAGACGGTGGTGTTCAGTCAGCTGAGCCGTAAATTTATTGATGAGAACGATGCCACGCCGGACGCGGCGCAGCAGGTGGTCTATTACAGCCTGGCGATTGGGCATCACCTCGGGGTGATCGACTGCCTGGAGGCGGCGCTGAGTTGCCCGTGGTCCGACTATCTGGCGTGGATCGCCACGCTGGAAGAGGGCAGTACGGCGCAGCGCAAAATGGAAGGGGTACCGAAGTACGGTGAGATCGTTATCGACGCCAACCATATTGCGATGCTGGCGAACGCGTTTGACGCGGCGCTGAAACGGCAAACCCCCGAACAGCAGGCGTGGAGCAAAACGCTGCTCAGCATGCTGCATGATATTCATCAGGAAAGTGCCATCTACCTGATGGTGAGGAGATTACGTGACTGACGTTTTACTGTGTGTCGGCAACAGCATGATGGGCGACGACGGCGCAGGCCCGCTGCTGGCAGAGATGTGTGCCGCGAACCCGCAGGGCAACTGGGTGGTGATTGACGGCGGCAGCGCGCCGGAAAACGACGTGGTGGCCATCCGCGAGCTGCACCCTGATCGGCTGTTGATTGTCGATGCTACGGATATGGGGCTGAACCCGGGGGACATCCGCCTGATCGACCCGGACGACATTGCCGACATGTTCATGATGACCACGCATAATATGCCGCTTAACTATCTGGTGGATCAGATCAAAGAGGACGTGGGCGAGGTGCTGTTTTTGGGCATTCAGCCGGACATCGTCGGATTTTATTACCCGATGACACCCCCGGTGAAAGCCGCGGTGGAAGTGGTCTATTCACGGCTTGCGGGGTGGGTTGGAAAGGGTGGGTTTGAACCCCTCTCCTCATAGGGGTGAGGGTGTTTTTTGTCCCCTCTCCCTGTGGGAGAGGGTTAGGGTGAGGGCAACAGGCTACGCCAGATCCCCCCCGTTACTCGCAATCACCTTCTTATACCACCAGAACGACTTCTTGCGTTTGCGCTCCAGCGTGCCGTTTCCGGCATCGTCGCGGTCAACGTAGACAAACCCGTAGCGCTTGCTCATTTCGCCCGTTGAGGCCGCCACCAGGTCAATGCAGCCCCAGGTGGTATAGCCCATCAGCGGCACACCGTCCTCAATGGCATCGCCCATCGCGCGGATATGCTCGCGCAGATAGCTGATGCGGTAGTCATCGTTAATTTCGCCGTTTTCATCAATGACATCTTTTGCGCCGAGGCCGTTTTCCACCAGGAACAGCGGTTTCTGATAACGGTCGTACATCATGTTCATGGTGATGCGCAGGCCGAGCGGATCGATGCCCCAGCCCCATTCGCTCACCTGAATATGCGGGTTGCGCAGGGATTTGACGATGTTCGCCGCATTGGTATTGTTCGCATTCATATCGGCCGACGCGCAGCGCGAGGCGTAATAGCTGAACGATACAAAATCGACGGTGTTTTTCAGCATTTCGTCGTCGCCCGGGTCTTTTACAATCACTACCCCTTTTTCGCGGAACACGCGGGCGGAGTAGGCCGGATAGCTGCCGCGCGCCTGCACGTCGATGAAGAACAGATTCTCGCGGTCCTTCTCCAGCGCCGTCCATACGTCTTCCGGCTTGCAGGAGTAAGGGTAGAAATTCCCGCCCGCCAGCATGCAGCCGACCTGGTTTTCCGGGTTTACCTCGTGGGCGATTTTGGTCGCCAGCGCGCTTGCGACCAGCTCGTGGTGCGCGGCCTGGTATTTCACCTGATCTTCGTTTTCACCTTCTTCGAACACCAGCCCCGCGCCGGAGAACGGGCTGTGCAGCATGATGTTGATCTCGTTGAAGGTGAGCCAGTATTTCACCAGACCGTTAAATTCTTCGAAACAGGTGCGGGCGTAGCGGGCGAAGAAATCCACCATCTTGCGGTTGCGCCAGGAGCCGTACTCCGTCACCAGATGCATCGGCACGTCGAAGTGGCACAGGGTGACCAGCGGCTCAATGTTGTACTTTTTGCACTCTTCAAACACCGCGCGATAAAAGGCAATGCCCTCTTTGTTCGGCAGCGGTTCGTCGCCGTTCGGGTAGAGGCGGCTCCAGGCAATCGAGGTGCGGAACACCGTAAAGCCCATCTCCGCCATCAGGGCGATGTCCTCTTTGTAGCGATGGTAAAAATCGATCGCCTCGTGGCTTGGGTAAAACTCGTCGTCACGCAGCGAAAAACGCTTTTCCTTACCAAGCTTCACCGCCAGGCGGTTTGCGCCGTGAGGGATCATGTCGACCGTGGTCAGCCCTTTGCCGCCTTCACGGTAAGCGCCTTCGCTCTGGTTGGCGGCAAGCGCGCCGCCCCATAAAAATCTTTGTGGAAAAACAGACATTTCTACCTCGTTATACGGTTAAACTTGTGCGGTTTTGGCCTGCACCGGCGCGCTCTGCAGGGCGCGGGCTTTTTCAGCCTCGTCTTCGACCGGGATATCTTCAAAGCCTAATATCAGGGTCAGCACGAAGGAGAGCACGACCGCCAGCGCCATGACGCCGAATACCCAGACAATGGTCATCGGGTTGGCCGGATCGAAGAACTGCACGCTGGTAAACAGCCCCGGCGCCGCCATTGAGTGGCTGGCAAGCCCCGCAATACCGGCCACCGCGCCACAGATAAAGCCGCTAATCAGGCTGGCAATCAGCGGGCGTTTCAGGCGAACCGCCACGCCGTACAGCGCCGGTTCAGAGATGCCCGCCATGATGGCGGAAGCCGCCGCGGCCAGCGCCGTCTGACGCAGCTCCGGGTTTTTCGTTTTCCATGCCACCGCCAGGGATGAACCGCCGAGCGACAGGTTGGCACCGATTTCCGACGGCATCACCATCCCCTCTTTACCCGTTTCGGCAATGGTCTGAATGATAGTCGGGGTAAAGACGCGGTGCATCCCGGTCATGACCAGCAGCGGCCAGAGCGCGCCCATGATCGCCACGGAGAGCCAGCCCAGATAGCCGTGGATGGTGTAGACCAGCGCGGAGATGGCGCTGCCGATCCAGATCCCCAGCGGCCCAATCAGCACGATGGCGAGCGGGGCGGCAATCAGCACGATCAGCATCGGCTTGAGGAAGTTTTTCGTCACCGCAGGCGTAATGCGATCCACCCAGCGTTCGATATACGACAGGCACCAGGTCATCACCAGCGCCGGGATCACGGTGTAGGTGTATTTCACCGCCGTCACCGGGATAAACGCGAATTCGACGTGCTCACCCTGCGCGGCTTTCGCCATCAGCTCGATAAAGCTCGGGTGCACCAGCACGCCTGCAATGGCGATCGCCAGCGACATGTTGGTTTTGAATTTCACCGCGGCAGATGCTGCCACCATCAGCGGCAGGAAGAAGAACGCCCCGTCGCCGATGACGGTCAAAATGGTGAGCGTCGGCGCGCCTTTCTCCAGCACGCCGGTCATCTCAAGGATCATCGCCAGCAGCTTGACCATCGAGCCGCCGATGATCGCCGGGATCAGCGGCGACATGGTGCCAATCAGCGCGTCGAGGATCCCGGCACCGATGCGGCGCAGGGTCAATTTCTGTGGGCCTTCCGGCACGGCAGGCTGGAGGTCGGTTGGCAGCAGGCTCACCACCTCACGGTACGCCTGAGAAACGGTATTGCCGATAATCACCTGGCACTGGTTGTCGTTACGTACCACGCCCAGTACGCCGCTGATATTTTTCAGACGTGCGGTATCGGTAGCGGTTTCGTCTTTCAGGACGAAACGCAGTCGCGTCATGCAATGAGTGACGGCGACGATGTTGTCTTTGCCGCCAAGCGCGCTGACAACGTCTTGCGCCAGCGCGGCATAATTTTTGGCCATCGGATGTGATCCTGTTGTCGTTGTGAGAGTATGTAGGAAACCGGTTCCACATAATCATCATGAGTTTCTTTGAATGAAACAAGATCGCATTTTGACCATTTTTTCATTTCGTGATGGCGATCACCAGACGGTTCAAAAAGCGTGAGCGCGTCGTTGCGACAATTGTTTTGCAGTGCAGTACACTGCGTGCCATCAGTATGAAAGGGAATAACAACATGACCACGATGCTTGAAGTGGCGAAGCGGGCAGGCGTTTCGAAAGCGACGGTTTCCCGGGTGCTGTCGGGGAATGGCTATGTCAGCCAGGAGACCAAAGACCGGGTGTTTCAGGCCATCGAAGAGAGCGGCTATCGCCCCAATTTGCTGGCGCGCAACCTGGCGACCAAACGCACCCAGACGCTGGGACTGGTGGTGACCAACACCCTGTATCACGGCGTCTATTTTAGTGAGTTGCTGTTTCACGCCGCCCGCATGACGGAAGAGAAGGGGCGGCAGCTGATCCTGGCGGACGGCAAGCACAGCGCCGATGAAGAGCGCGAAGCCATCCAGTACCTGCTTGATATGCGCTGTGACGCGGTCATTATCTATCCGCGTTTTCTGAGCGTGGAAGAGATGGACGAGATCGTCGAGAAATACGAGCAGCCGATCATGGTACTGAACCGTCGCCTGCGTAAAAACAGCAGCCACAGCGTCTGGTCAGATCATAAAGCCTCCTGTCAGGAAGCGGTGTCACAGCTGATTGAGAAAGGGCACCGTGACATTGCGTTTATCACCGGCTCGCTGGATTCGCCCACGGGCGTGGAGCGTCTCTCCGGCTACAAAGATGCCCTGGCGCAGCACCAGATCCCGCTGCGTCCGACGCTGATCGCCCACGGCAAATGGAACCCGGCCAGCGGCGCGGCGGCCGTGTCTGAGCTGCTCTCGCGCGGCGAAACCTTTACCGCGCTGGTGGCGAGTAACGACGATATGGCGATTGGCGCCATGAAACAGCTTCACGACAGCGGCGTCGCCACGCCTGATGCGGTGTCGGTGGTAGGCTTCGACGATGTGGCGATTGCGCCCTACATCGTGCCCTCGCTCTCCAGCGTGCGTATTCCGGTTACGGAGATGATTAAAGAGACCATCAGCCGCCTGATTTTTATGCTCGACGGCGGCGAGTTTAAATATCAGCAAACCTTCTCGGGTGAGCTTATCCTGCGCGACTCTGTCATCGACGGCCCGCACCGCTGATGTCGACAGCTGTCATCGTCAGAAGTGACGATGACAGCCCTGGCGTCATTTTTTAAATGACTATAAATCAACGAGTTAAAAACTGGCACAGTTTATGAATATCTCCGCGCATGACTGTAATGCTGGAGAAGCAGATGAACCGTTTTATTATGGCCGATGCCAGTAAATGCATTGGCTGCCGTACCTGTGAAGTGGCGTGCGTGGTGTCTCATCAGGCGGAGCAGGATTGCGCTTCGCTTACGCCAGAGACCTTTTTGCCGCGGATCCACGTCATCAAAGGCGTGAATATTTCCACCGCCGCTATCTGCCGTCAGTGCGAAGACGCGCCGTGCGCCAACGTCTGCCCTAACGGTGCAATCAAACGTGAAAAAGGCTTTGTGCATGTGATGCAGGCGCGCTGTATCGGCTGTAAAACCTGCGTGGTCGCCTGCCCGTATGGCGCGATGGAGGTGGTGGTTCGTCCGGTGGTCCGCAACAGCGGCATGGGGCTGAATGTGCGGGCGGAAAAAGCCGAAGCCAACAAATGCGATCTTTGCTATCACCGTGACGCCGGTCCGGCCTGTATGGAGGCCTGCCCGACACACGCGCTGGTTTGCGTGGATCGCGATAAGCTCGAGCAGATGAGCGCCGAAAAGCGCCGTCGCGCAGCGTTCGATACCACCTCATCTCTGCTGTTCTGATCCGTCATGGGCGGTAACGGCGTACAGTTGCGGGTGCGTGGCAAGGTGCAGGGCGTGGGCTTTCGGCCCTTCGTCTGGCAACTGGCTCAGGCGCTGCAGTTGACCGGCGATGTCTGCAACGACGGAGAGGGCGTGCTGGTGCGCCTCGCGGGTAATGGGGGGCATTTCACCGCGAGGCTGCGCCAGGACTGCCCGCCGCTGGCGCGCATCGAGAGTATCGACACGCAGCCGTTTCATTGGTCAACGGTGCCGGAGACATTCACCATTCGCCACAGCGCGGGCGGGGCAATGGACACCCAGATTGTACCGGATGCCGCCACCTGTCCCGCGTGCCTTGCGGAGATGAACGACCCCCACGAGCGCCGCTATCGTTACCCGTTTATTAACTGCACCCACTGCGGCCCGCGTTTTACTATTATCCGCGCCATGCCGTATGACCGCCCGGCCACGGCCATGGCGCCATTCCCGCTCTGCTCGCCGTGCGAAACGGAATACCGCAACCCTGCGGACCGACGTTTTCACGCCCAGCCCGTGGCTTGCCCGGACTGCGGCCCTGAGCTTGAGTGGCGTGCGGCCGATCGGGTTGTCACCCGCGAGCTGGCGCTGAACGCGGCGGTGCAAACGCTGAAAAACGGTGGCATCGTTGCTATCAAAGGGCTGGGCGGATTTCATCTGGCCTGCGACGCGCTTAACCCGCAGGCGGTGGCAATGCTGCGGGCACGTAAGCAGCGTCCGGGGAAACCGCTGGCGGTGATGATCCCGAACGCCGACGGCCTTCCGCAGCCGGTGCAAACACGGCTGCGCTCGCCTGCCGCGCCCATCGTGCTGATCCCTAAAGCCTGGCTGCCGACCTTTCCGGATGACATCGCGCCGGGCCTGGATAGCCTCGGTGTGATGCTCCCGGCCAATCCGCTGCACCATTTGCTGATGCAGGAGACGCAACGCCCGCTGGTGATGACCTCCGGCAACCTCAGCGGCAGACCGCCTGCCATCAGTAATCCACAGGCACTGGAACAGCTCGCAGAGATCGCTGACGGTTTTCTGCTCCATAACCGCGACATCCTGCAGCGGATGGACGATTCCGTACTGGATCAGGACGGGGCCATGCTGCGTCGGGCGCGCGGTTTCGTGCCGGATGCCATCACGTTACCCGCCGGTTTTAGCCCTGTTCCCTCTATTCTGGCGACCGGTGCCGACATGAAGAATACCTTCTGTCTGGTGCGCGGTAACCAGGCGGTGCTGAGCCAGCATTTTGGCGATCTCAGTGACGACGGTGTCGAGGCCCAGTGGCGTTCAGCACTGTCGTTGATGCAGCAGATCTACGCCTTTCAGCCAGAGCGGCTGGTGTGCGATGCCCATCCTGGCTATCACGCCCGGCACTGGGCACAGGAGCAGGCGCTGCCGGTCGATACCGTACTGCATCATCACGCGCATGCCGCGGCCTGCCTTGCCGAAAACGGCTGGCCGCTCGACGGTGGCGACGCCATCGCCCTGACGCTGGACGGGATCGGCATGGGCGAGCACGGCGCGCTGTGGGGCGGGGAGTGTCTGCGGGTGAACTACCTTGAGTGCGAGCATCTGGGCGGCCTGCCCGCCGTGGCGATGCCGGGCGGCGATCTCGCGGCCATGCAGCCCTGGCGAAATCTGCTGGCACACTGCCTGGCGTTTGTTCCTGACTGGCAACGCTACCCGGAAACCCGTGCCGTACGTTCGCAAAACTGGCCGCTTTTAGCGACCGCCGTTCAGCGCGGCCTTAACGCGCCGCTGGCGTCGTCCTGCGGGCGGTTGTTTGATGCGGTGGCCTGTGCTCTGGGTATTGAAACACAACGCTATGAAGGCGAAGCCGCCTGCAGGCTGGAGGCGCTGGCCGCGCAGTGCCCGGGTGTTGAGCACCCGGTGACGCTTCAGGTTGAAAACCTTGCGTTCTTCTGGCGGCAGTGGCTGTCCTGGCAGGCGCAACCCTGTGAGCGCGCGTGGGCCTTTCACGACGCGCTGGCAAAAGGGCTGGCGGCGTTAGCCCGACACCATGCCCGACGCCTGTCGCTCTCTACCGTCTGTTTCAGCGGCGGCGTGTTGCATAACCGCCTGCTGCGGGCGCGTCTGCGGGTACACCTCTCTGATTTCACGCTTCTTTTTCCCCATCATCTGCCTGCGGGTGACGGGGCTATCTCCTTCGGGCAGGCGGTGGTTGCCGCAGCCCGGTCATGTTCAAAAAGGATGTAAAATGTTACGACGCTTACGCAATGAACCTCGCGCCGCGCTCCTGCTGCTGGCGCTGGTAATGGCTAATCTTCTGGCGTGGGGCTGGGCGTGGAACGCCTTTAGCAGCAGTTCTGCGTTAATGGCCGCAAGCCTGCTTGCCTGGTGCTATGGGTTGCGTCACGCGGTGGATGCTGACCACATCGCGGCCATTGATACCGTGACACGCAAGATGATGCAGCAGGGCAAGCGCCCCTCTGGTGTCGGGGCGTGGTTCTCACTGGGGCACTCCACCATTGTGGTGCTGGCCTCCATCGCCATTGCCGCGACGGCGACCGCGTTTCAGAAAAATATGGCCTGGTTTCATGAAACCGGCAGCCTGATTGGCACGGCCGTCTCCGCGACGTTCCTGCTGGCGATGGCGTTAGTCAATATGGTGATTTTGCGCGGTGTCTGGCGCAATTTTCAGGCGCTGAAAAACGGGCAGGCGGTGCAGGGAGACATCTCGCTCCCGGCGCAGGGCGGAATAATGAACTGGCTGTTTGGCGCGACTTTCCGCCTGGTCAACAAAAGCTGGCAGATGTATCTGGTCGGTTTTCTGTTCGGGCTTGGTTTTGATACCGCCACTGAAATCGGCGTGCTCGGGATCTCTGCCGCCAGCGCCTCAAACGGTATGTCGGTGTGGTCAATCATGATCTTCCCGGCGCTTTTCGCCAGCGGCATGGCGCTGGTGGATACCCTCGACAACTTGCTGATGGTGGGGGCTTACGGCTGGGCATTCAACAAACCGCAGCGCAAGCTCTACTACAACATGACCATTACCGGTACCTCTGTGGTGGTGGCGGTGTTTATCGGCGGGCTGGAAGCGCTGGGGCTGCTGATGGATAAATTTGCCCTCAGCGGCGGCATCTGGGATCGCATTGGTGCCGTCAACGATAACCTCGGCAACGCCGGTTTTGTGGTGGTTGGGCTGTTTGTCGCCTGCTGGCTGATCTCCATGATCAACTACCGCTGGCGCGGCTACGACGCGCTGGTCATACATTCCTGAGTGCTGCGCTAAAACCATTGTGTTTGAGGGGTAAAATCGCCATGATGTCGTTCCGGTAAAGCGAAGCAGGGTGCCGTTTTACTGGAAAAATGGAATGAATATCTTGCTGTTTATGAAGGTTTTTACACTTTTATATTCAGTCAAATAATAAGTTAAGGACAGATGGCGATGATTTACCTCTTTTGTATTTATCTTGCTAATAAATTACGTAAAAAAAAGCCCCGGGACATCGGGGCTGCGGATAATAAAATCCCAGGGTTAAGTAAGCGTGGTAAAAGGTTAAGGGTTAAGCGGGCAGCGATTTCAGTAGCGCGAAAGCCTCCTTCATCCGATCTTCGCTAACCACAAAAGCGCGGAGCTGGCCATCGGCGTCAGAGCCGCGCGCGACCATTCCCTGAGCTTCCACAGCGATCTGCCAGTTCAGATCCTGGCGCTGGGTTTCACCTGCCAGATGCAGCGGCAACGCTGGCGTTTTCACCTTCACCAGCATGGCCGGTAATTTCAGCGGCGCGCTGTTGCCGAGCAGGTTTTTTGCCAGATACATGGCGCTAAGCTGGATCGGCTGCAGGAAAGGCAGTACCTGGCCGTTGATTTCCGCGCAGTCCCCCAGGGCGTAAATGTCGGGCTGCGTGGTTTGCAGGTAGCTATTCACCTTCACGCCACGGCCTGTTTCAGCGCCTGCGCGGTGCGCCAGCGCCGTTTCCGGGCGCAACCCCGTCGCGGCAACCACCACATCGACTTCCAGGCTGCGATGGCGGTCAAGCGTCGCGCGAATGCCGCCTTCGGTTTCGGTCAGATGTTGCAGTTGCGATTTCAACAGCAGATGCACGCCCATGTCGGTCAGACGGTGCTGTAAGCGACTGCTTACTTCTGCAGGCATCAAGGCCGACAGAATGCTTGCCGCGTGGTCGACCAGGGTGACGGCTTTACCCGCCCGACAAAAATCCATTGCCAGCTCGGTGCCAATCAAACCGCCGCCAACAATCATTACCCGTTTTGCATCACGAAGCTTCGTTTCGCTGGCCCGATACTCCTGCTGGCTGTTGAGCGTCATCATCAGCTCGCGGCCGGTAACCGGCGGCACGAACGCAGAGGCCCCCGTCGCCAGCACCAGCTTGTCGTACTGCCAGGTTTTATCTTTCGCTTTTACCACGTGGGCATCGGCGTCAATATCGGTGACCCAGGTGTACGGAAACAGACGCAGGTTGAACTGCTCCGCGAACTCCCCCGCCGTCTGGCGGGTGAGATCGTCGGCGCGCTGGTTCAGGCTAATCACATGGCTTAAATCGGGCTTGTTGTACTCGTCCATGCTGTCGGCCGCGATCATCGTCAGCGGCACGTTAGCGTCCTGTTTGCGGATATTTTTCACCAGCTGGCGGGCGGCAAAGCCCGAGCCGATGATGACGATACCGTTGCTCATTTTGCCTCCGTTGCCAGTTCGTCAAAGACGTCTTTTCCGAGGGAACATTCCGGGCAGAGGAAGTTGTCCGGCACCTCACTCCACGGCGTACCTGGAGCCACGTCCTGCAACGGCTCGCCCAGTTCCGGGTCGTAGATCCACTGGCAGACGCTGCACTGCATGCGTGGACCGAGATCGGCGCTGGCTGCCCCGGCACAGGTTTGCGGCTGTTCGGCGGGGAGTGCTGCGGCCCCAGGAAGCGGTGCAAGCGCCCACTGACGAGCAATATCGCGGCCGTGCTGACGACAGACTTCCAGCGCGTCAAGATCCGGGCGCCATTTGGCCTTCAGGCTCATGGACATCTCAAAACCGGCATCCTGCAGGCGGGTGGAGAGACGATCTACCGCGCCGCCGCTCCAGCCGTGGGAGCCAAAGGCGCTGGCACGTTTGTTACGGAAGCGCAGACCGGTCATCTCTTCCACCAGGCCAGCAATTTTCGGCATCATCACGTTGTTCATGGTGGAGGTGCCCACCAGCACGCCCTTAGAGCGGAAGACGTTGGTGAGGATCTCGTTTTTATCGCTGCGCGCCACGTTGAAGATTTTCACCGCCACGTTTGGGTCCACCTCGTTGATGCCTTGGGCGATGGCGTCTGCCATCATGCGGGTGTTGTTGGACATGGTGTCGTAGAAAATCGTGATGCGGTCTTCCTGATAATCCGCCGCCCATTTCAGGTACAGCTCAACGATCTGGGTTGGGTTTTCACGCCACACCACGCCGTGGGAGGTGGCAATCATATCCACCGGCAGGTTGAAGCCGAGGATCTCGGTGATTTTGGGCGTCACCAGACGGCTGAACGGAGTCAGGATGTTGGCGTAGTAGCGCTGGCACTGTTCGAACAGTTCGGTCTGATCCACTTCATCGTTAAACAGGCGTTCGTCGCAGTAGTGCTGACCAAAGGCGTCATTGCTGAACAGCACCGCATCGCCGGTCAGGTAGGTCATCATGCTGTCCGGCCAGTGCAGCATCGGGGTTTCTACGAAGATCAGCTGTTTACCGTTACCGATATCCAGCGTGTCGCCGGTTTTCACGGTGTGGAAGTTCCACTCCGGATGGTGATGGTGACCGTTGATGGAGTCGATGGCGTTGGTGGTGCAGTAGATCGGGGTATCCGGAATGTGGGACATCAACTCGGTCAACGCCCCGGCGTGATCCTCTTCCGCGTGGTTGATGATGATGTAGTCGATGTCGTTCAGATCGATTTCACTGCGCAGGTTCTGCACGAACTCGCGGCTGAATTTATGATCGACGGTATCGATCAGTACGTTTTTACCTTCACGAATGAGATAGCTGTTATAGCTGCTGCCGCGCAGCGTTTTATATTCCGTTCCGTGAAAATCACGCACTTCCCAGTCACGTTGACCAACCCAATGAATGTTATTTTTAACCAGAATAGACATAGCAACCTCAAATAATACGGCGTGTTGAATAAGTTGTTTTGTCTATATCAACTTGCGTGCCAACTTTTATTTTGTTGATTTTTATGGGTTAAATTTTTTATGCCCCCGAATGGGTAGTCATTATGACTATCGTTAAAGATGTCAATATGACACTATGTATTGTCAAAATGACAGCGAGGCAGACATGAGCTTTTCCGTAGACGTGCTGGCGAAAATCGCCATTGAACTGCAAACCGGCATCGGGCATCAGGATCGTTTTCAGCGGCTGATCTCCACGCTGCGCCACGTGCTGGACTGCGATGCTTCGGCGCTGCTGCGCTACGAGGGACGGCAGTTTATTCCGCTGGCCATCGACGGGCTGGCGCAGGACGTGCTCGGGCGACGCTTTACGCTGGAAGGCCACCCGCGGCTGGAGACCATCGCCCGGGCGGGTGACGTGGTGCGTTTTCCGGCAGACAGCGATCTGCCCGACCCGTACGACGGCCTTATACCCGGACAGGAGAGCCTGAAGGTGCACGCCTGTATCGGCCTGCCGCTGTTTGCCGGACAAAACCTGATTGGGGCGCTGACCCTCGACGGCATGTCGCCGGACCAGTTCGATACCTTCAGCGACGAAGAGCTGCGCCTGATTGCGGCCCTGGCGGCCGGGGCGCTGAACAATGCTCTGCTGATTGAACAGCTGGAGAGCCAGAATATTCTTCCCGGCAGCCCGGCGGCGTTTGAACAGGTCGCGCATACGGAGATGATTGGCCTCTCGCCAGGCATGGTACAACTCAAAAAAGAGATTGAGATCGTCGCGGCATCCGATTTGAACGTGCTGATCTTCGGTGAGACCGGCACCGGTAAAGAGCTGGTGGCGAAATCCATTCACGAAGCTTCACCGCGTGCGGCCAACCCGCTGGTCTACCTTAACTGCGCCGCACTGCCGGAAAGCGTGGCGGAAAGCGAGCTGTTTGGTCACGTCAAAGGGGCATTTACCGGGGCCATCAGCAACCGCAGCGGCAAGTTTGAAATGGCCGATAACGGCACGCTATTCCTCGATGAAATAGGCGAGCTTTCGCTGTCGCTGCAGGCCAAGCTGCTGCGCGTATTACAGTACGGTGATATTCAGCGCGTGGGAGACGACCGCAGCTTACGGGTCAACGTGCGCGTGCTGGCGGCAACCAACCGCGACCTGCGCGAAGCGGTGCTGAACGGCAATTTCCGCGCCGATCTGTTCCATCGTCTGAGTGTTTTTCCGCTTACCGTGCCGCCGCTGCGCGAGCGTGGGGACGATGTGGTGCTGCTGGCGGGTTTTTTCTGCGAACAGTGTCGGCTCAAAATGGGCTTGTCGCGCGTGGTATTAAGCCCGGGGGCGCGAAGCCATCTGCTGACCTACGGCTGGCCGGGTAATGTACGCGAGCTGGAGCACGCCATCCATCGCGCGGTGGTGCTGGCGCGGGCGACGCGCTCGGGGGATGAAATCGTGATTCATGCGCGCCATTTTGCCCTGCATGATGAAAATATACCGTCCGTGAAGCCCGCTGCGCCTGAAAGCGTGAACGAGAACCTGCGTGAAGCGACGGAAGAATTTCAGCGTCAGATGATTACCCGCGCGCTGGAACAGAACAACCGCAGCTGGGCGGCGTGCGCGCGGGCGCTGGAAATGGACGTCGCCAACCTGCACCGGCTGGCGAAGCGTCTGGGACTCAAGGGTTAAATAATGCCTGCCTGGTAGAAATCCTGCAGGTTGATGGCGCCGCACAGGCGGCCAGCGTCATCCACCACCGGCGCGGCGGTGATTTTACGTTTCATCAGCACCTCTTTGGCTTCAATGGCGCGGCTGTTGGCATTCAGCGTTAACCCGCCAGAGGTCATCGCTTCTGAGACGCGAGCCTCCAGCTTGCCGCCGCCCACCAGCCAGCGGCGCAGGTCGCCGTCGGTAAAGACGCCTTTAACCTGGCGCGTATCGTCGCAGACGGCGACCAGACCCAGCCCGGTGCGGCTCAGCTCCAGCATCGCGTCCATCACGCTGGTATCTAGTTTGACCTGCGGGATGGCATCGCCAGAGCGCATCAGGTGGTGAACATTATTCAGCAGCCGTGCGCCGAGCGCCCCGGCAGGGTGTGAACGGGCGAAATCTTCTTCATTGAAACCGCGCGCCTGCATCACCGCCATTGCCAGCGCGTCGCCCATCATCAGGGTGTTGACGGTGCTGGAGGTGGGGGCGAGGTGCATCGGGCAGGCTTCGCGCTCCACGGCAATATCCAGCACCGCTTTGGCCGCCAGCGCCAGCGGCGAACGGGATTTACCGGTCATGGCCAGCAGGGCGATCGATTTTTCCTGCAGGCGCGGGATGATGAGGTCCAGCTCTTTGGCCGAGCCGGAGTAGGAGATAAACAGCATCACGTCACGGCTTTCAATCATCCCCAGATCGCCGTGCAGGGCTTCAGCCGGGTGCACGAAGAACGCCGGTGTCCCGGTGCTCGCCAGCGTTGCGGCAATTTTTTTGCCGATGTGGCCGGACTTGCCGATCCCGGAGACAATCACTTTGCCTTCACACTGGATGATGGTATTGGCGGCGCGGACAAAATCGTCGCCCAGCCGTTCCGGCAGGCGGCTGGCCTCCTGTAGCTCCAGCATCAGGGTCTGACGGCCTGCGTTTAACAGAAAATCACTCATCTTTTTCTCCCGTTACGATCACATCGATGCCTTTCTCTTCCAGCGCTTTTTTGAACGCCGGATCGATCCCTGCGTCGGTAATCAGCGTATCGACGCTTTCAAGGCTACAGACAATGTTGGGGCTTTTACGGCCAAACTTCGAGGAGTCCGCCATCAAAATGACTTCCCGGGCGGCGTTGCACATGGCTTTACTGACGCTGAACACCTCGTTGAACGTGGTGACACCGGCGTTCAGGTCGATGCCGTCGGTGCCCATAAACAGTTTGTCAAAGCTGAAGTGCTCGAAGGCGTTTTCCGCCAGCTGGCCGTGAAAGGACGCCGATTTTTTACGGAAGGTACCGCCGGGCATCAGAATGGTTTGTTCGCTGTCGAACTCTGCCAGGGCGTTGACGATGTGCAGGCTGTTGGTCATCACCGTGATGTTGTTAAAGCGGTTGAGCAACGGGATCATCTGCAGGACGGTGCTGCCTGCATCAAGAATAATGGAGTCACCATCATGGATAAATTTCACGGCGGCTTCGGCAATCAGCGCTTTCTGGTGGGTGTTGATCAGCGTTTTGTGATCGATAGGCGGGTCGGCTTCATCTTTGTTGAGCATCACCCCACCGTAGGTTCGAATGACCGCGCCTGCGTTTTCGAGCAATACCAGGTCCTTGCGTATCGTTGTGCCGGTGGTGTCAAAGTAGTGGGCCAGCTCTTCTACCGAGCATTTTCCCTGCTTTTGCAGATGCTCAAGAATGGCCGCCTGCCGCTGACGAGGTTTCATAGGCGCTTCGTTCCTTACGTTGCGAAATGATAATTTCGCAAGCTTATCGCGTTCACAACGAAATTATCCATGTTTCAATTTAAGCGCTAATGATAGTGCATTCTGACAGAGTGGATCGTGGGGGAAGATCACATCAGGCTGTAATTCCTGCAACGATATGCCGTTAATTGCCTGAATTTTCACCGGGCGGGCAAACACCGTTATCCCGCGCATGATGAGGGAGTCGCATACCCGATTCTGTTCATCCAGCGCAATTGCAACCACGACGCGCGGTTTAAAGCGCCCCCCGGAGCGCCCGACGCCCACGCGGCCCTTCTGGCAGAGGGCGTCAAACGCGCGGTTAAACTGATGGATCTGCCAGCCGCCGAATGCCATCTGGCAGATCCAGGCGAGGGCGGCGACGGTGATGAGTGCGGTTACCATATCGGCTCCTTGTTATATTCCCTCTCCCGGTGGGAGAGGGGGAGGGTGAGGGCATCAGCCTGCTCGATCAGAACATCACCTGCCCACCGGTGACGTTAATCGACTGGCCGGTGCAGTACGAGGCTTTTGGGCTTGCGTAAAACAGCAGCATGTTCAGCACGTCCTGATAGTCGCACCCGCGCTTCAGCGGCACTTTGTCGATGTAATACTGCTCCACTTCGTCTTCTTTGATGCCAAGCTTGGTGGCGTATTGAGGTAGCAGCGACTGGAACATTGGCGACTTCAGCAGGTTGCCCAGCATCAGCGAGTGAACGGTAATCCCGTATTCGGCCAGATCCAGCGCCAGAGACTGGGTCAGCCCTACGCCGCCAAATTTCGCCGCGCTGTAGCCGGAGTTATGCTTGCTGCCCACTTTGCCCGATTTGGAGTTGATCTGAATGATGCGCCCCTGAATGCCGTCGCGGATCATCAGACGGGAAAATTCGCGGGCGCAGAGGAAGTAACCCACCAGATTCACCTGCAGCGAGCGGTCAAAGTCCCCCAGTTCGAAATCGCTGATAAACGCCGCTTTCGCGATCCCTGCGCTGTAGACCAGCAGGTCGGTACGGCCAAAAATCTCGTCTACCCCGCGAGCCAGCGCCATGACGCTCTGCTCGCTGGTGGCATCGGCACCAAACCCGTACGCCATCCCCTCACCAAACTCGGTATTGATGGTATCCGCCACGCGGGCGGCTTTCTCACTCTGAATATCCACTACCGCCACGCGGTAACCTTCTGCGGCAAGCCCACGGCAGAGAAACTCTCCTAAGGTTTGTCCTCCACCAATGACAACGGCAACCTGACTCATAACGCTCTCCTTAATTACGCAACAAATTTTAATGTGCAGCCTGGGGTAACAGCCTGCGGAACCGGCCCCTCCACGTGAACCGTGCCGGGATACTCTGCCTGCGGCTGGCCATCGAACCGCAGGGTGATGTGGCCCAGCTCGCGCAGGTTTTGCTCGGCCACGTCGCCCACGGCGGTGACGGCATAGCGGGTGTCACCCAGCTCCAGCTGGCTTCCTGCCTTTAACGCTCCGTGCAGCTCGCCGTGGCAGTGGATAAAACAAAACTCTTCGATATCTGCCGGTGCACCTTCGCGGAAAGTGATCAGCATCTGGTCGCTGAGCGCATCGGCCGCGCTCTGGCCGATGCGGGTGATGGTGGTCTGATAAATCACGGTCATCGCAGGAACCTCTTATTGATAAATAAAGCCGGAAACGAACCAGGCAATCAGCACCGTCGGTGCGCCCGTCAGGAAACGACTGACCAGCACAGACGGCACGCCCACGCGTACGGTGTCCTGGCGCGCTTCGGCCAGCGACAGGCCAACGGGAATGAAGTCGCAGGCCGCCTGAGCGTTAATGGCAAACAGCGCAGGCAGAGCCAGGTGCGGAGGAATGTTGCCCAGACCAATCTGCACGCCAATCAGGACGCCGATGACCTGAGCAATCACCGCCCCCGGGCCGAGGAACGGCGACAGCAGCGGGAAGGAGCAGATCAGCGCCAGCGTCACCAGACCGAGCGGGTGGCTGGCAAGCGGGGCGAGGCCGTGGGCGATCCAGTCTCCCAGACCGGAGGCCATGATGATGCCGATTAACGCGGAGACGAAGGCCATAAACGGCAGAATGGTTTTTAGCACCGTGTCGATGGTGTCGCGCCCGGACTGGAACAGTACCGCCACGGCGGATCCCATTCCCATGCCGACCTTCGCCAGCAGGCCGTCGCTCTGCTCGGTGATCTTCTTACTGGTGTCGTAATCACGCGGTGCGGCTTTTTGCGGCGCGGAAGTGCCATTCACCAGCGTGATGTTGTCCTCCTTCACGCCTGAGACATAAATGTCTTCGAGGATGTACTGCGCCAGCGGGCCTGATTTTCCGGTGGAGTGAATATTCACCGTCGGAATGCGACGCTTCGGATAGAGGCCGCAGCGCAGGGTGCCACCGCAGTCGATAACCGCCACGCCGATTTCCGCCTCCGGTGGTTCGCCTTCTTTGAAACCGTCGACCGCTTCCCAGCCGGTCAGCTCGCGTAGTTTGTCGACAATCGCCGGGCGTGTGCCTGCGGTGATATAGACGATTTTTTTGCCTTCGGTGGCGTCGAACTCCAGCGGGCCGCCCCAGCCACCCGTGCCTTTCTCAATGCGGATCCGGCTCATGCTGTGGCTCCTGACAAATGAACGCGTTGCTCAAGCTGGATGCCCATTTTTTTCTCAAAAATGGTGGTGGTGAGATCGGTCACCCAGCCACGGAAGAAGTTGGTGACCAGGCCGACCAGCAGATAGCTCACCGCCAGTGGGCCGAGCGGCAGGCCAAGCGTTGTCAGGCCGCTGGCAATGCCGAGATAAACAAACAGTTCCCCCGGGTTGATATGCGGGAACAGGCCGTTCATGGAGTGACAGCTATATGAGGCGGCGGCGTAATAACTCGGCTTGTATTTTTCTGGCATAAAGCGGCCGAGGCTTAAGGTCATGGGGTTGCAGAAAACGAAGGTTCCAATGCAGGGCAACAGCAGGTAACGGGATAACGGGTTCCCGGCACAGCGTTGGGCGAAGCGTTCAATGCGTTGCTGGCCGATAAAATTAATCAGCGCGTTCATGATCACCAGCAGGCTGATCAGCAGGGGCAGGATCCCGGTCACCATGCCGGTGAAGACTTCTCCGCCTTTCTGAAACAGCCCGATGAACCACTCGGCGCTGTGGGTGATGGTTTCTATCATTCTTCTCTCCTGTGAGGCTTTTCTTGTTTTGTATTACCGGGACTAATAATAATCACTTTGAAAGGTTTTAAAGTGTTAATCAGATCTCACAATGAAAGAAAAATGGATTATTTTGAAAGTTAATGGGCGGGGGAGACGCATTTTGGTTGAAAAAAGCGCAGATTTGCGTTGAGGAGCGTAAAGATTTGGTGGGTAAGGCGCGTACCGCTTCCTTGAGGTGTTGCGGATGCTTTACCATACTGGGTTCTTATCGAACCCGTTAAATGGATGTCCCATGTTCAAGCGTCGTTATGCAGCGTTGTTACCTGCGCTTATTCTGCTATCCGCATGTAGTAGTAAACCCAAGACTGAAGCCGCTGTGCAGACGGCTGGCGCGCCTTCAGGAGGATTCCTGCTGGAGCCGCAGCACAATATGATGCAGATGGGGGGCGACTTCGCGAATAACCCGGCGGCCGAACAGTTCATCGATAAAATGGTGAGCAAACACGGCTTTGACAGACAGCAACTGCATGAAATCTTGTCGCAGGCGAAACGTCTGGACTACGTGCTGCGCCTGATGGACAGGCAGGCACCGTCAGCGCAGGTGCCAACCGGGCCAAACGGTGCGTGGTTGCGCTATCGCAAACAGTTTATTACCCCGGACAACGTGCAAAATGGCGTGGTGTTCTGGAATCAGTATGAAGATGCCCTCAATCGCGCGTGGCAGGTCTACGGCGTGCCGCCTGAAATCATCGTCGGCATTATTGGTGTGGAAACGCGCTGGGGCCGCGTGATGGGCAAAACGCGCATTCTTGATGCGCTGGCCACGCTCTCGTTTAACTATCCGCGTCGTGCCGAGTACTTCTCTTCCGAGCTGGAAACCTTCCTGCTGATGGCGCGTAACGAACAGGATGACCCGCTCGATCTGAAAGGGTCGTTTGCCGGAGCGATGGGCTACGGCCAGTTTATGCCCTCTTCCTACAAGCAGTATGCCGTCGACTTTAACGGAGATGGTCACATCAACCTGTGGGATCCGGTGGATGCCATCGGCAGCGTGGCGAACTACTTCAAGGCACACGGCTGGACGCCGGGTGGGCAGGTTGCCGTGCAGGCTAACGGCGAAGCGTTTGGTCTGGAAAACGGCTTCAAAACCAAATACAGCGTTGCGCAGCTGACGGCGGCAGGTTTAACGCCAACGCAGCCGCTGGGTAATGTCGATCAGGTGAGCCTGCTGCGTCTGGATGTAGGAACCGGGTATCAGTACTGGTACGGTATGCCAAACTTCTACACCATCACCCGCTATAACCACAGCACGCACTATGCGATGGCCGTGTGGCAACTGGGCCTGGCGGTATCGCAGGCGCGTGTCCCTGCGGCGTCACCGTTCAGTCAGTAAGTCGCTTTATTCCTCCCTCTCCCACGGGAGAGGGGAGTTTTACAGAAACATTTCGCCACACTCCCTTTGCAAACGCGCCATTTACATCTCAATCGCCTTTTATTATTGTTACGTTATAACATTTAATGTGGTGTCAACATGTCAACGTCCCTTTTCTCTTTGTCTGCGGCAGTTAGGTTTCTGCTGGCGCTGGTGATTGTCGTGTTTATCGGGCTGGCCGTGCGCTGGGCGGTGGCATTGCCATGATTGTCATGGATGAACTGGTTGCGGGTTACGACCGCATGCCCGTTACGCGTGCCTTGTCGGGCGTAATTGAACGCGGAAGTATGACCGCCATTATCGGGGCCAACGGATGTGGAAAATCCACGCTGCTCAAAACGCTCGCCGGGTTTATTCCGCCGGTGAGCGGCCGTTTTCGCTGGCAGGAGAAACGCCCGGTGATTGGCTGGCTGGCACAGCGTCACGCGCTGGAGGCGCAGTTTCCGCTGACGGTGCAGGATGTGGTGAGTATGGGCTGCTGGCCGCGTGTGTCGCTCTTTTCCGGCTTTGGTCGGGAAACACGCTCGCGCATTGCCAGCGCGCTGGAGCGTGTCGGGCTTGACGCCATGGCGTTATCTACCATCGATGCACTCTCCGGCGGCCAGTTTCAGCGCATGCTGTTTGCGCGGATCCTGGTGCAACAGGCGCCGCTGGTGATGCTGGATGAACCTTTTACCGGCGTCGATGAAGCTACCTGTAACGTGCTAATGGACCTGATGCTCGAGATGTACATGCAGGGCCAGACCCTGCTTGCGGTGTTGCATGACAGCGAGCGCGTATCGCGTCATTTTCCGCAAACGCTACGGCTGGATACGGCTATTCCGCACTGGAAAACCGAGCGGGTGAGGGTGGCATGATCTGGCATCTCTTCTTTCAGCCGTTTATCGAATACGGCTTTATGCGTCGCGCGCTGGTGGTGTGCCTGGCGCTGTCCGTCAGCACCACGGCACTGGGCGTTTTCCTTCAACTGCGCCGGATGAGCCTGATGGGCGATGCCCTTTCACACGCCATTTTACCCGGCGTTGCGGTGGGTTATTTGCTGAGCGGTATGTCACTGCTGGCGATGAGCATCGGCGGGTTTATCGCCGGGATCGCCGTGGCGCTGGTGGCCGGGCTGGTCAGTCGACGTACGCCGCTCAAAGAGGATGCCAGTTTTGCCGGGTTCTATCTCGGCTCGCTGGCGCTGGGCGTGACGCTGGTGTCGCTGCGCGGTTCGAACGTCGATCTGCTGCACCTGCTGTTTGGCTCCATTCTGGCGGTGGATAACGACGCCGCGCTGTTTGTGGCTGGCGTGTGCATCTTCACGCTGGTGACGCTGGCAGTTTTCTATCGTGGACTGGTGACCGAGGCGTTCGATACCGCCTGGCTACAGGTTAACGCCCGCTGGCTGCCCGGCCTGTTGCACGGGCTGTTTCTGGCGTTACTGGTGCTTAACCTGGTGGCCGGATTTCAGGTTCTCGGCACGCTAATGGCCGTCGGGCTGATGATGTTGCCGGCGGTGGCGGCACGCTGCTGGGTGCGCACCCTGCCGGGGTTGCTCTGCCTGGCGGGCATCAGCGGCGTTTTTTGCGCATGGCTGGGGTTAAGCCTCTCCTGGGCGGTGAGTTTACCCGCAGGGCCGTCCATCGTGCTGACCGCCAGCGCGCTGTTCTTTATTTCTGTTTTATTTGGCACACGAAGCCACCTGGCTGGCAGCCTGCGTGCGCTTTTTTAACGCAAGGGGAAATGATGAAACGTACAGGGTTAATAATGGCGCTCGCGCTCGGGATGTTGTCACAGGGCGTGATGGCGAAAACGCTCAATGTGGTCACCAGTTTTTCCATTCTGGGAGACATTACGCGTGAGGTAGGGGGCGACCGGGTCAATGTGACCACGCTGGTGGGGCCGGACGGCGATCCGCATACCTTTGAACCGTCGCCGAAAGACAGTGCGGCGCTCAGCAAGGCCGATGTAGTGGTGGTGAACGGGCTGGGGCTGGAGGGCTGGCTCGACCGTCTGGTGAAGGCCTCCGGATTTAAGGGCCAGCTGGTGGTGGCTTCGACCGGGGTGAAAAGCCACACGCTTGAAGAGGACGGGAAAACCGTGACCGATCCGCATGCCTGGAACAGCGCTGCGAACGGGGCACTGTATGCGCAAAATATCCTTGCCGGTCTGGTAAAAGCCGATCCTGAAGATAAGGCGGCGCTGGAGGCCACCGGTCAACCCTATATCGCGCAGCTTATGCAACTGGACAACTGGGCCAAAACGCAGTTCAGCCAGATCCCGCAGGTAAAACGTAAAGTCCTCACCAGCCATGACGCCTTCGGCTACTTCAGCCGCGCCTATGGCGTAACCTTTATTGCGCCGCAGGGCTTGTCGTCAGAGAGCGAAGCCAGCGCAGCGCAGGTGGCTGAGATTATCAATCAGATTAAAGCGGACGGGGTGAAAACCTGGTTTATGGAAAACCAGCTCGACCCGCGCCTGGTTAAACAAATTGCCACGGCCACCGGTGCGCAGCCGGGGGGCGAACTTTACCCGGAGGCGCTGTCAGCCAAAGGCGGCGTGGCGGATACCTACGTTAAGGCGTTTCGCCATAACGTAAATACCCTCGCCAGGAGCATGAAGTAACCTTTTTCTCAGCCGGTGCCTTCGCATCGGCTTTTTTCTGAACCCCCCTCGTAAAACATGATCCTCATCTCCATATCTGACGAGAAAGTGCTATCTTGTGCTGCACGTTTTTCTGATGCCCGGAGCGAGAATGACTGACCATGAATTGATGCAGCTTAGCGAAGTCGTAGGACTGGCGCTTAAGCAACGTGGCGCGACTATCACGACTGCCGAATCCTGTACCGGCGGCTGGGTTGCTAAAGCCATTACCGATATTGCAGGCAGTTCCGCCTGGTTTGAACGCGGCTTTGTGACCTACAGTAACGAAGCTAAAGCGCAAATGATTGGCGTGCATGAATCCACGCTTGAACAGCATGGCGCGGTCAGCGAACCGGTGGTGATTGAGATGGCGATTGGTGCGCTGAAAGCGGCGCGTGCAGATTATGCCATCTCTATTAGCGGTATCGCCGGCCCGGACGGCGGCAGTGACGTGAAGCCTGTCGGCACCGTCTGGTTTGGTTTTGCCACCTCTAAAGGTGAAGGGATCACGCGTCGCGAGTGCTTTAGCGGCGATCGTGAAAGTGTGCGTCGTCAGGCCACCGTTTATGCGTTAAAAACGCTCTGGCAACAATTTCTACAAAACACTTGATACTGTATGACCATACAGTATAATTGCACCAACAGAACAGAAATCCACGGTGAAGCACAGTCGCTTCTCCCGGCATGACAGGAGTAATAATGGCTATCGACGAAAACAAACAGAAAGCGTTGGCGGCAGCACTGGGCCAGATCGAAAAGCAATTCGGTAAAGGCTCCATCATGCGCCTGGGTGAAGACCGTACCATGGATGTGGAAACGATCTCCACCGGTTCGCTTTCTCTGGATATCGCGCTGGGCGCGGGCGGTCTGCCAATGGGCCGTATCGTAGAGATCTACGGGCCAGAATCCTCCGGTAAAACCACCCTGACGCTGCAGGTGATTGCCGCGGCGCAGCGCGAAGGTAAAACCTGTGCCTTTATCGATGCCGAGCACGCGCTGGACCCTGTTTATGCTCGTAAGCTGGGCGTGGATATCGATAACCTGCTGTGTTCTCAGCCAGATACAGGTGAACAGGCGCTGGAGATTTGTGACGCGCTGGCGCGTTCCGGTGCGGTTGACGTTATCGTGGTCGACTCCGTTGCTGCGCTGACGCCAAAAGCGGAAATCGAAGGCGAAATCGGCGACTCTCACATGGGCCTCGCGGCACGTATGATGAGCCAGGCAATGCGTAAGCTGGCCGGTAACCTGAAGCAGTCCAATACGCTGCTGATCTTCATCAACCAGATCCGTATGAAAATTGGCGTGATGTTCGGTAACCCGGAAACCACTACTGGTGGTAACGCGCTGAAATTCTATGCTTCTGTCCGTCTGGATATCCGCCGTATCGGCGCGGTGAAAGAAGGTGAGAACGTGGTGGGGAGTGAAACCCGCGTGAAGGTCGTGAAGAACAAGATTGCCGCGCCGTTCAAACAGGCTGAATTCCAGATCCTCTACGGTGAAGGTATCAACTTCTTCGGCGAACTGGTTGACCTGGGCGTGAAAGAGAAGCTGATCGAAAAAGCGGGCGCATGGTACAGCTACAACGGCGATAAAATTGGTCAGGGTAAAGCGAATGCGATCTCCTGGCTGAAAGAGAACCCGGCTGCAGCGAAAGAGATCGAGAAGAAAGTGCGTGAGCTTCTGCTGAACAACCAGGACTCTAAACCTGATTTCGTGGTTGATGGTGCGGATGCTGAAGAAACTAACGAAGACTTTTAAGGCTTTCGTTTAAAAATGAAGGGCTGCTGATGCGGCCCTTTTTGCATTTCTGAACCAGCAGGTTTTTTATGAGCGAATTCACAACGCGTCGACCCGCTTATGCGCGATTACTGGACCGCGCGGTGCGGATCCTTGCCGTGCGTGACCACAGTGAACAAGAGCTGCGGCGTAAACTGTCGGCCCCGGTGATGAGTAAAAATGGGCCGGAAGAGATTGATGCCACCGCGGAAGATTATGACCGGGTGATTGCCTGGTGCTACGAGCATCACTATCTGGATGACGACCGTTTTGCTTCCCGGTTCCTGGCCAGCCGTGGCCGCAAGGGATACGGTCCGGCGCGTATCCGTCAGGAGCTGAACCAGAAGGGCGTTGCCCGTGAGTCCATCGAAAAAGCAATGCGCGACTGTGACACCGACTGGTGTGCGCTGGCAAAAGAGCAGGCGATTCGTAAATACGGTGAACCGCTGCCGCGTGAATTTTCAGAAAAAGTCAAAATCCAGCGCTTTTTGCTCTACCGCGGCTTTCTGATGGAAGATATTCAGGATATCTGGCGTAATTTTGCCGATTGAACGCATGCGGGATTTTACTTCCCACCAAAGAAAACTTATCTTATTCCCACTTTTTCCAGTAGCAGGTCTGTCCAGGGGTTTACCGATACCGGCTTGCTACGACATTTCGTTAGCTTGATTTCAGGATAATTATGAGCAAGAGCACCGCTGAGATCCGTCAGGCGTTTCTCGATTTTTTCCATAGTAAGGGACACCAGGTTGTTGCCAGCAGCTCCCTGGTGCCGAACAACGACCCAACTCTGCTGTTTACCAACGCCGGGATGAACCAGTTCAAGGATGTGTTCCTTGGTCTCGACAAGCGTAATTATTCCCGCGCCACAACCTCACAGCGTTGCGTGCGTGCGGGCGGTAAACACAACGACCTGGAAAACGTCGGTTACACTGCGCGCCACCATACCTTCTTCGAAATGCTGGGTAACTTCAGCTTCGGCGACTATTTCAAACATGATGCTATTCAATACGCGTGGGAACTGCTGACTGGTGAAAACTGGTTCAACCTGCCGAAAGAGCGTCTGTGGGTTACCGTCTATGAAACCGATGACGAAGCCTACGAAATCTGGGAAAAAGAAGTCGGTATCCCGCGCGAACGTATTATTCGCATCGGTGACAACAAAGGCGCACCTTACGCGTCTGACAACTTCTGGCAGATGGGTGACACCGGCCCTTGCGGTCCGTGCACCGAGATCTTCTACGATCACGGCGACCACATCTGGGGTGGCCCTCCAGGCAGCCCTGAAGAAGACGGCGATCGCTACATTGAGATCTGGAACATCGTCTTCATGCAGTTCAACCGTCAGGCCGACGGCACCATGGAGCCGCTGCCAAAACCGTCCGTTGATACCGGTATGGGCCTGGAGCGTATTGCGGCTGTTCTGCAGCACGTTAACTCCAACTACGAAATTGATCTGTTCAGCACCCTGATCAAAGCCGTTGCAGAAGTGACTGGCGCGACCGATCTGAACAACAAATCACTGCGCGTAATCGCAGACCATATCCGTTCCTGTGCGTTCCTGATTGCTGACGGTGTTATTCCGTCGAATGAAAACCGTGGCTATGTGCTGCGTCGTATCATTCGTCGTGCTATCCGTCACGGCAACATGCTGGGCGCGAAGGACACCTTCTTCTATAAGCTCGTTGGGCCACTGATTGGCGTAATGGGTTCTGCGGGTGATGAGCTGAAACGCCAGCAGGCGCAGGTTGAGCAAGTACTGAAGACTGAAGAAGAGCAGTTTGCCCGTACGCTGGAGCGTGGTCTGGCGCTGCTGGATGAAGAACTCGCTAAGCTTAAGGGCGACACGCTGGATGGCGAAACCGCCTTCCGCCTGTACGACACTTACGGCTTCCCGGTTGACCTGACGGCGGACGTTTGCCGTGAGCGCAACATCAAAGTGGACGAAGCGGGCTTCGAAGCGGCGATGGAAGAGCAGCGTCGTCGTGCGCGTGAGTCCAGCGGTTTTGGCGCAGACTACAACGCGATGATCCGCGTGGACAGCGCGTCTGAATTTAAAGGTTATGAAGCGCTGGAACTGACTGGCAAAGTGACCGCCCTGTTTGTTGACGGCAAAGCCGTAGACAGTATCAGTGCAGGTCAGGATGCAGTTGTCATTCTGGATAAAACCCCGTTCTATGCGGAATCCGGTGGTCAGGTTGGCGATAAAGGCGAACTGAAAGGCAACGGTTTCAGCTTCAGTGTGAACGACACTCAGAAATACGGCCAGGCGATTGGTCATCTGGGTAAACTGGTTTCAGGCTCCCTGAAAGTGGGCGAGGGCGTTCAGGCTAATGTTGACGAAGCGCGCCGCGCACGCATCCGTCTGAACCACTCGGCAACGCACCTGATGCACGCTGCACTGCGTGAGGTTCTGGGAACGCATGTTGCACAGAAAGGTTCTCTGGTTAACGACAAAGTGCTGCGTTTCGACTTCTCGCATTTTGAAGCGATGAAACCGTCTGAAATCCGTGCGGTGGAAGATCTGGTGAACGCGCAAATCCGTCGTAACCTGCCAATCGAAACCCACATTATGGATCTCGACGCGGCGAAGAAAAAAGGTGCGATGGCCCTGTTTGGTGAGAAATATGACGACCGTGTTCGCGTATTGAGCATGGGCGACTTCTCTACCGAGCTGTGCGGTGGTACACACGCATCGCGTACCGGTGATATCGGTCTGTTCCGCATCGTTTCTGAATCCGGTACGGCGGCAGGTGTGCGTCGTATTGAAGCGGTGACCGGTGAAGGTGCGATTGCCAGCCTGCATGCGCAGAGTGACCAGCTGCACGATATCGCGCAGCTGTTGAAAGGCGATACCCAGAATCTGGGCGAGAAAGTGCGTGTTGCGCTGGATCGTACTCGCCAGCTGGAAAAAGAGCTGCAGCAGCTGAAAGAGCAGGCTGCGGCGCAGGAGAGTGCAAACCTCTCCAGCAAGGCTGTAGACATTAAGGGCGTCAAACTGCTTGTCAGCGATCTGGCAGGTGTAGAGCCTAAGATGCTGCGTGCCATGGTCGACGATCTCAAGAACCAGCTTGGTTCGACGGTTATCGTACTGGCGACGGTAGCAGAAGGTAAGGTTTCTCTGATTGCGGGCGTCTCTAAGGATGTGACCGACCGCGTTAAAGCAGGGGAACTGATTGGCATGGTTGCCCAGCAGGTGGGTGGCAAAGGTGGCGGTCGTCCGGACATGGCGCAAGCCGGTGGTATGGATGCGGCGGCACTTCCTGCGGCATTGGCCAGCGTTGAAAGCTGGGTAAGCGCGAAACTGTAATAACTACAAAGCACAAACAGACGCCATAGCGGTAACGTTATGGCGTCTTGTTCACTGCACTATCGATAACGATAAAGTCAGGTTGAGTTTGTGTATATCGGCTAAACTTACGTTTAACAGAATGTGATGCCGTGACTGCTTACACTTTACGTGTTTGTCATCGCTTACTTTTTGGCGTTATATGATGGATAATGCCGGGATACAAGAGACCCGACTCTTTTAATCTTTCAAGGAGCAAAGAATGCTGATTCTGACTCGTCGAGTTGGTGAGACCCTCATGATTGGGGATGAGGTCACCGTGACAGTTTTAGGGGTAAAGGGTAACCAGGTACGTATTGGTGTTAACGCTCCTAAAGAAGTATCTGTCCACCGTGAAGAGATCTACCAGCGTATCCAGGCTGAAAAATCCCAGCAGTCCAGTTACTGATATTGTCGCGTCTCGCTGTCGGGCGAGACGCAACCCCTCCTGTTATTTTTCCTGCTTAAAGTTACCGTTCGATTTCAATCGCTCTGTTTTTAACCACTCTCGCCAGCTTATCTCGTCCAAACCACACGCTTCTCTTCATAGATTTCTGTGAGGATGCCTGCAAAATCCGCTTATAAAACACTCTCTTTGCGGCTTTTACATGCGAATTGCCTGTGATTTGTGCAAACGATAAAAGCTTTTGGAAAATTGTTTGACTTATAAGTCCCAGAAAGTAATATATGCGCCACGCAGCGACGAGAAGCTCTTAACGAGTGGCTCGAAGCACTCGAAAGAGGCGTTGTGTGGTGAGGTGGCCGAGAGGCTGAAGGCGCTCCCCTGCTAAGGGAGTATGCGGTCAAAAGCTGCATCCGGGGTTCGAATCCCCGCCTCACCGCCATTTTGCATCCGTAGCTCAGCTGGATAGAGTACTCGGCTACGAACCGAGCGGTCGGAGGTTCGAATCCTCCCGGATGCACCATCTATTACTTCATATTGCTTTAGAAGTGATATGAACATCGAGCAGTACAGTAGTAAATCCCGATGCATCCGTAGCTCAGCTGGATAGAGTACTCGGCTACGAACCGAGCGGTCGGAGGTTCGAATCCTCCCGGATGCACCATTTACTATTTCTGAAAGCAGTACCCTGATGCATCCGTAGCTCAGCTGGATAGAGTACTCGGCTACGAACCGAGCGGTCGGAGGTTCGAATCCTCCCGGATGCACCATCTATTACTTTGTGTTGCTTTTGAAGTGACACCAAGTATCAGCAGCAATAGCAGTAAATCCCGATGCATCCGTAGCTCAGCTGGATAGAGTACTCGGCTACGAACCGAGCGGTCGGAGGTTCGAATCCTCCCGGATGCACCATCTTCTCCTGGTTTGTTTATTCCTTCGACGTTCCGTCAGCAATCACACTCTCTGTCAGCGACAAAAACGCCCGTTTACGATAAAGTAACCCTTTGTTAATCGGTTAGCGAGAGCACGATGTACGCACAGTATGACGGTTTGATCTTCGATATGGATGGCACGCTTCTGGATACCGAACCCACGCATCGCCAGGCCTGGACGGACGTTCTTGGACGTTACGGTATGCGCTTCGACCTTCAGGCGATGATAGCCCTCAACGGATCTCCTACCTGGCGTATCGCACAGGCCGTGATTGAACTTAATCAGGCCGATCTCGATCCGCACCAGCTCGCGCGTGAAAAAACCGATGCAGTCAAAGCTATCCTGCTGGATACCGTGCGTCCTCTGCCGCTTATTGACGTGGTAAAAGAGTGGCACGGACGTCGCCCGATGTCGGTCGGCACGGGCAGCGAAAGCACCATCGCCGAAGCGCTGCTCAACCATCTTGGCCTGCGCCACTATTTTTCTGCGGTGGTTGCCGCCGACCATGTTAAAAATCACAAACCCGCACCGGACACCTTCCTGCTTTGCGCAGAACGAATGGGTGTGCCGGCGGCAAAATGCGTTGTCTTTGAAGATGCCGACTTTGGCATTCAGGCCGCGCGTGCTGCCGGAATGGATGCGGTGGATGTTCGCTTACTGTGAGTGACGCGCTGTCACTTTTATCATTATTCGCCAGCAGTTTTTTAAGTGCTACGCTCTTACCGGGTAATTCGGAAGTGGTGCTGGTGGCGATGCTGTTGTCTGGCGTGAGTCAGCCCTGGTTGCTTGTGTTAATAGCAACAATGGGTAATAGCCTTGGAGGGCTGACTAACGTTATTCTTGGGCGTTTCTTTCCGCTGCGTGAAAAATCGCGCTGGCAGGAAAAGGCAGTCGGCTGGCTAAAACGCTATGGCGCTGCCACGCTGTTATTAAGCTGGATGCCTGTAATAGGCGATTTACTGTGTCTGCTGGCGGGATGGATGCGCATCTCCTGGGGGCCGGTGCTCTTTTTTTTGTGCCTTGGCAAGGCGTTGCGCTATGTTCTTGTGGCGTGGGCAACACTACAGGGTATGACGTGGTGGCACTAATTGGTGGAATGAATACGCGACCTTCAATCGTCAACCATTACAATTATGCTGAGTAACATTACTTTGACAGGCGGGAGGTCAATTTGATCCCGGACGTATCACAGGCGCTGGCCTGGCTGGAAAACCACCCTCAGGCACTGAAGGGTATTCAGCGTGGCCTTGAGCGTGAAACGCTGCGCGTAAACGCGGATGGCAGCTTAGCGACGACGGGTCACCCGAAGACGTTAGGCTCGGCGCTGACACATAAATGGATCACTACCGATTTCGCTGAAGCACTGCTGGAATTTATCACTCCGGTGGACGGTGATATTGATCATATGCTGACGATATTGCGCGACATCCATCGCTACACCGCCCGAAATATGGGCGATGAGCGTATGTGGCCGCTCAGCATGCCCTGCTATATCGAGCAGGGGCAGGAGATTGAGCTGGCGCAATACGGCACGTCGAATATCGGTCGACTGAAAACGCTGTATCGCGAGGGGCTGAAAAACCGCTACGGCGCGTTGATGCAGACGATCTCAGGCGTACATTACAACTTCTCTTTGCCGATGGCTTTCTGGCAGGCGAAATGCGGTGAAACGGATAAGGACGCGATCTCCGCGGGTTATTTCCGCCTGATCCGCAACTATTACCGTTTTGGCTGGGTTATTCCTTACCTGTTTGGTGCGTCTCCGGCTATATGCTCCTCGTTCCTGCAGGGGAAACCGACGACGCTACCGTTCGAGAAGACCGCGTGCGGAATGTACTACCTGCCGTATGCCACCTCGCTGCGTCTGAGCGACCTTGGCTATACCAATAAATCGCAAAGCAATCTCGGTATTACGTTTAACGAATTGCACGAATATGTGGCAGGATTGAAGCGGGCGATCAAAACCCCGTCGGAAGAGTACGAGAAAATCGGCCTCGAAAAAGACGGCAAACGTCTGCAAATCAACAGCAATGTGCTGCAGATTGAAAACGAACTGTACGCACCGATTCGTCCGAAGCGCGTGACGCGCAGCGGTGAAACCCCGTCGGATGCGCTGCAGCGCGGCGGGATCGAATACATTGAAGTGCGCTCACTGGATATCAACCCGTTCTCACCGGTCGGTGTTGATGAGCAGCAGGTTCGCTTCCTGGATCTGTTTATGGTCTGGTGTGTGCTGGCCGATGCGCCGGAAATGAGTTCAGACGAACTGCTCTGTACCCGCACTAACTGGAACCGCGTGATCCTGGAAGGGCGCAAACCGGGCCTGACGTTGGGTATCGGCTGTGAAACGGCGCAGTTCCCACTGCCGAAAGTGGGTAAAGATCTGTTCCGCGACCTGAAGCGCGTTGCCCAGACAATGGACAGCCTTTACGGTGGCGAAGCGTATCAACAGGTCTGCGACCAGTTAGTGGAATGCTTTGATAACCCGGAACTGACATTCTCGGCGCGTATTCTGCGTTCTATGATTGATCAGGGCATCGGCGGAACAGGGCGTGCACTCTCCGCGGAGTACCGTGAAATGCTGATGCAGGAGCCATTAGAGATCCTGAGCGAAGCGGATTTTGCGGCGGAGCGCGATGCGTCTGTCGTACGTCAGAAAGAGGTCGAAGCGGCGGATACGGAGTCGTTTGAGGCGTTTCTGGCGAAGCAGGCTTAAGCAGAAAAGAAAAAGGCCACATCGCTGTGGCCAAAATATACATCTCTGAATTCAGGGATGATGATAACAAATGCGCGTCTTTCATATACTCAGACGTGCATTCTGTAGAAGAGTTCAGTTTATTTTAAAAAAAATCACTATCGGAGGTGACGTATGCCGTTATTAGATAGCTTTACTGTCGACCATACCCGTATGGAAGCACCTGCAGTCCGCGTGGCGAAGACCATGAACACCCCGCACGGCGACACGATCACCGTTTTCGATCTGCGCTTCTGCGTGCCGAATAAAGAAGTGATGCCGGAGAAAGGCATTCATACGCTGGAACACCTGTTTGCTGGTTTTATGCGTGACCACCTGAACGGTAACGGCGTGGAGATTATCGATATTTCTCCGATGGGCTGCCGTACCGGTTTTTACATGAGCCTGATCGGCCAGCCGGAAGAGAAGCGTGTTGCTGATGCGTGGAAAGCGGCCATGCAGGACGTGCTGAAGGTAAAAGAGCAGAACCAGATCCCCGAGCTGAACGTCTACCAGTGCGGCACATACCAGATGCACTCTCTGGAAGAAGCCCAGGAGATCGCGCGTCACATCATCGAGCGTGATGTTCGCGTCAACAGCAACGAAGAGCTGGCCCTGCCAAAAGAAAAACTGCAGGAACTGCACATCTAGTGCACCTTTTCCCTCTCCCACCGGGAGAGGGTAGGGTGAGGGTTGTTTAACCCATGACCACAACGTCTACCTTCTCCTTTACCCATCGTCCCCTCGTTCCGTTTGCCCATGATTACGTTCATGGTGACAGCGAGCCGTGGCACCAGCACGACTGTGCCCAGCTGCTGCACACCCTGAGCGGGGTGGTAAGAGTGGATACCGCATCGGGCTGTTGGGTTGTTCCGCCGGGCCGTGGCGTCTGGCTGCCAGCAGGAACGCAACACTCGCTTCGCATCACCGGCAACGTGGCGGCGCGTACGCTGTTTATCGATCCGCTGGCGCGGGCCGATCTCCCTGCAACCTGCCAGATCGTGCAGATCTCGTCGCTGTTACGCGAACTGATCCTCGCTTCCCTGCTGCTTGATGAGTCTTACTCGCCGGGGAGCCGCGACGAGCGGGTGTATGAGCTGATTCTGGATGAGATCCGTTTGATGCCAGTGCTGCCGTTTCATCTGCCGGAGCCGGAAAGCGAGCCGTTACGCCAGCTTTGCCAGCGGATCCGCCAGGCACCCGGTGAAAGCTGGAGCAGTACTGAGGCGGCGAGCTGCGCAGGCATGAGCGAGCGCACACTGAACCGTCATTTTCAACAGCAGACCGGTTTACGCTACGCGGAGTGGTTGAGAAGGGCGCGCCTGCTGGAGGCGTTGCAACGGCTGGCTCAGGGGCAGCCCGTGTTACGCGTGGCGCTGGATCTGGGCTACGGTAGCCACAGCGCCTTTACCGCGATGTTTCGCCGGGTGATGGGGACATCCCCCAGCGATTACTTCAAAGACAGCTCACCGCATTAAACAGCGCCTGGAGCGAGGCGCGCGCCACGTCACTGTCAATGCCCACTCCCCAACGGCTGCTGCCGTCCTGGAACAGGCAGCGGATGTAAGCCACCGAGCGGCTGTCGCTGCGCTCCCCCAGCGTATGTTCGTGGTAGTCTTTAATCACAAACGGGGTGTTGAGCCAGCGGCTTAACCCACTGGCGGCCGCGGATAACAGCCCGTTGCCCTGGCCTTCAAGCTGGCGCGTTGCGCCCTGCGTCACGACGCTTGCCGTCAAACGTAACTGACCGTCCTGCTGACTGTCGCTGCGATAAGATTGCAGGGCAAAGTGTGGGTCTGCGACCAGCCCGTAGCGGCTGCGAAACAGTTGCCACAGGGCGTGCTGCGTCATCTCTTTACCATGGCGATCGGTCTCCTGCTGCACATGCTGGCTAAAATCCTGCTGCAACGCGCGGGGCAACTTCAGACCATGATTCTGCTCGATGAGCCAGGCGCTGCCGCTTTTCCCGGACTGGCTGTTAACCCTGATCACCGCTTCATACGTGCAGCCGATATCCTGCGGATCGACGGGCAGGTACGGCATCTCCCAGCGCTCGCCCGGTTTGCGGGCATCAAAGCCTTTTTTGATGGCGTCCTGATGCGAGCCCGAGAAGGCGGTATAGGCCAGCCGTCCCGCCCACGGATGGCGCGGGTGTACCGGAAGCTGGTTGCAGGCTTCCACCACTTCTACCACCCGGTTCATATCGCTAAAGTTGAGATTCGGGCTGATCCCCTGGCTGTAGAGATTCATCGCCAGCGTTACCAGGCAGACGTTGCCCGTGCGTTCGCCGTTGCCAAACAGACAGCCTTCCACACGGTCCGCACCCGCCATCACCGCCAGCTCCGCGCTGGCCACGCCGGTACCGCGGTCATTATGCGGATGAACGCTGATGCAAACATCGGCGCGACGGCTAAAGTGGCGGCAGAAATACTCAATCTGATCGGCATACACGTTTGGCGTGCTGACCTCCACGGTGGCCGGTAAGTTGATCACCATGGGCCGTTCGGCGCAGGGCTGCCAGATCTCCGCCACCGCTTCACAAATCTCCAGCGCAAACTCCGGCTCGGTAAAGCAGAAGGTCTCCGGGGAGTATTCGTACTGCCAGCGCGTCTCCGGGTTCTCTTCGCACAGCGTGCGGATAAGCCGCGTGGAGCGTGTTGCCAGCTCAACGATTTGCGCTTTCTCCAGGCCGAATACCAGGCGGCGAAACAGCGGGGCGGTGGCGTTATACAGATGGACGGTGGCCTGTTTCGCGCCACGTAACGATTCAAAGGTGCGGACGATCAGGTCTTCCCGTGCCTGGGTTAATACCTGAATTGTGACGTCATCCGGGATGCGATTCTCTTCAATCAACTGGCGAACAAAGTTGAAATCCGTCTGCGAGGCAGAAGGAAAGGCAACTTCAATCTCTTTAAACCCGCAGCTTAACAGCAGATCCCAGAACTGAAGCTTGCGCGTGCTGTCCATGGGGTCGGCCAGGGCCTGGTTGCCATCACGTAAATCGGTTGAGAGCCAGCGCGGGGCATGGGTGATGCGTTGCTCAGGCCAGCGACGGTCGGGAAGAGAAATAACGGGATAAGGCTGGTACTTGTCGGCGGGTGTGTTCAGCATGATGCGCTCCTGTAGTCTTTTCACTATCGTGAATGGATTTCAGGAGCGCTGCTTTATCGGATGTGACAATTGCTGTCGCGTTTTGGACAACAGCGCGGGTTCTGCCGGATGTGCACATATCGTAGGCCCGGTAAGCGAAGCGCCACCGGGCATTTCACGCAGAGGACTAGTGCGCGCCACCCCCTCCACCGCCGGCACCAAACGGCGGTCTGGCAAACCACACCAGCCCCAGCAGGACGATGAAGATCCCCGCGGATATCCAGAAAATCTCGTTAGCCGAGATAATCAGCCCCTGGTTGGTGATCTGCTGGGCAATCCAGCCGGACGCCTGCTGTTCCGTCATGCCCATCCCCTGAAGCTGGCTATACATCTGCTGCGCATTCGGGTTGTACGGATTTACCGCTTCGGTCAGCTGCGCATGGTGCATCGATTCCCGGTTTGTCCACAGCGTGGTGGTGATCGATGTCCCGATGGAGCCCGCTAATGTACGGGTAAAGTTCGACAGGCTCGACGCGGCCGCCAGACGCTCAGGCGGTAAGCCAGACAGCGTGATGGTGGTCAGCGGCATAAAGAAGCACGCTACCGCGAAGCCCTGAATAAACTGCGGCCACGCAGAGGCGCCAAAGTCCATCCCCGGTTCAAAGGTATACGCGCGCCAGTAGAAGCACACCGCATACATAATGAAGCTGAAGGTCACCAGCCTGCGCATGTCGAGCTTATGGGCAAAGCGGCCAATGACCGGCGACAGCAGCACCGGGATCACCCCAACAGGCGCAGAGGCCAGACCCGCCCAGGTCGCGGTATAGCCATACACCTCCTGCAGCAGCTGCGGCAGCAGAACAATCGCGCCGAAGTAGAGCATATAGGCGAGGCTGATACACAGACAGCCGATGGTGAAATTTCGCGACTTAAACAGCGAGAGATCGACTATCGGGTTGTCGTCCGTCAGCTCCCAGACAATCAGGAAGCTCAGCGACACCACCGCGACAATGGTCAGGATGATGATCTCCTGCGAGTTGAACCAGTCCAGCTCCTTACCCCGGTCGAGCATGATCTGCAGACTGCCGATACCGAGGATCAGCAGCGCCAGACCAATGCTGTCGATTCGCCGCTGTTCGGTACGGGTCTCACGACCGCGCAGGGATTGCAGCGTCATCAGAACCACAACCGCTCCAATCGGAACGTTGATGAAGAAGATCCAGCCCCAGTGGTAGTTATCGCTGATGTACCCGCCGAGAATCGGTCCGCAGATAGGCGCGACGATCACGGTCATTGACCACAGCGCCAGCGCGACGGAGCGTTTTGCAGGCGGGTAGTTACTCAGCAGCAAACTTTGCGAAAGGGGGATCAGCGGGCCGGCGACAATCCCCTGGATGACGCGGAAGAAAATCAGCATCGTCAGGCTGCTGGACATCCCGCACGCCCAGGAGGCCAGCACAAACGCCACTGTTGACCACAGGAACAACTTCACCTCACCGACGCGCTTCGCCAGCCAGCCGGTAATCGGAATGGAGATGGCGTTTGCCACCCCGAACGAGGTAATGACCCAGGTTCCCTGGCTCAATGATGAGCCAAGGTTCCCGGCGATCGTCGGGATCGCCACGTTTGCGATGGTGGAGTCCAGCACCTGCATGAATGTCGCCAGCGACAGCGCAATGGTCATAATGACCAGCTGCGCGCCTTCCAGCGGTTTTTGCGGCTTTTGCTGTTGCATAACGCTCACCTTCGGATTAACCGGCGTTTGCCTTCACGATGTCATCGATCAGCTTGTTGACCGGATCGAGGCTAATTTCACGGGCGTTACTTTCATAAGCCGGGGTGCTACGTACCTGGCTTGCCAGAATCTGGCCGTCGCGGTTAGCGGTATCCACCGTCACCAGCGTGGAGAGGCCAATACGCAGCGGATGGTCTGCCAGCTGTTTAGGATCAAGCTCGATACGCACAGGCAGACGCTGCACCACTTTGATCCAGTTACCGGTGGCGTTTTGCGCAGGCAGCAGCGAGAAGGCGCTGCCGGTACCCATATCCAGACCCACTACTTTACCGGTGTACTTCACGTCGTCGCCGTAAATGTCGCTGATAACAGTTGCGGTCTGGCCGATACGCATATGGGCAAGCTGCGTCTCTTTAAAGTTCGCATCAACCCACAGATTGTCCGCCGGCACGACCGCCATCAGCGGCGTGGTTGGGCTGATCTGCGCGCCTGGCTGTACGGAACGACGGGAGACGTAGCCGGTCATCGGGCTGACGATTTTGGTACGCTGCAGGGCAAGCCATGCGTTACGCACTTCGGTCGCCGCCTGTTGTACCGCAGGCTGGTTTTCAAGGCTGGTACCGAGAATCATCGCCTGGTTAGCGTTGTACTGCTGAATAGCCACATCCAGCTGCGCCTGGGCGCTGGCAACGGCATCGCGGGCGTGCTGCAGCTCTTCACGGCCAATCAGATTGGCGGTGCCGAGCGGCACGCGACGGTTCAAATCGCTCTGCGCCTGGGCAAGTGCGGTTTTCTGCACGTCGATGTTGGCCTGCAGTTGCTTACTGTTGATCATCAACTGACGGGTCTGACGCACGCTGGAGGCCAGCGCGGTCTGTGCTTTTTCAAACGCCTGTTGAGCGTCGGTCGGATCCAGCGTGACCAGCACATCCCCTTTTTGCACAAAGTCGGTATTGTCAGCCCAGACTTTCGTCACGCTGCCCGACACCTGCGCCATAATTTGTACCTGATTCCCTGCCACGTATGCGTCGTCTGTCTCTTCTGCATGACGCAATACTAAAAACCAATAGATCCCATATGCCACGGCAATAATGATAAAGAGCAAGGTCAACAGAAGAAGGGCGCTCTTACGTTTGCCTTTCTTGTTGGCCGGTTGCTGCGGGGTTGTGTTCTCCGCATTTGCGCTCATTGTTGTTCTCCACGATCTTCTTATTTTCACATCGGCTGAGCCGACCTGTTGTCAGAAAGGCCAGCAGTGTCACGTGCTGGCCTGTCAGTTTTCTTTTATTAAATCTGGATGTTCGAGCGTGTCGTCGCGTTAGCGCAGCGCCTCAAGGATGGCGCCATCTTCATCCATCTGATCCAGACGGGTGAGCAGCTTGCGAGTGATGTGCTCAAGCTGGTCGCGCTCGCTTGTGCTGAGGACAGACCAGAGTTTGTGCAGGCAGTTGTGCTGAGGTGGCAGCACCTCACGCAGGAATTGGTGACCTTTGTCGGTCAGTTGCAGATGCAGGCAACGGCGGTCGTTATCGCTTTCACGGCGTTCAATCCAGCCGCGCTTTTCCAGCTCATCAGCGATACGGGTGGCGTTCGTACGGGACGAACCCAGCGCGCAGCTCAGCTCAGACGGCTGAATACTGTGGTTTTCCTGAGACTCCAGCGTAATCAACGCCATAAATAACGTCTCGTTAATCCCCTGAGCTTTCAGCATCTTATTACGATTATCCAGCAGTTTCCCCTGCATGTGCATGCACAGGCGGGTCAGCAGGATTTCCTGATACGGAAAGTCCTCATGACGACTGGCGCGGAATTTAAGCATTTGTTCAATGGGCGTAAACGAACTATCCATTTGGGCATAACCTCATTAATTACAGCCGATATAGTAACGACAGTGACAAATAATGTAAATGAATTATTTGTGCGGTTAAATCCGCCAAACTAATGTCACTATCAGAAAGCGCCGGGTGAGTCCGTGACCCGGTGAGCACAGAAAGAGAGAGGGATGAACCCGCGGAAGAGAGGATGTGAGGACAGGGGTCTGAACTATTCATGCCGTTTGAAAATATGTCACCCACATTAAAATTTCTGGGATAAATGATTACGTTTACATTAACAGAGTGAGGGGCCCCTTTACACCCTAAGAGGCCCAAAGCTATGTAAAACTTAGTGAATGGCTTCCTGACGATGGTATCCGCGCCACCATACTACCAGGTTTAGCGCGGCGACAACGGCTCCTGTCGCGCACACGCCTGTCCACCCGCCATGCTGCCACGCCGAGGCGGAAATTAACGAGCCCGCAGCACCGCCGATGAAGTAGCTGGTCATGTACCCGGCAGTAAGACGGTTTCGCGCGTCTGGCTTCACGCGGTAAATCACGGTCTGGTTAGTGATATGCACGCCCTGTACGGTGAGGTCGAGCACCAGAATGCCGACGATCAGCGCCAGCACGGAGGTATGACCGTACCAGATGGCCGCCCAGGAGAGCAGAAGCAGCACCAGTCCCGCGCTGGTGGTCATGTGAGATTTGCCCTTATCGGCCAGCCCGCCTGCCGGACGCGCGCCGAGCGCCCCCGCCGCACCGGCCAGACCAAACAGACCAATCACCCCTTCGGAATAGTTAAATGGCGGTGCGGCCAGCAGAAAGGCCATCGACGTCCATAGGATGCTGAAGTTGGCGAAGGTGAAACATCCCAGCAGCGCGCGGGTGCGCAGGAGTTTATCCCGGGTAAAGAGGCTGAACACGGAGGCCAGAAGCTGAGGATAGTTCAGGTGATTTTCCTGCTTCACCTTCGGCAAGCCGCGCCAGAGCGCGAGCGCCATCACCACCATCAGCACGCTTGCCACCCAGTAGACGGTACGCCAGCCGCCAAGGCTGGCCAGCAGACCTGCTACGGTACGTGCCAGCAGTATCCCCAGCAGCAGGCCGCTCATGATAGTGCCCACCACTTTGCCGCGCTTTTCCGGTGCGGCGAGGGTGGCGGCCAGTGGAACCAGAATTTGCGCCACCACGGAGAACAGACCCGTCAGCGCGGTGCCGATAATCATCATTGTTAAAGAGTGGCTGCTGGCGGTGATCAGCATGCCGCCTGCGGCCAGCAGGGTCATGGAGACAATCAGCATCCGGCGCTCAAACATGTCGCCGAGCGGCACCAGGAACAGCAGCCCGGCGGCATAGCCGAGCTGCGCGGCGGTGACAATAAAGCCTGCCGAGCTGGCAGAAAGGTTAAACGCCCGGGCGATGGTATCGAGCAGAGGTTGAGCGTAGTAGTTACTGGCGACCGCCAGACCCGTTGCCACGGACATTAAAAGAATAAGCGCGGGGCTAAGCCCCTGAGATGTTTTTGTCATGGGTTTCAGAAATCATTAGTTAAGTGATTATTTTTCCGGAAACAATAATAACCAATGATTGTGAAGGATGGGGGATTGTTGGGTGATGGATTGTGCGGTTTAGGGGATGGTGCGGTCTGGTGCCCTCACCCTAACCCTCTCCCACAGGGCTGAGGGATCCCCAGTAATTTTTTAACCATAAGCGATAACGCTGCTCTCAGAATAACTGAGAGCATTCAGCGATGCCCTGGTCCGGCTGTAAATCGCTGAGGCGTTTCCTGCAGGCCGGGGCGAGGCGCATGGATGCGCCGAGAGGGCGGCTTTACAGGGACGTTACATCCGCCCGTCCCCGATAAGCCGGAAGGAATAAGCCGAAGGCACCGCGAAGCGGCGATTTACCGCCGGGAGCCCGGGTCGCCAGGGCGGTGGCGACTGAGCCGCCCTGGCACGTTCACAAGTCATGCCGTTACAGAGTAGCAAGGAACATAAAGTGAACGGAATGACCTCTACAGCCAAATGTTCCCCCTCACCCCAGCCCTCTCCCTCTGTACGGTCCGGGGACATAGTGAACACTTGTTCGGGGACATGGTAGACACTTACAACTAAGGCATAAGAACCCGTTTATGGAGTCGCTTATGCCCTGGGATGCGAG
>NZ_JBMKHJ010000023.1:0-79910 GCF_049237265.1 Enterobacter cloacae complex sp. IR5384 | reverse complement strand
GGTAGTTACAGCAGTCTTCGGTGGAGCGGTAGTTCAGTCGGTTAGAATACCTGCCTGTCACGCAGGGGGTCGCGGGTTCGAGTCCCGTCCGTTCCGCCACTTATTAAGACATTAAGCCTGCCTTGTCGGCAGGCTTAATGGCAAAAAACTTTAGGGGCGTAGCTCAGTTGGTAGAGCACCGGTCTCCAAAACCGGGTGTCGCGAGTTCGAGTCTCTCCGCCCCTGCCATATAGAATCCTTTGCTTCGGCAAAGGATTTTTTTTGCCTTCAACACGGCCAAAATCCCTTCCTAATCAAAAACTGCAGCCAGCCATTATGCTGGCTGGTCAATCATTCCATAATATTGATTTTTAAAAGATCTTTTATCTGCGATTGCTTATCGCTGTTCTGCAGCCAGATTGCATACAGCGGCCTGGAAAGCGTAGTGGAATCCAGTACGGTATGGAGTCCCGGTTTACTGTCTGCCCAGCAAACGGGTAACCACGTGCAGCCCTTTAGCAAGGAAAGCTGTTGGCAGGCGATCTCCGCTGAGCTGGTTGTTAGCTGTGGAACATCGTCAGGGGCGATCAAACCGGTTTCATGCTGTTGAAAATCGGGGCCCCATTCAAGTCGCAGATAGGTTAGATCGGACTTCATCATCGCAGGCTCAGACGCATACAGAGCCAGACCAAACTGCCCAACAATCTGGCTGCTAAATTCGTCCATCTTGGGGGCTTCAGTGGTGATCAGCAGATCAAGCTGGCGCTCGTGAAGTTGCTTAACCAGCGACTGGCGTTGCGCAATTCTGGCCTCGAATTGCAAATGCCCATGCGAATGGTATAACCGCGAAAGCCACTGACTGAGCATACATTCCCACAGGGAGGCGCTGGCCCCGATCGAGAACTCATTGTGCCTGGACGTATGAGCCACCTCTTTACGGGCCGCCTGCCAGGTATTCATCAACGTTTCTGCATACGGGAGCAGTTTCTCACCGGCCGGCGTTAAGCGGATATTGTTGCGGTGACGGGTAAATAGATTCACACCCAATTGATTTTCCAGCTGTCGAATACGAAAACTGACCGCTGACTGCGTCAGATAGAGGGCTTCAGCTGCTCGCCCGAAGTGGCGTGTCCTGCTCACTTCAAGGAAAGTTTTTAGCAATTCCGTATCCACATCTTTCTCCACAAAATTATTTGTCGTTATGATTTAAATGTTTTGTTTTACACTCTGTCAAGCGTAACTAATACTCCGCGCCATAAATAGCTCGGCCAAAGAATTAGGAGCGTGTAGGATGGCGGAAAGCTTTACGACGACTAATCGTTTTTTCGACAATAAAAATTATCCACGCGGGTTCTCTCGTCACGGCGATTTCACCATCAAAGAGGCGCAATTACTTGAGCGTCATGGTTATGCCTTTAACGAGCTGGATCTGGGTAAACGTGAGCCTGCGACTGAAGACGAAAAACAGTTTGTTGCTGTTTGTCGCGGTGAGCGTGAGCCGCAGTCTGAAGCAGAACGTGTATGGATCAAGTACATGGCACGCATCAAGCGTCCAAAGCGTTTCCATACGCTGTCTGGCGGTAAGCCGCAGATGGAAGGTGCTGAAGACTACACCGAGTCTGACGACTAAGTTGATGAGAAAAGGAGCTTCGGCTCCTTTTTTTATGCCAGTAATTTTTGCAGGTGCAGCAACAACCGATCTATGGCGCGATAGCTCAGCGCTTCCTGCAGATGGTGTCTTTCAATCTCTGGGTTTCCTTCCACATCGGCAATAGTGCGAGCCACTTTCAGCAGGCGCTGCCATGCACGGATCGAGAGCCCAAATCGCGTCAATGTCTCTTCAAGCCAGCAGGCATCCTCAGCCTTAAGATGGCAAAACTGCCGAATCTCAGCATTATCCAGACGCGCATTCAGCTTATGTTGACGAGCGTACTGTCGGGCCTGTGAGGCGATAACCCGTTCGCGAACCTTCGCTGTGCTCTCACCGCGTATCGTTGTCTGGCTGAGCAAACCAGGGGGCGGTAAGGGGATCCCCAGGGATAAATCAAAACGATCGAGGAAAGGGCCTGACAGCTTCCCCAGATAGCGCAGCGTCTGCTCAGGCGTGCAGCGATTATGATTTCCCTGATAATGGCCTGATGGGCTGGGGTTCATGGCGGCAACCAGCTGGAACTGTGCCGGGTAGCTTATTTTGGCGCGCGTGCGGGAGATATGGATCTCGCCAGATTCGATAGGTTCCCGCAGGGCATCCAGTACGCGGCGTTCAAACTCAGGCAGTTCATCAAGGAACAGGATGCCATTGTGTGCCAGCGAGATCTCTCCCGGCCCCGGAATGGAGCCCCCTCCGACCATGGCCGTCAGGGAGGCACTGTGATGGGGAGAGCGAAAAGGGCGTCGTCGCCACTGTTTTTGCAATGATGCAGAGCTAACCAGGCTAAATATCGCTGCGCTTTCAAGTGCCTCATGATTATTGAGTGGTGGCAATAACCCATTCAGCCTGCTCGCCAGCATGGTTTTCCCTGTTCCCGGCGGGCCAATCAGCAACAGGTTATGTCCTCCGGCTGCGGTGATCTCCAGTGCCCGCTTCCCCTGCTCCTGCCCGATAATATCGCTGAGGTCGTCCGGGCTTTCAGGCAGGATATCTCCGGTTTCCTCTGGCTCGGAGAGCGTATGTCGGCCTTCAAGGTGCGCGCAGACTTCCTGTAAATGCCCCGCGACCAGGCACCCTTTCTCGGCAATCAGGCTCACTTCTGAGGCATTTTCATTGGCTACAATAATTTGTCGACCGGCATGAATGGCTTCCAGCGCACCAGAGATGGCGCCAGGAACGCCTCTTAACGCGCCTGTAAGCGCCAGTTCGCCAATGAACTCGTACGAGCCTAGCCTCGCTGTGTTGAGCTGCTCAGAGGCTGCGAGAAGCGCAATAGCGATAGGTAAATCGTATCGTCCGCCCTCCTTGGGCAGATCTGCGGGAGCAAGGTTGATCGTGATCTTCTTTGCGGGAAAGGTATAACCGCTATTGATAATTGCGCTGCGAACCCGATCTCTGGCTTCTTTGACCGTGGTTTCTGGCAAGCCGACAAGCGTTAGTCCAGGGAGCCCATTACTCAGATGAACGTCCACAGAAATAAGCGGTGCCTTTACTCCGATAGCCGCGCGCGTGTAAACAACTGACAGTGACATAAGCACCTCCTCAGTGAGTCACTATGTCAGTATTGATTTTGCCTGTTGAGCGTCAGTTGGCTGATTTACGACGCTCATTCCTGCTTTTTAGCGACATAGTGTAACTATTTCACTCATTCGGAAGCTATCTCGCAAAGAGAAGGACGGAACGTTGCAGAGCGCTAAAACACGCCAAAAAAATGAAAAATATTCACTCTCTAATTTCCTTATATAAAACAAAGCTTTTCAGGAATATGATTTGCCTGCTAATCAAATCCGTCATAAATAAATCTTGTGTTTGGTTTGATAACTGTGATAACTCTTTAGGCATTCCTTCGAACAAGATGCACAAAGAACTGAAAATGACAGCCCTTCTACTAGTGATTAGCCTGGTCGTGATTAGCGTGGTGGTGATTATTATCCCACCGTGCGGGGCTGCACTTGGACAAGGAAAGGCTTAGAAATCAAGCCTTAACGAACTAAGACCCCCGCACCGAAAGGTCCGGGGGTTTTTTTATGACTAAAAAACTTAAACGAGGAGCAGAGAATGACAAATAGCACAAAATTCTGTTTCTCCCGATTTATGACGGGGAACTAACTATGAATGGGGCACAGTGGGTAGTACATGCGTTGCGCGCACAGGGAGTCGAAACCGTCTTTGGTTATCCGGGAGGCGCAATTATGCCGATTTACGATGCACTGTATGACGGCGGCGTGGAACACCTCTTGTGCCGACACGAGCAGGGCGCAGCCATGGCGGCCATTGGCTATGCACGTGCCACCGGTAAAACGGGCGTCTGCATGGCAACGTCTGGACCGGGCGCCACAAACCTGATCACCGGTCTGGCTGACGCGCTGCTCGATTCCGTTCCCGTGGTGGCGATCACCGGCCAGGTGGCCTCACCCTTCATCGGTACCGATGCCTTCCAGGAAGTCGATGTGCTCGGCTTGTCGCTGGCCTGCACCAAACACAGCTTCCTCGTGCAGTCCCTCGAAGAACTGCCAGGCGTGATGGCGGAAGCGTTCCGTATTGCCAGCTCTGGCCGTCCTGGCCCGGTTCTGGTGGATATCCCGAAAGATATTCAGGTCGCACTCGGCGAGCTGGAACCGCACTTCTCCACCGTTGAGAGTGACGATGCGTTCCCGCATGCGGCAGTCGAAGAGGCGCGTCGGATGCTGGCGCAGGCAGCCCAGCCGATGTTGTACGTCGGCGGCGGCGTTGGCATGGCACAGGCAGTTCCGGCCCTGCGCGAATTTATCGCGGTAACGCAAATGCCTGCCACCTGCACGCTGAAAGGGTTGGGCGCAGTGGATGCTGACTACCCATACTACCTTGGCATGCTGGGGATGCACGGCACCAAAGCGGCAAACCTGGCGGTGCAGGAGTGTGATTTGCTGATTGCCGTCGGTGCCCGTTTTGACGATCGCGTGACCGGCAAGCTGAATACCTTCGCGCCAAACGCCAAAGTTATCCATATGGATATCGACCCGGCGGAAATGAACAAACTGCGTCAGGCGCATGTTGCGCTGCAGGGCGATCTCAACACGCTGCTGCCGGCGTTACAGCAGCCTTTGAATATCGGTGAGTGGCGCCAGCACACGGCTGAAATGCGTGCCAAGCACGCCTGGCGTTACGACCATCCGGGTGAGGCCATCTATGCGCCGCTGCTGTTGAAGCAGTTGTCTGACCGTAAACCGGCAGACAGCGTAGTGACGACCGATGTCGGCCAGCACCAGATGTGGTCTGCGCAGCACATGACCTACACCCGCCCGGAAAACTTCATCACCTCCAGCGGATTAGGCACGATGGGCTTCGGCCTGCCTGCCGCGGTGGGTGCTCAGGTTGCGCGTCCAAACGATACGGTCATTTGTATCTCCGGTGACGGCTCCTTCATGATGAACGTTCAGGAGTTGGGCACCGTTAAGCGTAAACAATTGCCGCTGAAGATCGTGTTGCTCGATAACCAGCGTTTAGGGATGGTTCGCCAGTGGCAGCAGCTGTTCTTCGAGGAGCGCTACAGCGAAACCACCCTGACTGATAACCCCGATTTCCTCACTCTGGCCAGCGCCTTTGGCATTCCTGGACAGCACATCACCCGTAAAGACCAGGTTGAAGCGGCACTCGACACCATGCTGTCAAGCGAAGGGCCTTACCTGCTTCATGTCTCAATCGACGAGCTTGAGAACGTCTGGCCGTTGGTACCGCCAGGTGCCAGTAACTCACAAATGCTGGAGAAATTATCATGATGCAACATCAGGTCGCCGTTCAGGCTCGCTTCAATCCAGAGACATTAGAGCGCGTTTTGCGCGTGGTCCGTCATCGTGGCTTTCAGATTTGCTCTATGAATATGGAGACGGCCACTGACGCCCAAAACATCAGTATCGAATTAACCGTTGCCAGCCCGCGCCCGGTCGACTTACTGTTTAGTCAGTTATCAAAACTGGTGGATGTTGCCCATGTTGCCATCTGCCAGAGCACAACCACATCACAACAAATCCGCGCCTGAGCGTGACAGGAAGAGAAAATGACGACAAAAAAAGCTGATTACATTTGGTTCAATGGTGAGATGGTTCGTTGGGAGGACGCGAAGGTCCACGTGATGTCCCATGCGCTGCACTACGGTACGTCTGTGTTTGAAGGCATCCGTTGCTACGACTCTCACAAAGGGCCAGTGGTGTTCCGTCATCGTGAACATATGCAGCGTCTGCATGACTCAGCCAAAATTTATCGTTTCCCGGTTTCTCAGAGCGTTGATGAGCTGATGGAAGCCTGCCGCGAGGTGATTCGTAAGAACAACCTGACCAGCGCCTATATTCGTCCGCTGGTCTTCGTGGGTGACGTGGGCATGGGCGTAAACCCGCCAGCCGGTTACACCACTGACGTGATCATTGCTGCGTTCCCGTGGGGGGCGTACCTGGGTGCAGAAGCGCTGGAGCAAGGGATCGACGCAATGGTCTCGTCCTGGAACCGCGTGGCGCCTAATACCATCCCAACTGCGGCCAAGGCGGGCGGTAACTACCTCTCCTCACTGCTGGTCGGCAGCGAAGCGCGCCGCCACGGCTACCAGGAAGGCATCGCGCTGGATGTGAACGGTTATATCTCTGAAGGTGCAGGTGAAAACCTGTTTGAAGTGAAAGACGGCATCCTGTTCACCCCGCCGTTTACCTCTTCAGCCCTGCCGGGAATTACCCGTGATGCCATCATTAAGCTGGCGAAAGATCTGGGTATCGAAGTGCGTGAACAGGTACTGTCCCGCGAATCCCTGTATCTGGCCGATGAAGTCTTTATGTCCGGTACGGCGGCTGAGATCACGCCTGTTCGCAGTGTAGACGGTATTCAGGTGGGCGCAGGCCGCTGTGGCCCGGTTACCAAACGTATTCAGCAAGCCTTCTTCGGCCTCTTCACCGGCGAAACAGAAGATAAATACGGCTGGTTGGATCAGGTTAATCAATAAGCATAAATATGGGACGGCACGCACCGTCCCATTTAATAGTCAGACGGGAGTAAATAAAGCATGCCTAAGTATCGTTCCGCCACCACCACCCACGGCCGTAACATGGCGGGTGCCCGCGCACTGTGGCGCGCCACCGGGATGACCGACGCTGATTTCGGTAAACCTATTATCGCCGTGGTGAACTCCTTCACCCAGTTTGTGCCGGGCCATGTGCACCTGCGCGATCTCGGCAAACTGGTTGCTGAGCAAATTGAAGTTGCGGGCGGTGTGGCGAAAGAATTCAACACCATTGCGGTGGATGACGGTATCGCGATGGGGCACGGGGGCATGCTCTATTCACTGCCGTCGCGCGAGCTGATTGCCGACTCGGTGGAATACATGGTTAACGCTCACTGTGCGGATGCCATGGTCTGTATCTCCAACTGCGACAAAATTACCCCGGGGATGCTGATGGCTTCCCTGCGTCTGAACATTCCGGTAATTTTCGTCTCCGGTGGTCCTATGGAAGCGGGCAAGACCAAGCTTTCTGACAAAATCATCAAGCTCGACCTGGTCGATGCGATGATCCAGGGCGCGGATCCAAAAGTGTCTGACGAGCAGAGCAACCAGGTGGAACGCTCCGCGTGCCCAACCTGCGGCTCCTGTTCCGGGATGTTCACCGCCAACTCCATGAACTGTCTGACCGAAGCACTGGGCCTCTCTCAGCCGGGCAACGGTTCGTTGCTGGCGACGCACGCTGACCGTAAAGCGCTGTTCCTCAACGCCGGTAAGCGCATTGTTGAACTGACCAAACGTTACTACGAGCAGGACGATGCCAGCGCGCTGCCGCGCAACATCGCCAGCAAGGCGGCGTTCGAAAATGCCATGACGCTGGATATCGCCATGGGCGGTTCTACTAACACCGTTTTGCACCTGCTGGCTGCGGCGCAGGAAGCGGAAATCGACTTCACCATGAGCGATATCGATAAGCTGTCCCGCAAAGTGCCGCAACTGTGTAAAGTCGCGCCAAGCACCCAGAAATACCACATGGAAGACGTACACCGTGCGGGTGGCGTCATCGGTATTCTTGGCGAGCTGGATCGCGCCGGGCTGCTGAACCGCGATGTGAAGAACGTTCTCGGTCTGACGTTGCCGCAGACGCTGGATAAATATGACGTGATGCTGACTCAGGATGAGGCGGTGAAAAATATGTTCCGCGCGGGTCCGGCCGGTATTCGTACCACGCAGGCCTTCTCTCAGGATTGTCGCTGGGACACCCTGGATGATGACCGCGCCGAAGGCTGCATTCGTTCGCTGGAGCACGCCTACAGTAAAGACGGCGGTCTGGCCGTGCTGTACGGCAACTTTGCGGAAAACGGCTGCATCGTAAAAACCGCGGGCGTGGATGACAGCATCCTGAAATTCACCGGCCCGGCCAAAGTGTACGAAAGCCAGGACGAGGCGGTAGACGCCATCCTGGGCGGCAAAGTAGTGGAAGGCGACGTGGTGGTCATCCGTTACGAAGGGCCGAAAGGCGGTCCAGGCATGCAGGAGATGCTCTACCCAACCACCTTCCTGAAATCGATGGGCCTTGGTAAAGCCTGTGCGTTGATCACCGACGGACGTTTCTCGGGCGGTACGTCCGGTCTCTCCATCGGCCACGTATCACCGGAAGCAGCGAGTGGCGGCAACATTGCGATCATCGAAGACGGTGACCTGATTGAAATCGACATTCCGAATCGCGGGATCCAGCTCAAGCTGAGCGATCAGGAGATCGCGGCTCGTCGTGAAGCACAGGAAGCGCGCGGCGATAAAGCCTGGACGCCGAAGGACCGCCAGCGTGAAGTCTCCTTCGCCCTGCGCGCTTACGCGAGCCTTGCGACCAGTGCAGACAAAGGCGCGGTACGCGATAAATCGAAACTTGGGGGCTAATGATGGCCGAGTCACAACCCTTATCCGCCGCCCCTGAGGGGGCGGAATATCTCCGGGCAGTGCTACGCGCGCCGGTCTATGAAGCGGTGCAGGTCACCCCGCTGCAGAAAATGGAAAAACTCTCTTCGCGCCTCGACAACGTGATTCTGGTGAAGCGCGAAGACCGTCAGCCGGTGCACAGCTTCAAGCTGCGCGGGGCCTATGCGATGATGGCCGGGTTGACCGACGAGCAAAAAGCACGCGGCGTGATTACCGCGTCGGCGGGCAACCACGCGCAGGGTGTGGCGTTCTCGTCTGCCCGTTTGGGGTTGAAAGCGCTGATCGTGATGCCGGTTGCCACGGCAGATATCAAAGTGGATGCGGTGCGTGGCTTCGGCGGCGAAGTGCTGCTCCACGGCGCTAACTTTGACGAAGCAAAAGCCAAAGCGATCGAGCTGGCGCAGCAGCAGGGCTTTACCTGGGTACCGCCGTTCGATCATCCGATGGTGATTGCAGGACAAGGTACCCTGGCGCTGGAACTGCTGCAGCAGGATGCCCATCTTGACCGCGTTTTCGTTCCGGTGGGCGGCGGTGGCTTAGCCGCAGGCGTGGCGGTGCTGATCAAACAGCTGATGCCGCAGATCAAAGTGATTGCCGTGGAAGCGGAAGATTCAGCCTGCCTGAAGGCCGCGTTGGATGCGGGTCATCCGGTCGATCTTCCGCGCGTTGGGCTGTTTGCCGAAGGCGTGGCGGTGAAACGTATTGGCGACGAAACCTTCCGTCTGTGCCAGGAGTATCTTGACGACATCGTCACCGTCGACAGCGATGCGATCTGCGCGGCGATGAAAGATCTCTTCGAGGATGTGCGTGCGGTGGCGGAACCGTCCGGCGCGCTGGCATTGGCTGGAATGAAAAAATACATCGCCCAGCACAACATCCGCGGCGAGCGCCTGGCGCACGTGCTCTCGGGTGCTAACGTCAACTTCCACGGTCTGCGTTACGTTTCTGAACGCTGCGAGCTGGGCGAGCAGCGTGAGGCCCTGCTGGCGGTGACCATTCCGGAAGAGAAGGGCAGCTTCCTGAAGTTCTGTCAGCTGCTTGGCGGCCGTTCGGTAACGGAGTTCAACTACCGTTTTGCCGATGCGAAAGACGCCTGTATTTTTGTCGGCGTGCGTTTAAGCCGCGGTCTGGAAGAGCGCAAAGAGATCCTCCACCTGCTGCACGAAGGCGGCTACAGCGTGGTCGATCTCTCTGACGATGAGATGGCGAAGCTGCACGTGCGTTATATGGTCGGTGGTCGTCCGTCGAAGCCGCTTAAAGAACGTCTTTACAGCTTTGAATTCCCGGAATCCCCGGGCGCGTTGCTGAAGTTCCTGCATACGCTGGGCACGCACTGGAACATCTCGCTGTTCCACTACCGCAGCCACGGCACCGACTATGGCCGCGTGCTGGCCGCGTTTGAACTGGCCGAGCACGAGCCGGATTTCGAAACGCGTCTGAACGAGCTGGGCTATGAGTGCCATGATGAAACCCACAACCCGGCGTTCCGCTTCTTCCTCGCGGGCTAAGGGGAGGTCTGCGTATAGGTCGGGTAAGCGTAGCGCCACCCGACTTTAATGGTTCGGCAATATCTTCCAGAACGCATCAATAAGCGGCTCATGCAGCCGCTTTTTTTGTGCACACACGCCAAGCTCGAACGGCGTCTTTTCGTCGCTGCGCTCCAGAATCATCACGCGATTGCGCACCGGTTCCGGGCTGTTTTCCAGCACCACTTCCGGCAGCAGCGCCACGCCGCAGCCAAGCGCCACCATCGAGACCATCGCCTCGTGTCCACCCACCGTCGCGTAAATCGACGGATTACTGATTTTCTGACGACGGAACCAGAGTTCGATACGGCGTCGCACCGGACCCTGATCGGCCATGATAAACGGCACCGATGACCAGTCCGGCTTTTCCACCGACACCTGATTACGCACCGGGCAGGGTAGCGCCGGGGCGATCAGCACCACCGCCAGATTCTCCAGCATAGAGAACGCCACCGCGCCCGGCAGGGTTTCGGGCTTCCCGGCAATGGCCAGATCGGCTTCGCCTGTGACGACTTTTTCCATGGCATCGGCGGCATCGCCGGTGGTGAGCTTAATTTCAACCGAGGGATGCTCCGCGCGGAAACGGTCAAGGATAGGGGGAAGATGGCTATAGGCGGCCGTTACGGAACAGAAAATATGCAGCTCGCCGGATAAAGACGGCCCTTTCTGATCGATGGCGTGTCGTAGCTGCTGATACTGCAGCAACGTCTGCTGAGCAAAGACCCGCAGCTCTTCGCCCGCTTCCGTGAGGGTAACGGTGCGATTATCACGTACAAACAGCGGCTGGCCGAGATCCTCTTCAAGGCGCTGGATCTGGCGCGAAAGCGTGGACGGGCTGACGTGCATGGCCCGGGCGCTACGGCCAAAATGGCGGCTTTCCGCCAGATGCAGGAACATTTTCAGATCGCGTAAATCCACGGATTCCACTCCCCCTTTTTACATTGCAGATATTGCAACGTGACGTTGTGAATATATCAATTTCCGCAATAAATTTCCTGTTGTAATGTGGGTACATTCTCGCTGAAACGCGAACCGAACAATAAGACACACAACATCACGAGGTATCACCCATGGCTAACTACTTTAATACACTGAACTTGCGCCAGCAGCTGGCGCAGCTGGGCAAATGCCGCTTCATGGCGCGCGATGAATTTGCTGATGGCGCGAGCTACCTTCAGGGTAAAAAAGTGGTCATCGTCGGCTGTGGCGCGCAGGGTCTGAACCAGGGCCTGAACATGCGTGACTCCGGGCTGGATATCTCTTACGCCCTGCGCAAAGAAGCAATTGCTGAAAAACGCGCTTCCTGGCGTAAAGCGACCGAAAACGGCTTCAAAGTGGGTACCTACGAAGAGCTGATCCCGCAGGCGGATCTGGTTGTTAACCTGACGCCAGACAAACAGCACTCTGATGTTGTGCGCTCCGTTCAGCCGCTGATGAAAGACGGCGCGGCGCTGGGTTACTCTCACGGCTTCAACATCGTTGAAGTGGGCGAGCAGATCCGTAAAGACATCACCGTAGTGATGGTGGCTCCGAAGTGTCCGGGTACAGAAGTGCGTGAAGAGTACAAGCGTGGCTTCGGCGTGCCGACGCTGATCGCGGTTCACCCGGAAAATGATCCGAAAGGCGAAGGGATGGCGATCGCTAAAGCATGGGCAGCGGCTACCGGTGGCCACCGTGCGGGCGTTCTGGAATCTTCCTTCGTGGCTGAAGTGAAATCTGACCTGATGGGCGAGCAGACCATTCTGTGCGGCATGCTGCAGGCCGGTTCACTGCTGTGCTTCGATAAGCTGGTGGAAGAGGGTACCGACCCGGCATACGCAGAAAAACTGATCCAGTTCGGCTGGGAAACCATCACCGAAGCGCTGAAGCAGGGCGGTATCACGCTGATGATGGATCGTCTGTCCAACCCGGCGAAACTGCGTGCTTTCGCGCTGTCCGAACAGCTGAAAACCATCATGGCGCCGCTGTTCCAGAAACATATGGACGACATCATCTCCGGCGAGTTCTCTTCCGGCATGATGGCTGACTGGGCGAATGATGATAAGAAACTGCTGACCTGGCGTGAAGAGACCGGTAAGACCGCGTTCGAAACTGCGCCACAGTATGAAGGTAAAATCGGCGAGCAAGAGTACTTCGACAAAGGCGTACTGATGATCGCGATGGTGAAAGCAGGTGTTGAGCTGGCGTTCGAAACCATGGTGGATTCCGGCATCATCGAAGAGTCTGCGTACTACGAATCTCTGCACGAGCTGCCGCTGATCGCGAACACCATCGCCCGTAAGCGTCTGTACGAAATGAACGTGGTTATCTCCGATACCGCTGAGTACGGCAACTACCTGTTCTCTTATGCATGCGTACCGCTGCTGAAAGAGTTCATGACCACCCTGCAGCCGGGCGATCTGGGCAAAGCCATTGCGGAAGGTGCGGTAGACAACGCGCAACTGCGTGATGTGAACGAAGCGATTCGCAGCCACCAGATCGAGAAAGTAGGTCACAAACTGCGTGGCTACATGACCGATATGAAACGTATCGCGGTAGCGGGTTAACAACCTTGTCGGGTGGCGCTTCGCTTACCCGACCTACAAAACGCTAAGACGTAGGCCGGGTAAGGCGCAGCCGCCACCCGGCTTTTTATTTGCGATAGAGGACCTTGATCACGTGGTAGCCGAACTGCGTGTGCAGCGGGCCAGTCGGCTCCAGTACCGGGCAGGAGAAGACCACTTTGTCGAACGCCGGAACCATCTGACCCTGACGGAATTCCCCTAAGTCACCGCCGCGTTTGCCTGACGGGCAAATGGAGTGCTTCTTCGCCAGCTTGCCGAAGTCGGCGCCGTTTTTGAGCTGCTCCAGAAGATCCAGAGCCAGTTTCTCTTCTTTAACAAGGATATGCAGTGCTGCTGCTGTTTTTGCCATGATCGTGCCTTGAGTGGTATGGATTAGGCTCGCTATACTACCACGCTGTTATTCTCCCCTCCTGACTTTCATTGAGTGATCATTTATGCGTTTAAACCCCGGACAACAACAAGCTGTCGAATTTGTCACCGGACCGTGTCTGGTGCTGGCGGGGGCTGGCTCCGGCAAAACGCGTGTGATCACGAACAAAATTGCCCACCTGATCCGCGGCTGCGGCTATCAGGCCCGGCATATCGCTGCGGTGACCTTTACCAACAAAGCGGCGCGCGAAATGAAAGAGCGTGTCGGCCAGACGCTGGGGCGTAAAGAGGCGCGAGGCCTGATGATCTCCACGTTCCACACGCTGGGGCTGGATATCATCAAACGCGAATACGCGGCGCTGGGGATGAAGTCTAACTTCTCGCTTTTCGATGACACCGATCAGGTGGCATTGCTTAAAGAGCTTACCGAGGGGCTGATCGAAGATGACAAAGTGCTGTTGCAGCAGCTGATCTCGACGATCTCCAACTGGAAAAACGATCTGATGACCCCCGCTCAGGCGGCGGCAAGCGCCAAAGGTGAGCGGGATCGCATCTTTGCTCACTGCTACGGTCTGTACGATGCACATATGAAAGCGTGTAACGTGCTGGATTTTGACGATCTGATCCTGCTGCCCACGCTGCTGTTGCAGCGTAATGAAGAGGTGCGTGAACGCTGGCAGAACAAAATCCGCTATCTGCTGGTGGATGAATACCAGGACACCAACACCAGCCAGTATGAGCTGGTGAAGCTGCTGGTGGGACAGCGCGCGCGTTTCACCGTGGTAGGCGATGATGACCAGTCTATCTACTCCTGGCGCGGTGCGCGCCCACAAAACCTGGTGCTGCTGAGCAAAGATTTTCCGGCGCTGCAGGTGATCAAGCTGGAACAGAACTACCGCTCATCCGGGCGCATCCTGAAAGCGGCAAATATCCTGATTGCCAATAACCCGCACGTCTTCGAAAAACGCCTTTTCTCGGAACTTGGCTATGGCACGGAGCTCAAAGTGCTCAGTGCCAATAATGAAGAGCATGAAGCGGAGCGCGTGACGGGCGAGCTGATTGCGCACCACTTCGTCAATAAAACGGAATATAAAGATTACGCGATCCTCTATCGCGGCAACCATCAGTCGCGCGTCTTTGAAAAGATGCTGATGCAGAACCGCATCCCGTACAAAATTTCCGGCGGAACCTCCTTCTTCTCGCGCCCTGAAATCAAAGATCTGCTGGCCTATCTGCGTGTACTCACCAACCCGGATGACGACAGCGCCTTTCTGCGTATCGTGAACACGCCGAAACGTGAAATCGGCCCGGCGACGCTGCAAAAGCTCGGTGAATGGGCGATGACGCGCAACAAAAGCCTGTTCACCGCCAGCTTCGATATGGGGCTGAGCCAGACGTTAACCGGGCGCGGTTATGATTCCTTAACCCGCTTTACCTACTGGCTTGGCGAAGTCCAGCGTCTGGCGGAGCGCGAACCGGTTGCTGCCGTTCGCGATCTGATCCACGGCATCGACTACGAGTCCTGGCTGTATGAAACCTCTGCCAGCCCGAAGGCGGCAGAGATGCGCATGAAAAACGTTAACCAGCTGTTCAGCTGGATGACGGAAATGCTGGAAGGCTCAGAAATCGACGAGCCGATGACCCTGACCCAGGTCGTTACCCGCTTTACGCTGCGCGACATGATGGAGCGCGGTGAGAGCGAAGAGGAAGCCGATCAGGTTCAACTGATGACGCTGCATGCGTCTAAAGGGCTGGAGTTTCCGTATGTCTACCTGGTCGGCATGGAAGAGGGCTTACTGCCGCACCAGAGCAGCATTGATGAAGATAACGTCGATGAAGAGCGTCGTCTGGCCTACGTGGGCATTACCCGCGCACAGAAAGAACTAACGTTCACGCTGTGTAAAGAGCGCCGTCAGTATGGCGAGCTGGTTCGCCCTGAGCCGAGCCGTTTCCTGCTGGAGTTGCCGCAGGATGACCTGATCTGGGAGCAGGAGCGCAAGGTGATTACCGCTGAAGAACGAATGCACAAAGGTCAGGCTAACGTCGCCAACATTCGCGCCATGCTGGCAAAAGCCAAAGAGAAGGGATAAAAACTTGCAGGCCGGGTCAGGCGAAGCCGCCGCCCGGCAATGCACAGCGTGTTACTTCACTTCAAGCGCCCAGTGGACATAGCTCTGCCACTGGCACTCTTGCTCAATCATCTCTGCCCCAAGCGGGTGATTATCAATCCAGTTTTCCGGCAGCGTCAGAGACAGCCTTTCGTCATCCGCCACCAGATGAATATTGGGCAGCAAATCATCGCGACGTCGGCTGGCAAACAGAATTGCCAGACGCAGCAGGCGGCACAGATGCTCGGCCACGCGTGGCGGCACAGCGTTTTGCTGATGTAACGAGGAGAGGTCAACGGCGTTGGTCTGGTTCAACAGTAACGTTGCCAGCAGCTTCTTTTGTGCCGGCGTGTAGCCCGGCAGATCGAGATTACGCACCAGCCAGGCTGCGTGCAGCGGCGCCTGCTTATACTCGACGCTCAGCCCAATTTCATGCAGCGCGCAGGCACTTAGCAGCAGATCGCGGCTCAACGGGTCAATATCCCAGCTGTTTTTTACCTGATCGGCAAACAGTGATGCCAGCTGACCTACCCGTTGCGCTTGATCGGTATCGACAATAAAGCGACGCTGTACGTTACGCAGGGTTCGGGTGCGGATGTCCTGATCAACCGAAAGATGCAGCATTCCGTAGACCAGCCCTTCACGCAGCGCACCACCGGCCAGTGTCATACACTGGATGTTCAGCTCGGTAAAAATGGCGATCAAAATGGCCAGGCCGCTCGGGAAGACCAGCGCGCGTTCCAGCGTCAGGCCTTCTATTTCCAGCTCTTCCAGGCGACCACATTGAATCGCGCGCTGTTTTAACTGCTGGAGCTTGGTAAGCGTGATCCGCTCGTCCATCCCCTGGGCCATCATGATTTCCTGCAACGCCTGCACGGTACCTGACGCACCCACGCAGACTTTCCAGCCGTGATAGCGCAGTTCGTCCATTACCGGACGTAACACCTCGCGGGCGGCATTTTCCGCTTCGTCGAAGTTCTCTTTACCCAGATTTCGATCGGCAAAGTAGCGCTCAAGCCAGGTCACACAGCCCATCGACAGGCTGAACAGCGAGGTCGCCTGCGCGCCCGTGCCGGTGACGAGCTCGGTGCTGGCACCCCCGATATCGACGACCAGACGGCGATCGTCGCCGCCCGTCGTGTGCGCAACACCCTGATAGATCAGACGTGCTTCTTCTTCACCGCTGATAACCTGAACCGGGCACCCGAGAATTTCCTGCGCTTTGGCAATAAAATCCACGGCATTGACTGCCAGGCGTAGCGTCGCGGTGGCGACAACGGTAATTTGCGAATGGGGAATATCCTGCAGGCGTTCGGCAAAGAGACGCAGACACTGCCAGCCACGTTCCATGGCTTCGGGAGAGAGATAATTATCGCTGCTCAGGCCCGCCGCGAGGCGGACCTTGCGCTTAATGCGCGTCAGCGTTTGTATGCTTCCCGCCACCTCGCGCACAACCAGCATATGAAAACTATTCGAACCGAGATCAATTGCCGCATAAAGCGAGGTGGAGCTGAGCATATTTTCTTAACCTGAACGACGACGATTACGCGGTGCGCCAGAACGACGCGGGCCATTGCCGGAGCGGGCGCGGGTAAGGCGCTTAGGCGGCGGCAGTTCGCTTAACAGCGCATCCGGATTGTATTTACTCTGTGGAATAGAGTGACCAATGTAGGCCTCAATCGCCGGGAGATTCAGCGCATATTCTTCACACGCAAGGCTAATGGAGTGACCGCTTGCACCTGCGCGACCGGTACGACCAATGCGGTGTACGTAGTCTTCGCAGTCATCCGGCAGGTCATAGTTGAAGACGTGCGTGACGGCGGGAATGTGCAGACCACGCGCGGCCACGTCGGTTGCGACCAGAATATCGAGATCGCCACGGGTAAATTCGTCGAGAATACGCAGGCGTTTTTTCTGTGCCACATCGCCGGTCAGCAGACCCACACGGTGACCATCCGCAGCCAGATGGCCCCAGATATCTTCACAGCGGTGTTTGGTGTTCGCGAAGATAATGGCGCGATCTGGCCACTCTTCTTCGATCAGCGTTTGCAGCAGGCGCATTTTCTCTTCATTGGAAGGATAGAAGAGCTCTTCTTTAATGCGGTGACCTGTTTTCTGCTCCGGCTCCACTTCCACATATTCGGCGTTGTTCATCTGCTCGAACGCCAGCTCGCGTACGCGATAAGAAAGGGTAGCGGAGAACAGCATGTTCAGACGCTGGTTCGCTGGGGGCATGCGACGGAACAGCCAGCGGATGTCTTTGATAAAGCCCAGATCGTACATGCGGTCGGCTTCATCCAGCACCACAACCTGGATTGCGCCGAGGTTAATGTGATTCTGTTTTGCATAATCGATAAGACGGCCAGTGGTACCGATCAGGATATCCACGCCGCTTTCCAGCACTTTCAGCTGCTTATCGTAGCCATCGCCGCCGTAAGCCAGGCCAATCTTCAGGCCGGTCGCCTGCGTCAGAGGTTCAGCGTCTGCGTGGATCTGTACCGCCAGTTCTCGCGTCGGAGCCATGATAAGCGCGCGCGGCTGGTTAACTTTGCGGTCTGCAATCGCTGGATGAGAAAGTAAATAGTGAAACGTTGACGTTAAAAACGCCATCGTTTTGCCAGTACCGGTTTGCGCCTGCCCTGCTACGTCACGACCGGCCAGCGTCAGCGGCAGGGCGAGAGCCTGAATGGGCGTGCAGTTATGAAACCCTTTATTTTCAAGGGATTCAATCACTTTTGGGTGCAGGGCGAAGTCGGAAAACTTCTGTTCTGTTAAATGTGTTTTGCTCATAGTGTGGTAGAATATCAGCTTACTATTGCTTTACGAAAGCGTATCCGGTGAAATAAAGTCAACCTTTAGTTGGTTAATGCGACATCAACACGTCGTTGATGAAGGCGAAACCAACGCACCAGGCTTATTCCTGTGGAGTTATATATGAGCGATAAAATTATTCACCTGACTGACGACAGTTTTGACACGGACGTACTTAAGGCTGACGGGCTGACCCTCGTCGATTTCTGGGCTGAATGGTGTGGTCCTTGCAAAATGATCGCCCCGATTCTGGATGAGATCGCTGACGAATATCAGGGCAAACTGACCGTTGCCAAGCTGAACATCGACCAGAACCCGGGTACCGCGCCAAAATACGGCATCCGTGGCATCCCGACCCTGCTGCTGTTTAAAAACGGCGAAGTGGCGGCGACCAAAGTGGGCGCACTGTCCAAAGGTCAACTGAAAGAGTTCCTCGACGCTAACCTGGCGTAAGGTTTCTCCGCTGCGCGTCCAGAGGCCAAAATGATGTGCAACTCTGGACGCCCGGCTTAAGTCGTGCTAAGTTAGCTATGACTTCGTTTTAAACATATCTTGTTGTTTGAATCTTGTTTTACCCGAAACTTCCCGTTGTTAACATAAACAGTGCGTGAAGTGGCTAAATTCCGGGCTTGTCACTCAATCCGTCTTGTCGTTTCAGATCTGCGTTCTTTCCCTGTGACCAGACAGCGAACAGACATGAGTTGATGGCCGCTAAACAGGCATGGATGACCCTGCCATACCATTCACAACATTAAGTTCGAGAATCACCCCGAGTTTAAGAACCCACACCATTATGAATCTTACCGAATTAAAGAATACGCCGGTTTCTGAGCTGATCACTCTCGGCGAAAATATGGGACTGGAAAACCAGGCTCGTATGCGCAAGCAGGACATCATTTTCGCCATCCTGAAGCAGCACGCTAAGAGTGGCGAAGATATCTTTGGCGACGGTGTGCTGGAGATATTGCAAGACGGATTTGGTTTCCTCCGCTCTGCAGACAGCTCCTACCTCGCCGGCCCTGACGACATCTACGTATCCCCCAGCCAAATCCGCCGTTTCAACCTCCGCACTGGTGACACCATTTCAGGTAAGATTCGTCCTCCAAAAGAGGGTGAACGCTACTTTGCGCTGTTGAAAGTTAACGAAGTTAACTACGACAAACCGGAAAACTCGCGTAATAAGATCCTCTTCGAGAACTTAACGCCGCTGCATGCGAACTCTCGTCTGCGTATGGAGCGTGGTAACGGTTCTACCGAAGACTTAACCGCGCGCGTGCTGGATCTGGCTTCGCCAATTGGTCGTGGTCAACGTGGTCTGATTGTGGCACCGCCAAAAGCGGGTAAAACCATGCTGCTGCAGAACATCGCGCAGAGCATTGCCTACAACCACCCAGACTGTGTGCTAATGGTACTGCTGATTGACGAACGTCCGGAAGAAGTGACCGAGATGCAGCGTCTGGTGAAAGGTGAAGTTGTGGCGTCGACCTTTGACGAACCGGCATCCCGTCACGTTCAGGTTGCGGAAATGGTTATTGAGAAGGCGAAACGCCTGGTTGAGCACAAGAAAGACGTTATCATTCTGCTCGACTCCATCACCCGTCTGGCGCGTGCCTACAACACCGTGGTTCCGGCTTCCGGTAAAGTACTGACCGGTGGTGTGGATGCCAACGCCCTGCATCGTCCGAAGCGCTTCTTCGGTGCTGCACGTAATGTGGAAGAGGGCGGTAGCCTGACCATCATCGCGACGGCTCTTATCGATACCGGCTCCAAAATGGACGAAGTGATCTACGAAGAGTTTAAAGGGACAGGTAACATGGAACTGCACCTCTCTCGTAAGATTGCAGAAAAACGTGTCTTCCCGGCTATCGACTACAACCGTTCCGGTACCCGTAAGGAAGAGCTGCTCACCACTCAGGAAGAGCTGCAGAAAATGTGGATCCTGCGCAAAATTATCCACCCAATGGGTGAAATTGATGCAATGGAATTCCTCATTAACAAACTGGCGATGACCAAAACCAACGACGATTTCTTCGACATGATGAAGCGCTCGTAACGCAAATAAAGCCAGTGAACGCCACGTTTTTACGTGGCGTTTTTCTTTTATGGACTATACGCTATTACCACACACTCCCAATTTTGACCGGTCGGTGCGACAATTAAGACTATTGGCACAGTAAAAACATTAATTGTCTGAATAATAAACAAATGGGGTTGTTAGAGGTTTGCTTTATGCCTTCAGGCTTTGCGCCTTCATGGTTATACTTCCGCGACTAACATTTGTTGAGAACATCCATTGTGGACCTACTTGATACGTTTACTGAACTAACCAGTATTTTTTTATTCACCACCTGCTTTCTGTTTTTTGCACGTAAGGTGGCGAAATATCTGGGGTTAGTGGATAAACCCAACTTCCGGAAGCGCCATCAGGGGATGATCCCTCTCGTAGGGGGAATCTCTGTTTTTGCTGGCCTTTGCTTCACCTTCACCATTGCTGACTACTATGTTCCGCATGTTAAGTTGTACCTGATGTGTGCGACGGTGTTGGTTTTGGTTGGGGCGCTCGACGATCGTTACGACATCAGTGTCAAAATTCGCGCTATCGTTCAGGCTGCGGTCGGCATTGCTATGATGGTGTTCGCAAAGCTTCATCTAAGCAGCCTCGGCTATATTTTTGGGTCGTGGGAGATGTTACTGGGCCCGTTTGGCTATTTCCTGACACTATTTGCTGTATGGGTTGCAATAAACGCATTCAACATGGTGGACGGCATAGATGGCTTGCTCGGTGGATTGTCCTGCGTCTCATTTGCTGCTATCGGTTTCATTTTATGGTTTGACGGTCAATACAGCCTGGCCATGTGGTGTTTTGCCATGATCGCGGCCATCCTTCCTTATATCTTATTAAATCTGGGAGCGTTAGGCCGCCGATATAAAGTGTTTATGGGTGATGCCGGTAGCACTCTGATCGGCTTTACAATCATCTGGATCTTGCTGGAAACCACACAGGGTAAAGTCCATCCCATTAGCCCGGTAACCGCGTTATGGATCATTGCCATCCCATTGATGGATATGGTTGCGATTATGTATCGCCGATTGCGTAAAGGGATGAGTCCGTTCTCCGCTGACCGCCAGCATATTCATCATTTAATCATGCGAGCCGGGTTCACTTCCCGTCAGGCATTTGTACTTATTACACTGGCTGCTGCTATTCTGGCGGGAATTGGTGTGGCAGCAGAATACGTACAGTTTGTACCTGAGTGGGTTATGTTGGTACTGTTCTTGCTAGCGTTTTCTCTGTATGGCTATTGCATTAAACGCGCATGGAAAGTCGCTCGTTTCATTAAGCGTGTAAAACGCAGGATGCGTCGAAATAGTGGTAATAATCCGACTTTAACTAAATAAACTGGGATTGTGATGACTCAACCGTTGGTGGGAGCAAAATCAGAGATGACCGAGAATGAGCTGGATATACGTGGCTTGTTTCGCACTTTATGGGCCGGAAAACTGTGGATTGCAGGCATTGCACTGGGCTTCGCGTTAGTTGCACTCGCGTATACCTTTTTTGCAAAACAGGAATGGAGTGCAACGGCGATAACTGACAAACCCACTGTTAACATGTTGGGGGGATACTATTCCCAGCAGCAGTTCCTGCGCAACCTGGATATCAAGGCAAATCTGGCGACGCCCGATCAGGCTTCCGTCATGGATGAGGCGTATAAAGAGTTTGTCATGCAGCTGGCCTCCTGGGACACGCGTCGTGATTTCTGGAGCCAGACGGATTATTACAAGCAACGCATGGTGGGCAACAGCAAAGCCGATGCCGCGCTGCTGGATGACCTGATTAACAATATTCAGTTTATGCCGGGCGATGCGCTGCGTAATGTTAATGACAGCGTCAAACTGATTGCAGAGACGGCGCCGGATGCCAATAACCTGTTGCGCCAGTATGTCGCTTTTGCCAGCCAGCGCGCCGCAAGTCATCTTAATGAAGAACTCAAAGGCGCCTGGGCGGCCCGTACCATCCAGATGAAAGCGCAGGTAAAACGTCAGGAAGAGGTGGCTAAAGCCATATTCTCCCGCCGTGTTCATAACATTGAACAGGCACTCAAAATTGCGGAACAGCACAATATTTCTCGCAGCGAAACGGACGTTCCGGCGGATGAACTGCCTGATTCTGAAATGTTCCTGCTTGGTCGTCCAATGCTGCAGGCTCGTCTGGAAAACCTACAGGCCGTTGGCCCTGATTTTGACCTCGACTACGATCAAAACCGCGCCATGCTCAACACCCTGAATGTAGGTCCAACGCTGGACCCGCGTTTTCAGACCTATCGTTATTTGCGAACGCCTGAAGAACCTGTAAAACGCGATAGCCCACGTCGTGCATTCCTGATGATCATGTGGGGGATTGTAGGCGCACTGACGGGCGCTGGCGTGGCGTTAACACGTCGTCGCACAAATTAAGAACGCCATTGACGATGAAGGCCACGGCCTTCATCGCCTAATCGAAGAGAATCGATGTGAAAGTACTTACCGTATTTGGTACCAGGCCGGAGGCCATCAAGATGGCGCCTCTGGTGCATGCGCTGGCCAGCGATCCTGATATTGAAGCGAAAGTGTGCGTTACGGCGCAACACCGGGAGATGCTCGATCAGGTTTTAACGCTCTTTTCCATCGTCCCGGACTTCGATCTGAATATTATGAAGCCGGGGCAGGGATTAACGGAGATTACCTGCCGTATCTTGCAAGAGCTTAAGCCCATTCTGGAATCCTTTAAGCCTGATGTTGTGTTGGTGCATGGCGACACCACCACCACTGTGGCGGCCAGCATGGCTGCGTTTTATCAACGTATTCCTGTCGGCCACGTTGAAGCGGGCCTGCGCACCGGCAATCTTTACTCGCCGTGGCCGGAAGAAGCCAACCGCACGCTTACCGGGCACCTGGCGATGTACCACTTTGCACCCACCGAAAATTCGCGCCAGAACTTGCTGTGTGAAAATATCGCCGACAATAAAATCTTTGTGACCGGCAATACGGTTATCGATGCCCTGATTTGGGTGCGTGACCGTGTGCTGGCTAACAACGAACTTCAGGCAGAACTCGCTGCGCGTTACCCGTTCCTGAACAACGGCAAAAAAACCATTCTTGTCACCGGCCACCGTCGTGAAAGCTTTGGCCGGGGTTTCGAGCAAATCTGTCATGCGCTGGCTGAAATCGCCGCGCAAAACAAAGATGTGCAGATTGTCTATCCGGTGCATCTCAACCCTAACGTCAGCGAGCCGGTCAACCGCATTCTGGGGCATGTTGAAAATGTCCTTCTGATTGAGCCGCAGGACTACATGCCGTTTGTCTGGCTTATGAATCATGCCTGGCTGATCCTCACCGATTCAGGCGGTATTCAGGAAGAAGCACCTTCACTCGGCAAGCCGGTGCTGGTAATGCGTGAAACCACCGAGCGCCCGGAGGCGGTAAAAGCGGGCACGGTGCGTCTGGTCGGCACGGATAAGCAGCGTATCGTCGATGAAGTGACACACCTGCTGCACGACGAAGAAGCGTATCAGGCGATGAGCCGGGCCCATAACCCGTACGGTGATGGGCTGGCTTGTGGCCGTATTTTGCATGCACTTAAACACAATCGGGTATCGCTATGAGTTTTACTACCATCTCTGTCATTGGTCTTGGCTATATTGGCTTGCCTACTGCGGCAGCATTTGCCTCTCGTCAAAAACAGGTTGTAGGCGTGGATATCAATGCGCGCGCGGTGGAAACCATTAACCGTGGCGAAATCCATATTGTGGAGCCCGATCTCGACCGCGTGGTCAAAGAGGCCGTTGATGGGGGATTCCTGCGCGCCAGTACCACGCCGGTTGAAGCCGATGCTTATCTCATTGCTGTGCCGACGCCATTCAAAGGCGACCATGAACCCGACATGGTCTACGTAGAGGCCGCTGCGAAATCTATTGCACCTGTGCTCAAGAAAGGGGCGCTGGTGATCCTGGAGTCCACTTCTCCGGTTGGCGCAACCGAGCAGATGGCACAGTGGCTGGCAGAAGCCCGGCCGGATTTAAGCTTCCCGCAGCAGGCGGGAGAGCAGGCCGATATCAATATCGCCTACTGTCCGGAGCGCGTGCTGCCGGGGCAGGTGATGGTCGAACTGATTAAAAATGACCGCGTGATTGGCGGGATGACGCCTGTTTGTTCCGCTCGTGCCAGCGCGCTGTACAAGATTTTCCTCGAAGGCGAATGCGTGGTGACGAACTCCCGTACCGCAGAAATGTGCAAACTGACGGAAAACAGCTTCCGCGACGTGAACATCGCTTTTGCCAACGAACTGTCGCTCATTTGTGCCGATCAGGGGATTAACGTCTGGGAATTAATCAGCCTGGCGAATCGTCATCCGCGCGTTAACATTCTGCAGCCAGGCCCGGGCGTAGGCGGTCACTGTATCGCCGTCGATCCATGGTTTATCGTGGCGCAAAACCCCGATCAGGCACGCCTGATCCGCACCGCGCGTGAAGTTAACGACAGCAAGCCACACTGGGTTCTCAACCAGGTTAAAACCACGGTGGCAGATTGTCTGGCTGAGAGTGGCAAACGGGCCAGCGAACTGAAAATTGCCTGTTTTGGCCTGGCATTCAAACCTAACATCGACGATCTGCGCGAAAGCCCGGCGATGGAAATTGCTGAGATGATTGCCCAATGGCACACGGGCGAAACGCTGGTAGTCGAGCCGAATATTCATGAACTGCCGGCAAAACTGGCGGGGCACTGCACGCTTACCGCGCTGGATGACGCGCTGGCCACGGCGGACGTACTGGTGCTGCTGGTGGATCATAAAGAGTTTAAAGCGACCCCCGCTGATGCCGTACAGCAGCGTTACATTGTTGATACCAAAGGTGTCTGGCGTTGAGCAACCTGAACGGGATGCTTGAGTCCCTTGAGTGGGAGAGCCATTTTTTTGGCCTGCCTTCAGCCATTCTGCGTTTGCGCGAAACTGCACCGGCACTGACTGACGCCGACTTTCGCGTCTGGCAGCGGGTACAGGCGAAGATCCCGGCGGACCGCGCCGACCTGCTTGATGCGCTTCAGCAACACGGTTTTCAGCTGGTGGAAGGCGAAGTGGATCTTGCCATTACGCTAACCCGGCATGAGGCGCCAGGCGCGGAAGTTGCCGCTGAGCAGGATATCCCGGTGCTGCGCGAAATGGCAGCGCAGGCGTTTGCCCGCAGCCGCTTTCGTGCCCCCTGGTATGCACCTGAGGACAGCGGACGTTTCTATGCCCAGTGGATTGAGAATGCGGTAAAAGGGACGTTCGATCATGTTTGTCTGGTGTTCCGCGCGGCGGACGGCCAGATCCAGGGTTTTGTTTCGCTTCGCAAGCTCAACGAGCGCGAGGCGCGTATCGGCTTATTAGCTGGCCGGGGTATGGGCGAGAAACTCATGCAGGCGGCGCTACACTGGGCGCAGCAGCAACAGGTCTCGACGCTGCGGGTGGCAACCCAGATGGGCAACACCGCTGCGCTTAAACGTTATATTGCGAGTGGTGCCAACATCGACGCCACCGCCTACTGGTTATACAGGTGACAAGATGATTCCATTTAACGCACCACCCGTCGTGGGAACCGAACTCGACTATATGCAGTCTGCTATGGGCAGCGGCAAACTCTGTGGTGATGGTGGGTTTACCCGTCGCTGCCAGCAGTGGATGGAACAGCGTTTTCACAGCGCTAAAGTGCTGCTGACCCCTTCCTGTACGGCGTCGCTGGAAATGGCTGCGCTGCTGCTCGATATTCAGCCCGGTGATGAAGTGATTATGCCGAGCTACACCTTCGTCTCCACGGCGAACGCGTTTGTGTTACGCGGGGCGAAAATCGTCTTTGTGGATATTCGTCCGGACACCATGAATATCGATGAAACGCTGATTGAAGCGGCGATCACTGATAAAACGCGGGCGATTGTTCCGGTCCATTACGCGGGCGTGGCCTGTGAAATGGACACCATTATGGCGCTCGCGAAAAAGCATAACCTGTTTGTGGTGGAAGATGCCGCTCAGGGCGTGATGTCCACCTACAAAGGACGCGCGCTCGGCACCATCGGCCATATCGGCTGCTTTAGCTTCCACGAAACCAAAAACTATACCGCAGGTGGTGAAGGCGGCGCGACGCTGATTAACGACCGCGCGCTGGTTGAGCGTGCGGAAGTGATCCGCGAAAAAGGCACCAACCGCAGCCAGTTCTTCCGTGGCCAGGTTGATAAGTATACCTGGCGCGATATTGGCTCAAGCTATCTGATGGCGGATCTGCAGGCGGCGTATCTGTGGGCACAGCTGGAGGCGGCAGAGCGCATTAACCTGCAGCGTTTGTCCCTGTGGCAGACCTATTACGACGCGCTGGCACCGCTGGCAAAAGCCGGGCGTATTGCGCTGCCGACCATTCCAGCAGACTGCGTCCACAATGCCCATATGTTCTACATCAAACTGCGCGATAACGACGATCGCAGCAAGCTGATTGCCTGGCTGAAAGAGGCTGAGATTATGGCGGTGTTCCACTACATTCCGCTGCACTCCAGCCCGGCCGGTGAAGCGTTCGGGACATTCGCGGGTGAAGACCGCTATACCACGAAAGAAAGTGAGCGTTTGCTTCGCTTGCCACTGTTCTACAACCTCGCGCCGGTTAACCAGCGTACGGTGATTAATACCCTTCTGAGCTATTTCGGCTGATATGTCTCTGGCAAAAGCATCGGTGTGGACCGCCGCGTCCACGCTTGTAAAAATTGGCGCCGGGCTGCTGGTCGTCAAGCTGCTGGCCGTCTCATTCGGCCCTTCTGGGGTGGGACTGGCGGGTAATTTCCGCCAGCTTGTCACCGTCCTTGGGGTATTGGCCGGCGCCGGGATCTTCAACGGCGTTACGAAATACGTTGCACAGCATCAGGATGACGCAGCGCAGCTGCGCAAAGTCGTCGGCACATCGTCGGCGATGGTGTTAGGTTTCTCTACTCTGCTGGCCGCGGTGTTTCTGCTGGCGGCGGCCCCCATTAGCCAGGGGCTGTTTGGACACACGCATTATGAAGGGCTGGTGCGTCTGGTCGCTCTGGTTCAGATGGGGATCGCGTGGGCTAACCTGCTACTGGCGCTGATGAAAGGGTTTCGTGATGCTGCCGGGAACGCGCTTGCGCTGATCCTGGGCAGCGTTATAGGTGTTATCGCCTATTACTTCTGCTACCGCCTGGGCGGGTATGAAGGCGCGCTGCTGGGTCTGGCGCTGGTACCTGCGTTAGTGGTCGTTCCGGCGGCGTTTATGCTGATGCGTCGTGGCGTTATCCCCTTAAGCTACCTGAAACCGCAATGGGACAAGGTGCTGGCGGGTCAACTGGGTAAATTTACCCTGATGGCGCTCATTACCTCTGTTACGCTGCCGGTGGCTTACGTGATGATGCGAAACCTGCTGGCGGCGCATTACAGCTGGGATGAAGTGGGAATTTGGCAGGGCGTAAGCAGCATTTCTGACGCCTACCTCCAATTTATAACGGCTTCCTTTAGCGTCTGGTTGCTGCCAACCTTATCGCGTCTGAGCTCCCGACAGGATATTACCCGCGAGATTACCCGCTCGCTGCGTTTTGTACTTCCCGCCGTGGCGGCGGCCAGTTTTACCGTGTGGTTATTGCGCGATGTCGCCATCTGGCTGCTCTTTTCGGCGAAATTCATCGCCATGCGCGATCTGTTTGCCTGGCAGCTGGTGGGGGATGTACTGAAAGTAGGCGCTTACGTATTCGGGTATCTGGTGATTGCGAAAGCCTCGCTGCGTTTGTATATCCTGGCAGAGATAAGCCAGTTTACGCTCCTGACGGCGTTCTCACACTGGCTGATCCCGGCACACGGTGCACTGGGGGCGGCTCAGGCCTATATGGCAACCTATATCGTTTATTTCGCTGCCTGTTGCGGCGTATTTTTACTTTGGCGTAAACGCGCATGACTGCACTGATTCACATACTGGGATCGGATATCCCACACCATAACCAGACCGTTTTACGGTTCTTCAACGATGAGCTCGCCCCGGGCAATCCCGATGCACGCGAGTTTATGGTTGCAGGCCAGGACAGGGGGCTGAGCGAGATGTGTCCGGCGCTGACGCTTACCTTCTGGCCGGATAAAGCCGCACTGGCGAAGGCAGTTGTCGCGAAAGCGAAAGCGGATCGTGAGCAGCGCTTCTTCTTCCATGGACAATTTAATACCGGTCTGTGGCTGGCTCTTCTGAGTGGCGGGATTAAACCTTCCCAGTGCAGCTGGCATATCTGGGGAGCCGATCTCTATGAAGTCTCCCGCGGCTGGAAGTTCCGACTCTTCTACCCGCTACGGCGTATGGCGCAGGGGCGGGTTGGCTGTGTTTTCGCCACCCGTGGCGATCTCAATTACTTCGCGAAACAGCACCCCAACGTTCGCGGTGAGCTGCTCTATTTCCCGACACGCATGAACCCGGCGCTGAATAACATGGCAAACGATACGCCGCGTGAGGGTAAGCTGACGATCCTGGTGGGTAACTCTGGCGATCGCAGCAATGAGCATATTGCTGCGCTGAAGGCGGTACATCAGCAGTTTGGCGACACGGTAAATGTCGTTGTGCCGATGGGCTATCCGGCCAATAATGATGCTTACATCAATGACGTTCGCCAGCAGGCTCTGGGATTGTTTAGCCCGGAGAATGTGAACATCCTGCGCGATAAGCTGGAATTTGATGAATATCTGGCGCTGCTTCGCCAGTGCGATCTCGGCTATTTCATCTTTGCCCGCCAGCAGGGAATTGGCACGCTGTGCCTGCTGATTCAGGCAGGCGTTCCCTGTGTGCTTAATCGCGATAATCCGTTCTGGCAGGATATGGCTGAACAACACATTCCGGTGCTGTTCACCACGGATACCCTGAACGTGGAGGTGGTACGCGAAGCTCAGCGTCAACTGGCGCTGGTGGATAAAAGTACCATCGATTTCTTTAGCCCGAACTATCTTACGCCGTGGCATCGTGCGCTGCGTATCGCTTCAGGAGACAACGCATGAGCCAGTTGCAATTCAGCGGCTTGTTAGTGGTATGGCTTCTGAGCACGCTATTTATCGCCACTCTGACCTGGTTTGAGTTCCGCCGCGTGCGTTTTAACTTTAACGTCTTCTTCTCGTTACTGTTTCTTCTGACCTTCTTCTTCGGTTTTCCGCTGACCAGTATTCTGGTTTTCCGTTTTGACGTGAGCGTCGCGCCGCCGGAAATCCTGCTCCAGGCACTCTTGTCGGCGACCTGCTTCTATGCGGTGTACTACGTCACCTATAAAACGCGTCTGCGTGCGGTGAAAGCGAGTGCGCCGCGTCGTCCACTGTTCACCATGAACCGGGTAGAGACCCATCTGACGTGGGTTATGCTGATGACCATCGCGCTGGTCAGCGTGGGGATCTTCTTCATGCATAACGGCTTTTTGCTGTTTAAGCTGCACTCCTACAGCCAGATTTTTTCTGCCGAAGTTTCGGGCGTGGCGCTTAAGCGCTTCTTCTATTTCTTCATCCCGGCAATGCTGGTGATCTTTTTCCTGCGCCAGGACAGTAAGGCCTGGCTCTTCTTCCTGGTGAGCACGGTCGCCTTTGGTTTCCTGACCTACATGATTGTGGGTGGGACGCGCGCCAACATTATTATCGCCTTTGCGATCTTCCTGTTTATCGGCATCATTCGCGGGTGGATCTCCCTGTGGATGCTGGCGGCAGCGGGCGTGTTTGGCATTGTGGGGATGTTCTGGCTGGCCCTTAAGCGTTATGGACTGAACGTGGCCGGTGACGAAGCGTTTTACACCTTCCTGTATCTCACGCGCGATACCTTCTCGCCGTGGGAAAACCTCGCTTTACTGCTGCAAAACTACGACAAGATCGATTTCCAGGGGCTGGCACCCATTGTGCGTGACTTCTATGTGTTTATCCCGTCGTGGCTGTGGCCTGACCGCCCGGGTGCCGTGCTCAACACAGCGAACTACTTCACCTGGGAAGTGCTGAACAACCATTCAGGTCTGGCCATTTCCCCTACGCTGATTGGTTCGCTGGTGGTAATGGGCGGAAGCTGGTTTATTCTGCCGGGCGCGGTTGTGGTAGGGCTGATTATCAAATGGTTTGACTGGCTCTATGTGCTCGGCAACGAAGAGACTAACCGCTACAAGGCCGCCATTTTGCACAGTTTCTGCTTTGGTGCCATTTTCAATATGATCGTTCTGGCGCGCGAGGGGCTGGATTCCTTCGTCTCGCGCGTGGTTTTCTTCATGGTCGTTTTCGGCGTCTGCCTGCTGCTGGCCAAACTGCTGTACTGGCTGTTTGACAGTGCAGGGCTTGTGCATAAGCGTGAGCCACAGGGCAGCAGAACGCTGTCGCAAGTCTGAGTAAGGATAGTCATGACCGACACAACCTCTGCACCGCGCTACGCGCTGCGTGGCCTGCAGCTTATTGGCTGGCGCGATATGCAACACGCGCTGGATTTTCTCTTTGCGGGTGGCCAGATGAAATCCGGTACGCTGGTCGCCATCAATGCGGAGAAGATGCTGGCGGTAGAAGATAACGCTGAAGTCAGAAGTCTGATAGACGCCGCCGAGTTTAAATACGCGGACGGTATCAGCGTGGTGCGCTCGATCCGCAAAAAGTTTCCTGGTGCTAATGTTTCACGCGTCGCGGGGGCCGATCTCTGGGAACAGTTGATGGCACGTGCAGGGGCAGAAGGCACGCCCGTATTTCTTATTGGCGGTAAGCCTGAGGTCCTGGCGCAGACCGAGCAGAAGCTGCGGCGTCAGTGGAATGTTAATATTGTGGGTAGTCAGGACGGCTATTTTAAACCAGAGGATCGGCAGGCGCTTTTTGACCGCGTGCGCGACAGCGGGGCGAAAATTGTCACCGTGGCGATGGGCTCACCGCGCCAGGAAATTTTGATGCGTGATTGCCGTCTGGTTTGCCCGGATGCCCTCTATATGGGCGTCGGCGGGACGTATGACGTCTTCACTGGCCATGTAAAACGTGCGCCGAAGGTATGGCAAAACCTGGGACTGGAGTGGTTGTACCGCCTGCTGTCGCAACCAACTCGTATTAAACGCCAGCTCCGTCTGCTGCGTTATCTCGCCTGGCACTACACCGGGAAAATGTAATCAAAATGTAGCGCGATATGCTGTTCGCGCTGCAACTCCCCTGCAAAACTGCTGCAAAACTGCTGCGAAACTGTGCAATGCATTTATTTTTTTAATGCATTGTTTGCCATTTTGCAGAATTTAAGAAACCATTCGCTCCGTATTTTAGTACCCCTAAAAAACAATACCTGGTATTAAGCCGGGAAACAGCAAACACAACCGAGGATCTATGGCAGAGAAAAAACCGGAGCTACAGCGTGGGCTGGAAGCTCGTCATATTGAACTGATAGCGCTGGGCGGCACTATTGGTGTGGGCCTGTTTATGGGCTCTGCAAGCACGCTCAAATGGGCCGGGCCATCCGTTCTGCTGGCATATATTATTGCTGGCCTGTTCGTTTTCTTCATCATGCGTTCGATGGGCGAAATGCTCTTCCTGGAGCCAGTGACCGGCTCTTTCGCCGTCTATGCGCACCGCTACATGAGCCCGTTCTTCGGCTATCTGACTGCCTGGTCATACTGGTTTATGTGGATGGCGGTGGGTATCTCGGAGATTACCGCGATCGGGGTGTATGTGCAGTTCTGGTTCCCGGATATGGTCCAGTGGATACCGGCGCTGATTGCTGTGGGGCTGGTGGCAATGGCAAACCTGGCAGCCGTTCGCCTTTATGGTGAAATCGAGTTCTGGTTTGCGATGATTAAAGTCACCACCATCATCGTGATGATTGTGGTTGGACTCGGCGTCATTTTCTTCGGCTTTGGCAACGGTGGTCACGCGATTGGCTTCGGTAACCTGACCGGGCACGGCGGCTTCTTCGCTGGTGGCTGGAAAGGCTTCCTGACGGCGCTGTGTATCGTTGTCGCGTCCTATCAGGGCGTTGAGCTTATCGGTATTACGGCCGGTGAAGCGAAGAACCCGCAGGTCACGCTGCGTAGTGCAGTGGGTAAGGTGCTGTGGCGTATCCTGATTTTCTATGTGGGGGCGATCTTCGTTATCGTGACCATCTTCCCGTGGAATGAGATCGGCACGACAGGCAGCCCGTTTGTCTTAACATTCGCGAAGATTGGTATTACGGCGGCGGCAGGTATCATCAACTTTGTCGTCCTGACGGCGGCGTTGTCTGGCTGTAACAGCGGAATGTACAGCTGCGGTCGTATGCTCTATGCGCTTTCGAAGAATAACCAATTGCCTGCGGCAATGAGTAAAGTGTCCCGCGCGGGTGTGCCTGTTGCGGGTGTGGCGGTGTCGATTGCCATCCTGCTGATTGGCTCATGCCTGAACTACATTATTCCAAATCCGCAGCGCGTATTTGTTTATGTCTACAGCGCCAGCGTGCTGCCGGGGATGGTGCCGTGGTTCGTTATTCTAATCAGCCAGCTGCGTTTCCGCCATGCGCATAAACAGGCGATTGCCAGCCATCCGTTCCGCTCGATTCTGTTCCCGTATGCGAACTATTTGACGATGGCGTTCCTGATTTGCGTATTAATCGGGATGTACTTTAATGATGATACCCGCATGTCGCTGTTTGTCGGGATGATCTTCCTGGCGGCAGTCACTGCAGCCTATAAGCTATTTGGGCTGGGGCGCCGCGCCACCACGCAGAAAGTGGAGGAATAAGCGGCAAAATGTGCAAACCATAACCAAACGCGCATTTTTTTCAAAAAAGCACTAGACAGCGGGGTCGGAGGTACGTAATATCCAGCCCCGCAACGGCGCTAAGCGCCCGTAGCTCAGCTGGATAGAGCGCTGCCCTCCGGAGGCAGAGGTCTCAGGTTCGAATCCTGTCGGGCGCGCCATTTTAGTCCCGGCGCTAGAGCTGCGGTGGTCTGAGAAGTAGTCAGTACCGCGTGAAAGAATACAGTGGTGGCTATAGCTCAGTTGGTAGAGCCCTGGATTGTGATTCCAGTTGTCGTGGGTTCGAATCCCATTAGCCACCCCATTATTGAAGAGTTGTGAATTGCGAAGGTGGCGGAATTGGTAGACGCGCTAGCTTCAGGTGTTAGTGTTCTTACGGACGTGGGGGTTCAAGTCCCCCCCCTCGCACCACGACTTTAATGAATTGAACTAAAAATTCAAAAAGCAGTACATCGGCGAGTAGCGCAGCTTGGTAGCGCAACTGGTTTGGGACCAGTGGGTCGGAGGTTCGAATCCTCTCTCGCCGACCAATTTTGAACCCCGCTTCGGCGGGGTTTTTTGTTTTCTGCGGCTTTTCACCTCTGTATCCATTCCCCGACATACGCGTTTCCTGTTGTCGCGAACCAGCGACACTTAATTAATTGAAAACTAAAATAATATTTCATCAGCGTCTTAACCGTCTCTTTCTGACGACACTTCTGCGCTTTTACCGATATCTTATGGTGCGTCAGACGGGTCTTAGCAGCAGAAATTCCTTTTATCTTAAAATGTTGCGCGATGTAAAATTTCTTCGTGTAACGTTGGCATGTAACGTGCAATAATATACGTGTAGATGCTCATTCCATCTCTTATGTTCGCCTTCGTGCCTCATAAACTCAGGAATGATGCAGAGCCATTTACGGTGCTTATCGTCCACTGACAGATGTCGCTTCGGCCTCATCAGACACCATGGGCATAACGTTGAGTGAAGCACCAAATATGTTGTCTTACAGACCTGTTTTAACGCCTGCTTTTATAGCAGGCGTTTTTTTATGCCTAAAAAAGGAGGCCGTCTGGCCTCCTTGATAATTACTGCTGCGTTCCGTTGTTCTGTAGCGTTAGCAGAAGCCCGTCGCGCCGCATGGCGGCAGCTTCTTCCGGTTTATGCTGCTTGTCGAGCGTATCGGCAAGCCACGCGTAGTCAAACGCGTCCGGGCGCTGTTTTAACGCCGCACGGAAGGCGAGGCTCGCCTCCTGCCATTCACCGTGTTTCATCAGCGACTGGCCCAGCGTGCTCCAGAGCAGCGGACGATCGCCAACGGTTTTGATCTGTTGGCGCAGCACTTTTTCGATTTGCTCAGGGTTGTTGGTTTTCAGACGCGGGATCACCATGACCAGACGATCGTCGTACTGGCGCTTCAGACCGTCGAGGAGGATCTCCTGAGCCGTGTCATGATCGTCACATTCAATCAGGTGTTCCGCCATTGCCACCTGCAGAGGAACCTGCTGACGCGTTTTGCGGCTCTGATTCTTCCACCAGGTTTTCAGACCATCGCTGCCCAGATCGGCACGCGCCTGATCCATCAAACCAATCCACGCCATGCGCTGGAGTTCGTCACGATGTTCATCATCACCCACGTCGGCTTTCGCCATCGAAGGAATAATGTCCAGCAGTGAACCCCAGGCACCGGTACGGATATAGGCCTGCTCGGCAAGGCGCAGCACTTCAGGGTGGCGAGGAGTGATTTCCAGCAGACGGTCAACGCCGTGGCGCGCCGCATGGTTTTCATTACGTGCCAGCTGCAGGCGAACGCGAGTGATCTCAACCGGGATCTGGTTGTCGGACGCCATCTCCGATGCGCGCTCCAGATGCTGATTGGCGCGGGCCTCGTCACCACGCTGTTGAGCTGCTTCAGCAGCCAACAGATAGTTCACGACGGGTTGTTCGGCGTGATCGGCGTTTTTGGACATCAGCTTTTCCACCTGCTGATAGTCGCCCTCGGCGAGCTTAATCAGCGCCTGCTCGGTCTGCTTACGGGCGCGACGGCGCTTGCGGCCAACGAACCAGCCACGGGTATGGGCACCGGTGCGGAAAATACGGCGCAGGATCCACTCCAGCGCCAGCAATACCACAACGCCCAGGATCAGAATGATCACCAGACCCGTTACGCTGGTTTCGATGTTGTAATTGTCGGTCTGGATCAACACGTATCCCTGGTGACCGGCAAGCATCGGCCCAAGGACGATCCCGGCGATCAGCAGGATAAAGAGTAAGAGTACTTTAAGCATCGTTACTCTCCTTGTGGGGCGCTTTCAGGCGCGGGCGCGGCGGCTGGTGCAGGTTCACCCGTCTGCGCAGCCGGAACGCCCGGCTGTGCCAGCAGGTTACGTACGCGCGTTTGCATCAGCTTTTCCAGAATCGGCTGGCTGGCCAGTTTATCCGGCACGTTCATGGTGATGTTCTGCTGACTCAGTTTGTCTATGTCATCGAGGAACGCCGTGGTGGTGGCATCATCGGTATCGTAGTAAGCACGTACCCATGTGGAGACGTTATCCAGCGCCTGCTTGTAGGTCTCTTCCTGATGACGTGGCACGGCCTGGGCCGCGACCAGCAGACGGGAACGAATGTTCTCACGCAGGTAGACATCCTGGTTCGGCGCTAACAGCGGCACGGCGGTTTCATCACGGCGACGAATGGTGATGAAGCTGTCCATAAAGTTCTGCCAGCTTTTTTGCAGGTTTACACGCCACTCGCTCAGGGAGCTGGACAGCTCGGTGCCGTCGGAATCCATGGGAGAATCGTCGTCGTTGTTATCAGCCAGTTGCAGGTTATCAATCTGGTTCGAGAGCTGATTTACCTTGAGGATGATGCCGTCATAATCCACCTGAGAAACGGCGGAGAGGCTGGCGATGTCTTCGGTAATGGCGCGACGTGCGGTGATGAGGCTTGGATCGTTCATGTCCGCCAGACTCGCATCTGCGCTTTTCAGCAGAGCGGCGGCGGTGGTGACATCCTGATCGCTCCAGAGCTTACGCCCGGCCAGTTTCACCAGAAAATCGGCCTGAGAAAGCAGCCAGGTTTTGGCATCGGTACCGGAAATGGTAGCCACTTTTTGCTGCACTTCGTCCAGCTGTTTGGTTAGCTCTTCCTGTTTGCTGTTCGCATCGGCAAGCGCGGCAGCCTGCTGTTTGATGACGCCTTCCAGCTCGGTTTTTTGTGTCTCCTGCGCTTTTTGCAGCGCAGCGAGCTGATTAACCAGCGCGTCGCTGGTTGCCGTCTGATTGGTGCTTTGCTGTTTCACCAGGCCGTAGAGGCTGACGCCTGCTGCCAGCGCAATGGCGATGGCAATCGCGCTCAGCGCGAGGCTGGTCTTGTTGCTGCCGTTTTTCTTCTCAACGGTTTTCTCAGTCGTTTCTGACTGTGGCGTCATGTCCACAGTCTCCCTGGTCTCTTCAACCACGGCGGAGGATTTGTCGTGTTCCGTCATTATGGCATCCCATTATGAGAGTTATTGTAATGCGCGCAGCAGCGCATCGTTGTCGGCGTTATCAGCGATCCGAATATCTTGCCAGCCCAGTTCTCGGGCGAGGTTCGCCAGACGCTCACTGACGACCAAAAGCCGACAGTGGAGTAACCAGTTTTCACGATACCAAAGCGGCACCAGCGACCAGAGTTGCTGCAGCATTTCGCCGCTGGTCACCACCAGCGTTGTAATGCCGCGCGTATGCCAGCGCATCGCCTCTTGTGCACCATCGTAATGTTTTGCACAGCGTTGATAACATTCGCAAAACGTGACGTCAGCTCCGCGTTCACGCAGCGTTTCGCCTAACAGTTCGCGTCCGCCGTTACCGCGTAAAATCAGCGCACGCTTTCCGATTAGGGTTTGTAATTCAGGTAATTGTAGCAAGACTTCGCTGGTTTCCCGATCTAACGGGTAACGTACGTCTGCTCCACTTACGGTATGCAGCGCCAGAGCGGTGGAACGGCCAATCGCGAAATAGCGTGGCGCGGTAGGCCAGTTCAGTCCCTGCTGCTGTAGCTGCGCATGGGCAAATTCCACGGCATGTTGCGACAAGGCAAACAGCAGGTCGCCTTCCTGAAGGGTATTCATATGGTCGGCGAGCGCGGACAGCTCCCGACCCGGGGAGAATTCAATAAGCGGAAAACTCCAGGCCACCTGCCCCAGTGCGCGCAGACGGCTCACTAACTGCTCTCCTGCAGGAGAAGGGCGGGTGACGAGAATACTCATGCAGGGGGCTCTCCATCGTAAACGTCAGCCAGAATCTCGCGGGCACCGTTATCCAGTAACTCTTCCGCCAGCGAAACGCCAAGCTGCTCAGCATCTTGCGGTTTACCGCGGCGCTCACCGCGTACCATCTGCGAACCGTCCGGCGCGCCAACCAGCGCACGCAGCCACAGTTCACCGTTAATTAATTCAGCATAGCTGCCAATCGGCACCTGGCACCCCCCTTCAAGGCGGGTATTCATCGCACGCTCGGCTTTGACGCGAATGGCCGTCTCGTCATGATTCAGCGGCGCAAGCAGTTCACGGGTACGCCTGTCATCCAGACGGCACTCAATACCTACAGCGCCCTGTCCCACGGCCGGCAAAGAGAGCTCCGGTGGCAACGCGACGCGAATGCGTGACTCCAGCCCCAGACGCTTAAGTCCTGCTACCGCGAGGATAATGGCATCGTAATCGCCGTTATCCAGCTTGCCCAGACGCGTGCCAACGTTACCGCGCAGCGAGCGTATGATCAGATCCGGACGGCGTTCAGCCAACTGACACTGGCGGCGTAAACTGGACGTGCCAACCACGCTGCCTTTGGGCAACGCATCTAGCGAGTCAAACTGGTTAGAGACAAACGCATCGCGCGGATCCTCGCGCTCGCAAATGGTCACCAGCCCCAGCCCTTCCGGGAACTCGACGGGCACGTCTTTCATCGAATGCACGGCGATATCGGCGCGGTTCTCAAGCAATGCCAGTTCCAGTTCTTTGACAAACAAGCCTTTGCCGCCCACTTTCGCCAGCGGCGTATCAAGGATCACATCGCCGCGCGTGACCATGGGTACCAGCTCGACGCGCAAGCCGCTGTGGCAGGCTTCCAGGCGCTGCTTAACATAATGTGCCTGCCAGAGCGCAAGAGGGCTTTGGCGTGTGGCAATTCTCAAAACATTGTCTAACATGCTTGTTACCGTCATTATCAATCGCTAACCATCCTAACATTGTTGACTCTGGGATGGCAGTTTTACGGTGATGAAGAAGAGAGGGACAGGGCGGGAGTTCTCGTCAGCCACAGCCGTATTAAGGAATTTACACGTACAGAACGGTGCTACACTTTGTATGTAGCGCAACTTTCTTTACGGTCAATCGGCAAGGTGTTAAATTGATCACGTTTTAGACCATTTTTTCGTCGGTACCAGCATAATGATAAGGGCGAAAAAGGGTAACGGTTATCTTTTTGAAATACTGCGGGCTCGCTGTTATTTTTGTTTTTGAATAGCTTGCGACACCCGGAAACATCAGGCGATACGTCTTGTACCTCTATATTGAGACTCTGAAACAGAGACTGGATGCCATCAATCAACTGCGTGTGGATCGCGCGCTTGCTGCCATGGGCCCTGCTTTCCAGCAGGTATACAGTCTGCTGCCGACATTATTGCACTATCACCATCCGCTGATGCCGGGTTACCTTGACGGTAACGTTCCCAAGGGCATTTGCCTTTTCACGCCTGATGAAACCCAACAGCATTATCTCAACGAACTTGAACTCTACCGTGGCATGCCGCCGCAGGAATCCCCGAAAGGTGAACTGCCTATCACCGGCGTTTACTCCATGGGGAGCACCTCTTCGGTAGGGCAAAGCTGTTCGTCTGACCTGGACATCTGGGTCTGTCATCAATCCTGGCTCGATAACGAAGAGCGTCAGTTGCTGCAGCGTAAATGTAGCCTGCTGGAAAGCTGGGCGGCATCGCTTGGCGTGGAAGTGAGCTTCTTCCTGATTGATGAAAACCGTTTCCGCCATAACGAAAGCGGCAGTCTGGGTGGTGAGGACTGTGGCTCCACGCAGCACATTTTATTGCTGGACGAATTTTACCGTACGGCAGTGCGTCTGGCCGGGAAGCGTATTCTGTGGAATATGGTCCCGTGCGAAGAAGAAGAGCATTACGATGATTACGTGATGTCGCTCTACGCGCAGGGCGTACTGACGCCAAACGAATGGCTGGATTTGGGCGGCCTGAGCTCCCTGTCAGCCGAAGAGTACTTTGGCGCGAGCCTCTGGCAGCTTTATAAGAGCATCGACTCACCGTACAAAGCGGTGCTGAAAACGCTGTTGCTCGAAGCCTATTCCTGGGAATACCCAACCCCACGCCTGCTGGCGAAAGATATCAAGCAGCGTCTGCACGACGGGGAGATTGTCTCCTTTGGGCTTGACGCCTACTGCATGATGCTGGAACGCGTTACCGAGTACCTGAAAGCCATTGATGACACCACGCGTCTCGACCTGGTGCGTCGATGTTTCTATCTCAAAGTTTGTGAGAAATTGAGCCGCGAACGCGCCTGCGTGGGCTGGCGTCGTGAAGTGGTTTCTCAGCTCGTCAAAGAGTGGGGATGGGGCGAAGAGCGTCTCTCCATGCTCGACAATCGCGCCAACTGGAAAATCGATCAGGTGCGTGAAGCGCACAACGAACTGCTTGATGCGATGATGCAAAGCTACCGTAACCTGATCCGCTTTGCGCGCCGTAACAACCTCAGCGTGTCCGCCAGCCCACAGGACATCGGGGTATTGACCCGCAAGCTGTATGCCGCGTTTGAAGCGCTGCCGGGCAAAGTCACCCTGGTTAACCCGCAAATTTCGCCCGATCTGTCAGAGCCAAACCTGACCTTTATCTATGTGCCGCCGGGCCGCGCGAACCGCACCGGGTGGTATCTGTATAACCGTGCCCCAAGCATGGATTCAATCATTAGCCATCAGCCGCTGGAGTATAACCGCTACCTGAACAAGCTGGTGGCCTGGGCCTGGTTTAATGGCCTGCTGACCTCGCGCACCCGCCTGTTTATCAAAGGCAACGAAGTGGTCGATTTAGCCAAACTGCAGGAGATGGTGGCGGATGTCTCCCATCACTTCCCGCTGCGTCTGCCGGCACCCACGCCAAAAGCGCTCTACAGCCCGTGTGAAATTCGTCATCTGGCGATTATCGTCAACCTGGAATATGACCCGACGGCGGCCTTCCGCAATCAGGTCGTGCATTTTGACTTCCGCAAGCTGGACGTCTTCAGCTTTGGCGAGCAGCAAAATTGCCTGGTCGGCAGCGTGGATCTGCTGTACCGCAACTCGTGGAACGAAGTGCGTACGCTGCACTTCAACGGCGAGCAGGCGATGATCGAAGCGTTGAAAACCATTCTCGGTAAGATGCACCAGGATGCCGCGCCGCCGGACAGCGTGGAAGTGTTCTGCTACAGCCAGCACCTGCGTGGTTTGATTCGTACCCGCGTGCAGCAGTTAGTTTCAGAGTGTATTGAGCTGCGTCTTTCCAGTACCCGTCAGGAAACCGGTCGCTTTAAAGCGCTGCGTGTTTCAGGGCAAACCTGGGGTCTGTTCTTCGAACGCCTGAACGTGTCGGTGCAGAAGCTGGAGAACGCCATTGAGTTTTACGGCGCGATTTCCCACAACAAACTGCATGGCCTGTCGGTTCAGGTGGAGACCAACCACGTCAAGCTGCCGCAGGTGGTGGATGGATTTGCCAGTGAAGGGATTATCCAGTTCTTCTTTGAAGAGTCGGGAGACGATGCCGGTTTCAACATCTATATTCTTGATGAGACCAACCGCGCAGAGGTGTATCACCACTGCGAAGGCAGTAAAGAGGAACTGGTGCGTGACGTTAGCCGCTTCTACTCCTCGTCACACGACCGCTTCACCTACGGCTCCAGTTTCATCAACTTCAACCTGCCGCAGTTCTACCAGATTGTGAATGTCGATGGCCGTGCGCAGGTGATTCCGTTCCGGACTCAGGCCGTAACGCCTGCCGTGCCTGCGAATCAGGATACCGCACCGCTGTTGCAGCAGTATTTCTCGTGATGCTTTTCGCCGGGTGGCTACGGTCCGAGCCGTTGTAGGCCCGGTAAGGCGTAGCCGCCACCGGGCAACAACACTACCTGAAACTCACATCTTCACCCGCCTGCGCGGTTGCAGCCTGCTCCAGCAGATCCCAGAAGGTTTCGCCGCTACGGTCACAAACCCATTCATCCCCTTTCAGATCGAAATGGTAGCCACCCTGTCTGGCCGCCAGCCATACCTGGTGAAGCGGCTCCTGGCGGTTAATAATAATTTTGCTGCCGTTTTCGAAACTGAGGGTCAGGATACCGCCGTTGATTTCACAATCGATATCGCTGTCGCCTTCCCAGTCGTCCAGGCGCTCTTCAATGGTCATCCACAGGGTGTCGGCAAGGCGATGGAATTCACTGTCGTTCATGGTTTTGTTCCTGTTTTTCGTGATGCCGGCAGTATAACCCTAAATAATTCCCGTTGCAGGAAAGCGGCAAACTCTTGCTTTTGTGTCTTCTCCTGCGATGATAGAAACAGATTTGAACTTACGGGCAACTTTATAATGAAAAACGCTTTCCGAACGCTTGCCGTTCTCATCACGCTGTTTAGTCTGACTGGCTGTGGACTGAAGGGGCCGCTGTACTTCCCGCCAGCGGATAAAACCGCGCCGCCGCCGACGAAACCTGTGAACAGCGGCATTGAGTCATCTACGCCAGACACTAACGATCGTGGCAACAACGGTGGCCCGACTCAGGTTAATCTCTGACGATCACGTTCTGTACCCGCGCAATGGAGCAAATGATGCAGTTCTCTAAAATGCATGGCCTTGGTAACGATTTTATGGTCGTCGACGCGGTAACGCAGAATGTCTTTTTCTCCCCGGAACTGATCCGCCGCCTGGCGGATCGACACCTGGGCGTGGGGTTCGATCAACTGCTGGTGGTTGAACCGCCGTACGATCCCGACCTCGATTTCCACTACCGTATTTTCAATGCGGATGGCAGCGAGGTGAATCAATGCGGCAACGGCGCGCGCTGTTTTGCCCGCTTTGTCCGCCTGAAAGGGTTGACCAACAAACGCGATATCCGTGTCAGCACGGCGAATGGCCGCATGGTGCTCAGCGTTACCGATGACGAGCTGGTGCGCGTGAACATGGGCGAACCAAACTTCGAGCCTTCTGCGGTGCCGTTTCGCGCAAACAAAGCGGAAAAGACCTATATTATGCGTGCGGCCGAGCAGACAGTATTGTGTGGCGTCGTCTCGATGGGAAACCCACACTGTGTGATTCAGGTCGATAACGTGGAAACGGCCGCGGTTGAAACCCTGGGCCCGGTGCTGGAAAGCCATGAACGTTTCCCGGAACGGGCGAATATCGGTTTTATGCAGGTGGTGAAGCGTGAGCATATCCGTCTGCGCGTGTACGAGCGCGGCGCGGGCGAAACGCAGGCTTGCGGAAGCGGTGCCTGTGCTGCGGTGGCCGTCGGCATCTCTCAGGGGTTACTGGCCGAAGAGGTTCGCGTGGAGTTACCAGGCGGTCGTCTTGATATCGCCTGGAAAGGACCGGGTCATCCACTGTATATGACTGGCCCGGCGGCACATGTCTATGACGGGTTTATCCATCTATGAAACAACCAGGGGAAGAACTGCAGGAAACGGTGACGGAACTGGACGACAGGGCTGTTGTTGATTATCTGCTGCGCAATCCTGAGTTTTTTATTCGCAATGCACGCGTCGTCGAAGCGATGCGTGTGCCGCATCCGGTTCGCGGGACCGTGTCGCTGGTCGAATGGCACATGGCACGCTCGCGCAACCACATCAATCAGCTTGAAGAGAACATGACGCTGCTGATGGAGCAGGCCAACACGAACGAAAGCCTGTTCTATCGTCTTCTGCATCTGCAGGCGCGTCTGGCCTCGGCGCACAGCCTCGAAGAATTTCTCAGCCGCTTCCACCGCTGGGCGCGTGAACTGGGGCTGGCTGGCGCAACGATTCGTCTTTTCCCTGACCGCTGGCGCATTGGCGCGCCGTCCGGTTTTACCCATCTGGCGTTGAGTCGCCAGGCGTTTGAACCCCTGCGTATTCAGCGTCTGGGCCACGAACATCACTATCTTGGGCCGCTTAACGGGCCGGAACTGCTGGTGGTACTGCCGGAGGCGAAAGCGATAGGCTCGGTGGCGATGTCGATGATGGGGCGTGATGGCGATCTGGGGGTGATGTTATTTACCAGCCGCGACGCGCATCATTACGAGCAGGGACAAGGCACGCAGCTGCTGCAGGAGATCGCCCTGATGCTGCCTGAGCTGCTGGAGCGCTGGATTGAACGTGTATGACGGACGCCCTGCTCGCGACTGACGTCTCGCGCTTTCTGCGCTACCTGGGCGTTGAACGTCAGCTAAGCCCCATTACGCTGCTGAATTATCAGCGTCAGCTTGATGCCATCATGCAGATTGCCGATGAGATCGGCCTGAAAAGCTGGAAACAATGTGACGCTGCAACCGTCCGTGGGTTTGTTGTGCGCAGCCGTAAAAAAAACCTAAGCCCGGCGAGTCTGGCGCTCAGGCTTTCTGCGCTGCGCAGTTTCTTCGACTGGCTGGTGAGCCAGGGCGGCTTAAAAGCCAACCCGGCGAAAGGCATCGCCACGCCGAAAGCCCCGCGTCACCTGCCGAAAAATATCGACGTCGACGATGTAAACCGCCTGCTGGATATTGACCTCAACGACCCGCTGGCCGTGCGCGATCGCGCGATGCTGGAGGTCATGTACGGTGCGGGCCTGCGTCTTTCCGAACTGGTTAATCTCGATTTAAAACATCTCGATCTGGAGTCCGGCGAAGTGTGGGTGATGGGTAAGGGCAGCAAAGAGCGCCGCCTGCCGATTGGCCGTAATGCCGTCTCGTGGATTGAGCACTGGCTGGATCTGCGCGGGCTGTTTGGCGCCGAGGAGGAGGCGCTGTTCCTGTCGAAACTCGGCAAGCGGATCTCGGCGCGTAACGTGCAGAAACGCTTTGCAGAGTGGGGCATTAAGCAGGGGTTGAACAGCCACGTCCATCCGCACAAGCTGCGCCACTCTTTTGCCACCCACATGCTGGAATCGAGTGGCGATCTGCGTGGCGTGCAGGAGCTGCTCGGCCACGCGAATCTCTCCACCACCCAAATCTATACCCACTTAGACTTTCAACACCTTGCGTCGGTGTATGACGCGGCGCATCCACGCGCCAAACGGGGGAAATAATGCGTTTTTACCGCCCACTGGGTCACATCTCAGCCCTGACTTTTGATCTTGATGACACCCTTTATGACAACCGTGAAGTGATCCTGCGAACTGAGCAGGAGTCACTGGCGTTTGTTCAGAACTACCATCCGGCGCTAAAGACGATGCAGAACAAGGACTTTCAGCTGCTGCGTCAGTCCCTGCGTGAGACCGAGCCGGATATTTATCACGATGTAACCGAATGGCGTCGCCGTGCGGTGGAGCAGGCGATGCTCAACGCTGGGCTGAGCGCACAGGATGCGGCCGTCGGGGCTGAAGCCGCAATGGAAAACTTCGCCAAATGGCGCAGCCGTATCGACGTGCCGCAGGAAACGCACGACACCCTGGCAAAACTGGCAGAAAAATGGCCGCTGGTCGCCATCACCAATGGCAATGCGCAGCCGGAGCTGTTTGGTCTGGGGGATTACTTTGAATTTGTGCTGCGGGCGGGTCCGCACGGGCGCTCGAAGCCGTTTAACGATATGTATCATCTGGCGGCGGAGAAGCTGAACCTGCCGCTCGGCGAAATGTTGCATGTGGGTGATGACCTGACCACAGACGTAGCGGGTGCCATCCGCTGCGGTATGCAGGCCTGCTGGATCAAGCCAGAAAAGACGGACCTGATGATCGCCCCGGACAGCCGTCTTCTGCCGCACCTGGAAATTTCACGGTTGGCATCCCTCACGACGCTGATATAATCACCAGTAATATTGTATAAATTACCAGGGTTTTTGCAGTTGTAGGCCCGGTAAGCAAAGCGCCACCGGGCGCTTTGCTGTGTTCCTGAATACTATGTGACGGTGCCAATGGACGTTTCTTACCTGCTCGACAGCCTTAATGACAAACAGCGTGACGCGGTTGCCGCCTCGCGTACCAACCTGCTGGTGCTGGCTGGGGCGGGCAGTGGTAAGACGCGCGTGCTGGTTCACCGTATCGCCTGGCTGCAGAGCGTGGAAAACTGCTCTCCGTACTCCATCATGGCGGTCACGTTCACCAACAAGGCGGCGGCGGAGATGCGCCACCGTATTGCCCAGCTGATGGGCACCAGCCAGGGCGGCATGTGGGTCGGCACCTTCCACGGTCTGGCGCACCGTCTGCTGCGTGCGCACCATATGGACGCCAATCTGCCGCAGGATTTCCAGATCCTCGACAGTGAAGACCAGCTCCGTCTGCTGAAACGCCTGATTAAGGCGATGAACCTCGACGAGAAACAGTGGCCGCCGCGTCAGGCGATGTGGTACATCAACGGCCAGAAAGACGAAGGGTTGCGCCCGCACCATATTCAGAGCTTTGGCAATCCGGTGGAGCAGACCTGGCAGAACGTTTACAAGGCCTACCAGGAAGCGTGTGACCGCGCCGGGCTGGTGGACTTTGCCGAACTGTTGCTGCGCGCCCACGAGCTGTGGCTGAACAAACCGCATATCCTGCAGCATTACCGTGAACGCTTCACCAATATCCTGGTGGACGAATTCCAGGATACCAACAACATCCAGTACGCCTGGATCCGCCTGCTGGCCGGGGATACCGGCAAGGTGATGATCGTAGGCGATGACGACCAGTCCATCTACGGCTGGCGTGGCGCGCAGGTGGAAAACATTCAGCGCTTCCTCAACGACTTCCCCGGCGCCGAAACCATCCGTCTGGAGCAGAACTACCGCTCGACCAGCAATATCCTCAGCGCGGCCAACGCCCTGATTGAAAACAACAACGGGCGTCTGGGTAAAAAGTTATGGACCGACGGGGTCGACGGTGAGCCGATTTCCATTTACTGCGCCTTCAACGAGCTCGACGAAGCACGTTTCGTGGTGAACCGCATCAAAACCTGGCAGGACAACGGTGGCGCGCTGGAACAGTGTGCCATTCTCTACCGCAGCAACGCCCAGTCGCGCGTGCTGGAAGAGGCGCTGCTGCAGGTGAGCATGCCGTACCGTATCTACGGCGGCATGCGCTTCTTCGAACGTCAGGAGATCAAAGACGCGCTCTCGTATCTGCGCCTGATCGCTAACCGAAACGACGATGCGGCGTTTGAACGTGTGGTGAATACGCCAACCCGCGGCATTGGTGACCGGACGCTGGACGTGGTGCGTCAGGCCTCGCGCGATCGCCAGCTTACGCTCTGGCAGGCGTGCCGCGAGCTGTTGCAGGAAAAAGCCCTCGCCGGACGCGCTGCCAGCGCGCTGCAGCGCTTCCTGGAATTAATTGACGCGCTGGCGCAGGAAACCGCCGACATGCCGCTACACGTGCAGACTGACCGGGTGATCAAAGACTCCGGCCTGCGCACCATGTACGAGCAGGAGAAAGGCGAGAAGGGCCAGACCCGTATTGAGAACTTAGAGGAACTGGTGACGGCAACGCGCCAGTTCAGCTACAACGAAGAAGACGAAGACCTGATGCCGCTGCAGGCGTTCCTTTCTCACGCCGCGCTGGAAGCGGGCGAAGGGCAGGCGGATACCTGGCAGGATGCGGTTCAACTAATGACCCTGCACTCTGCCAAAGGCCTCGAATTCCCGCAGGTGTTTATCGTCGGCATGGAAGAGGGCATGTTCCCGAGCCAGATGTCGCTGGATGAAGGTGGGCGTCTGGAAGAGGAGCGCCGTCTGGCTTACGTAGGCGTGACGCGAGCGATGCAGAAGCTGACGCTGACCTACGCTGAAACCCGCCGTTTGTACGGTAAAGAGGTCTATCACCGTCCGTCGCGCTTTATCGGCGAATTGCCGGAAGAGTGTGTCGAAGAGGTGCGTCTGCGTGCCAGTATCAGCCGCCCGGTCAGCCATCAGCGGATGGGCTCGCCGATTGCGGAAACCGACACCGGCTATAAGCTGGGCCAGCGCGTGCGCCATTCGAAGTTTGGCGAAGGCACCATCGTCAATCTGGAAGGCAGCGGCGAGCACAGCCGCCTGCAGGTGGCGTTCCAGGGGCAGGGGATCAAATGGCTGGTGGCCGCGTATGCCAAGCTGGAAGCAGTGTAACTTTCAGAAAAATATCATTATTTTGTAATAATCTGCTAGCCTTATACGTTGAAGGTCAATTAATGCCCTTCAGCGTTTCGTTGCGTGTTGACGCCACAGTTGCTGCTGGCGTAACATGCGCGCACGATTACGCTAAGAGGACATTCGCCTTGGACACACCCAGTAGATACTGGCTCAATTCCCTGTCATCCAGGAACAACTCCTAAGGCTATCTCCTCTTGCTGATGGCCTTAGTGGTTGTCAGCGACCTGCATTATTCCCGTCGCGCTGAGTCAGGCTGTTTAATGGTCTGAAACCCAATTTGTTTCTGTGTGCCCACCGAACTGTCCGATATTTTTTGCATTGGGAGTCCCGGTCATGTTGAGCGCATTTCAACTCGAAAATAACCGACTGACTCGGCTTGAAGCCGAAGAGTCACAGCCCCTCATTGATGCCGTATGGGTGGATCTGGTCGAGCCGGACGACGATGAACGCCTGCGCGTACAATCTGAGCTGGGGCAGAGTCTGGCCACTCGCCCGGAACTGGAAGACATCGAAGCATCCGCACGTTTTTTTGAAGACGAAGACGGCCTGCACATTCACTCCTTCTTCTTCTTTGAAGATGCCGAAGACCACGCGGGGAACTCCACCGTGGCATTTACCATTCGCGACGGTCGCCTGTTTACCCTGCGCGAGCGCGAACTGCCGGCGTTTCGTCTCTACCGTATGCGCGCCCGCAGCCAGGCGATGGTGGACGGCAATGCTTACGAATTGCTGCTCGATCTGTTCGAAACCAAAATTGAGCAGCTGGCGGATGAGATTGAAAATATCTACAGCGATCTGGAAAAACTGAGCCGCGTCATCATGGAAGGCCATCAGGGCGATGAATACGACGAAGCGCTCTCCACGCTGGCGGAGCTGGAAGATATCGGCTGGAAGGTGCGTCTGTGTCTGATGGATACCCAGCGCGCGCTGAACTTCCTGGTGCGCAAGGCGCGTCTGCCGGGCGGCCAGCTGGAACAGGCGCGTGAGATCCTGCGCGATATCGAATCCCTGCTGCCGCACAACGAATCACTGTTCCAGAAGGTCAACTTCCTGATGCAGGCGGCGATGGGCTTTATCAACATCGAGCAGAACCGCATTATCAAGATCTTCTCGGTGGTATCCGTGGTGTTCCTGCCGCCGACGCTGGTGGCATCCAGCTATGGGATGAACTTTGAGTTTATGCCAGAGCTGAAGTGGAGTTTCGGCTATCCGGGGGCGATTATCTTTATGATCCTCGCCGGGCTGGCGCCGTATCTCTATTTCAAGCGTCGCAACTGGCTGTAAAAATCTGGCGGGTGGCGCTGTGCTTACCCGCCCTATGATCGAACTCCCTCTCCCACCGGGAGAGGGGAAAATCACAGCCCTTTACGCACCCGGCGCTGGGTATAAATCGCGTCAGCGACAAAAATCGCCAGCGCCACCCAGATAAACGCGAACGTCACCATCTTATCCGCACCCGGCACTTCGCCGTAAAACACCACCGCCAGCAGGAACATCAGCGTCGGGCCGATGTACTGGAAAAAGCCCAGCGTGGACAGACGCAGGCGCGTTGCCGCACCGGTAAAGCAGAGCAGTGGGATGGTCGTCACCACGCCTGCGGCCATCAGCATCACATTCAGGGACCACGGGTTGCTGCCCATGTGGCTGGTCGGGCTGTCGGCAATGCCGAAGAGATAGATAGCGGCCACCGGCAACAGCCACAGGGTTTCAAACAGCATGCCGGTTTGCGCTTCCACGGCAATCTTCTTACGCACCAGCCCGTAGAACGCAAAGCTGAACGCCAGCCCCAGCGCAATAACAGGCAGTGAACCGAAGGTCCACAGCTGAACCAGCACGCCGCAGAAGGCGAGGATCACCGCCAGCCACTGCATCCGGCGGAAGCGCTCGCCGAGGAAAATCATCCCCAGCACAATATTCACCAGCGGGTTTATAAAGTAGCCCAGACTCGCTTCGAGCATATGATGATTATTCACCGCCCAGATAAACAGCAGCCAGTTTCCGCCAATCAGTACTGCCGAGAGTGCCAGCAGGAAGATCTTCTTCGGGGTTTGTAGCAGCGTTTTGACGCCAGACCACTGACGACTAACGCTCATCAGCGCGATCATGAAGAAGAAGGACCAGATGACGCGGTGAGTGAGGATCTCATCAGCCGGTACGTAAGCGATAAATTTAAAGTAGGCGGGTGCGACACCCCAAATAAAATAAGCGGCAAGGGCGAGTAACACGCCCTGCCGCGTCTGTTTAGCATCCATCGGGAAAATCCGTGACAAAAAAGTGAATTAACTTTACCCGATTTTTCAGCTTCAACCCACCATATAAGTGGCGGTTGCGCTGGCGATATAAAGTTGTTCTTCGTTATGCAGTTCAACACGCGCCACGGCGACCTTATTACCCGCACGGAGCAGGCTGCTGCTGCAGGTGAAGCGGTTTCCGCGTCCGGGACGCAGATAATCGACGCGTAAATCGATGGTACCCATGCGGGATAAGCGCTGACGCAGCTCGTCTTCGTTGATGGTGTCATGGCGGGTCAGGGTGCTGCCAACACATACCAGCCCTGCAGCCACGTCCAGCGCGGAGGCAATCACCCCGCCATGTAAAATGCTCTGTGCCCAGTTGCCTACCATCATCGGCTGGTTGTTAAAACTGAGCTGGGCAAAGTCTTTTTCGTAACGCTCCAGCTCCAGTCCCAGCGCGCGGTTAAACGGCATATGATAAACAAAAATCTCGCCCACGAGTTTTAACGCTTCTTCGGCGGTTAGCATGGCTGACATGAGACATCACATCCTTAATGTTAATAAAATGTTGATTTTATGCCCGGACAGGCAAGAATGCCACTTTCAGAAACGAGGATGCAGCAGTTGCTGCAGAAGTCTGTAGAATGTGCGCCATATAACGATTCAGATCATTTAACATTTTGCAGGAGAACACCACCGATGCGGACGTATCTGGCAGGGTTACTGGCAGCGGTTGCGCTGCCCCTCACAGCCTATGCGCAGGAAGCGACAGTCAAAGAGGTGCATGATACGCCAGCAGTTCGCGGTAGCATTATCGCTAACCTGCTGCAGGAGCATGATAATCCCTTCACGCTCTACCCGTACGACACCAACTATGTGCTCTATACCTGGACCAGCGATCTCAACAAAGAGGCGATTCGCTCCTATGACTGGGCTGAGAATGCGCGCAAAGATGAGGTGAAATATCAGCTCAGCCTCGCATTTCCGTTCTGGCGCGGCATTCTGGGGCCGAATTCGGTTCTCGGTGCATCTTATACCCAGAAATCCTGGTGGCAGCTTTCCAACAGCGGTGAATCTTCACCGTTCCGTGAAACCAACTATGAGCCACAGCTGTTCCTGGGGTTCGCAACGGATTATGAGTTTGCAGGCTGGACATTGCGTGACGTTGAAGTGGGCTTCAACCATGACTCCAACGGCCGTTCCGATCCAACCTCACGTAGCTGGAACCGCGCCTATACGCGCCTGATGGCGCAAAACGGTAATATGATGGTGGAAGTGAAGCCGTGGTACGTGGTGGGCAGCACCGATGACAACCCGGATATCACCAAATATATGGGCTACTATCAGCTCAGGATTGGCTATCAGCTGGGTGATGCGGTGCTGAGCGCCAGGGGCCAGTACAACTGGAACACCGGTTACGGCGGCGCAGAAGTGGGCTTAAGCTACCCGATGACCAAACACGTGCGTATCTATACGCAGGTCTACAGCGGTTACGGCGAGTCGCTCATCGATTACAACTTCAATCAGACTCGCGTGGGTGTCGGCGTGATGCTGAACGATATTTTCTAAGACGCTCGAATGTTTTTGCGTTAAACGTTGAAGTTTCTCTCTCAGGCGCTGAAAATAGCGCCTGTTTCATTTCTGGCATATGGGGTTAACGTGGCGCAGGCGGAAGTATTGAATCAGGAGTCGCTGGCTAAACAGGTTTTGCATGAAACCTTTGGCTACCAGCAGTTCCGTCCTGGCCAGGAAACCATCATTGAAACCGTGCTGGAAGGCCGTGATTGCCTGGTGGTAATGCCGACCGGTGGCGGTAAATCGCTCTGCTATCAGGTGCCCGCGCTGGTACTTAATGGCCTGACGGTCGTGGTATCGCCGCTGATTTCTCTGATGAAAGACCAGGTTGACCAGCTGCTCGCCAACGGCGTGGCGGCGGCCTGTCTTAACTCCACGCAAACCCGCGAGCAGCAGCAAGAGGTGATGGCCGGTTGCCGTACCGGACAGGTTCGCTTGCTGTATATCGCACCAGAACGGTTGATGCTGGATAACTTCCTCGACCATCTGGCGCACTGGAATCCCGTTCTGCTGGCCGTTGATGAAGCACACTGTATCTCGCAGTGGGGCCACGATTTCCGCCCGGAATATGCGGCACTTGGTCAGCTGCGTCAGCGCTTCCCTGAACTGCCGTTTATGGCGCTGACCGCCACGGCAGATGACACCACGCGGCTGGATATCGTCCGCCTGCTGGGGCTGAACGACCCGCTGATCCAGGTCAGCAGCTTCGACCGCCCGAACATCCGCTATATGCTGATGGAAAAATTCAAGCCGCTGGATCAGCTTCTGCGCTATGTGCAGGAGCAACGCGGCAAGTCAGGCATCATCTACTGCAACAGCCGCGCGAAGGTGGAAGACACCGCTGCGCGTCTGCAAAATCGCGGCTTTAGCGCGGCGGCCTATCATGCCGGGTTAGAAAACCACATCCGCGCCGACGTGCAGGAAAAATTCCAGCGTGATGACCTGCAGATTGTGGTGGCGACGGTGGCGTTCGGCATGGGCATTAACAAGCCCAACGTCCGCTTTGTGGTGCACTTCGACATTCCGCGAAATATCGAATCCTACTACCAGGAAACCGGCCGCGCAGGCCGTGATGGTCTGCCTGCGGAAGCGATGCTGTTTTACGATCCGGCCGATATGGCGTGGCTGCGCCGCTGCCTTGAAGAGAAACCTCAGGGACAGCTGCAGGATATCGAGCGTCACAAACTCAACGCCATGGGCGCGTTTGCGGAAGCGCAGACCTGCCGTCGTCTGGTGCTGCTCAACTACTTTGGTGAAGGGCGTCAGGAGCCGTGCGGCAACTGCGATATCTGTCTCGACCCGCCAAAGCAGTACGATGGCCTGATGGACGCGCGTAAGGCGCTTTCGACCATATACCGTGTTAATCAGCGCTTCGGGATGGGCTACGTGGTGGAAGTGCTGCGCGGCGCCAATAACCAGCGTATCCGCGACATGGGCCACGATAAGCTACCTGTCTACGGTATTGGCAAAGACCAGAGCCACGAGCATTGGGTCAGCATTATTCGTCAGTTGATTCACCTCGGTTTTGCCACACAGAACATCGCCCAGCACTCCGCGCTTCAGCTCACCGAAGCCGCGCGCCCGGTGCTGCGTGGGGATGTTGAACTCAAGCTCGCCGTGCCGCGCGTAGTGGCCCTGAAACCGCGGGTGATGCAGAAATCCTACGGCGGCAACTACAACCGCAAGCTGTTTGCCAAACTGCGCAAACTGCGTAAAGCGATTGCCGATGAAGAGAACATTCCGCCATATGTGGTCTTCAACGACGCGACGCTGATCGAGATGGCCGAGCAGATGCCGCTCAGCGCCAGCGAAATGCTGAGCGTCAACGGCGTGGGCACGCGCAAGCTGGAGCGCTTTGGTAAAGAATTCATGGCGCTCATCCGTTCACATGTCGATGGTGATGATGAGGAGTAGTCAGCCGCGCAAAAAAGTGCCAGGATGATGACTCACTGAATTATTTCCCCGCGAGCGAATTATGTTAATGCTATTTCTTACCGTGGCGTTGGTGCACATTGTTGCGCTGATGAGCCCGGGCCCTGACTTTTTCTTCGTGTCACAAACCGCCGTCAGCCGCTCCCGCAAAGAAGCAATGATGGGGGTGTTGGGTATCACTATGGGGGTTATGGTCTGGGCGGCCGTGGCGCTGCTTGGCCTGAACCTCATCCTGGCGAAGATGGCGTGGCTGCATAACATCATCATGGTCGGTGGCGGTCTGTACTTGTGCTGGATGGGCTACCAGATGCTGCGCGGGGCGCTGAAGAAAGAAGAGAAAAAACCGCAAGAGCCAAAAGTTGAGCTGGCAACGGGCGGCCGTAGCTTTGTTAAAGGGCTGCTGACCAACCTGGCGAACCCGAAAGCGATTATCTATTTCGGTTCCGTCTTCTCTCTGTTCGTGGGCGACAGCGTGGGCGCGGGTGCACGCTGGGGTATCTTCCTGCTGATCGTGGTTGAGACGTTTGCGTGGTTCACCGTTGTTGCCAGCCTGTTTGCCTTACCGGCGATGCGCCGTGGCTATCAGCGCATCGCGAAGTGGATTGACGGCTTCGCCGGCGCGCTGTTCGCCGGCTTTGGTATTCACCTTATTATCTCTCGCTAAGCATGACGCGCTGACGCAAGCAGCGCGCCAACCAGCATAAACAGCGAACCAAACACTTTGTTCAGGGCCTTCATTTGCTTAGGCCCTTTAATCCATGCTGCAATCCGCTGCGCCAGCGTCGCGTAGCCAATCATCACAATAATATCGACAACAATGGTAGTCACGCCCAGGACTACGTACTGCATGACCTGCGGCTGATGCGGGACGATAAACTGCGGGAACAGGGCAGCCAGAAAAACGATGCTTTTTGGGTTGGTCAGATTCACAAACACCGCCCGCTTAAACAGGCGGCCGCGCGTTTGCGTCCGGGCAAGAGTGTTGAGGTCAATTGAGCCTGCTGCGCGCCATTGCTGAATGCCGAGCCAAATCAGATACGCCGCACCGGCCCATTTCAGCACTTCAAATGCCAGCACCGAGCGGGAGAAGAGCGTCCCTAAACCCACGCCCACCAGCACAATGTGAATCCCCAGTCCGGTTTGCAAACCGGCAATGGATGCTGCCGCCCCGCGATAACCGTGGTTAATGGAGGTTGTCATGGTATTAATTGCCCCCGAACCCGGTGACAGGCTGAGGATGATGGATGTCAGCAGGTAAGCGAACCACCACTCGAAGGTCATTTGAAACTCCCGAATCGTCTGTTTTTATGCCACAATACGCTATTGTTGAGTCATTTTGTGACCAGTTACGAAAAAAACGATATTCCCTGAATGACGGGGGGTGGAAACCCGATGTTGCAGCAGAAAAAGGACTGGGAAACACGAGAAAACGCATTTGCTGCTTTCTCCATGGGGCCGCTGACCGATTTCTGGCGTCAGCGTGAGGAAGATGAGTTTACGGGCGTCGGGAATATCCCGGTGCGCTTTGTTCGTTTCCGTGATGAAAAAAATGACCGGGTGATTGTGGTCTGTCCCGGGCGTATCGAAAGCTACATCAAATATGCCGAGCTGGCGTACGACCTGTTCCATCTGGGTTTTGACGTGTTAATTATCGATCATCGCGGGCAGGGGCTTTCCGGTCGAATGTTGCCGGATACCCATCGTGGCCACGTAGATAACTTCAGTGATTATGTCGACGATCTTGCCGCCTTCTGGCAGCAGGAAGTGCAGCCCGGCCCGTGGCGTAAGCGCTATATTCTTGCGCACTCCATGGGCGGCGCGATCTCTACGCTCTTTTTGCAGCGCTACGATCACCAGTGCGATGCCATTGCGCTGACCGCGCCGATGTATGGCATTGTGATACGTTTTCCGGACTGGATGGTGCGCCATCTTCTCGACTGGGCTGAGGGCCATCAGCGCATTCGTGAAGGCTACGCCATCGGAACAGGGCGCTGGCGGGCTTTGCCGTTTGCCCTCAACGTCTTAACCCATAGCCGTCAGCGTTATCGCCGCAACCTGCGCTTCTATGCCGATGAGCCTCGCTTGCGCGTTGGCGGCCCCACCTGGCACTGGGTGCGGGAGGGGATACATGCAGGGGAGCAGGTTCTGGCGGGTGTTGGTGATGATGACACGCCGACACTCCTGATTCAGGCTGAAGAAGAGCGTGTGGTGGATAACCGCATGCATGACCGTTTTTGTGAACTGCGCGCTGCCGCCGGTCACCCTTGTGAAGGGGGTAAACCGCTGGTCATCAACGGCGCGTACCATGAGATCCTTTTTGAAAAGGACGCTATGCGCTCAGTCGCGCTTAACGCCATCGTCGAGTTTTTCGACCGGCATAACTGATTTTCTATTGAGGTTAAATTTTCCTATGTACCAGGTTGTTGCATCTGATTTAGATGGCACGCTGCTTTCCCCCGACCACACCCTGTCGCCGTACGCGAAAGAGACCTTAAAGCTGCTGACTGCCCGTGGCGTGCACTTTGTGTTTGCCACCGGGCGCCACCACGTGGATGTGGGGCAGATCCGCGATAATCTTGAGATTAAATCGTACATGATCACCTCCAACGGTGCGCGTGTTCACGACACCGATGGCAATCTGATCTTTACCCACAACCTGGATCGCGATATTGCCGCCGATCTGTTCGGTGTGGTGCACAATAATCCGGCTATCGTCACGAACGTTTACCGCGACGATGACTGGTTCATGAACCGCCACCGCCCGGAAGAGATGCGCTTCTTCAAAGAAGCGGTGTTTAACTACTCCCTGTATGAGCCAGGTCTGCTCGAGCCGGAAGGGATCAGCAAAGTCTTCTTTACCTGCGAAAGTCACGAAGAACTGCTGCCGCTGGAGCAGGCGATCAACGCCCGTTGGGGCGATCGCGTCAACGTAAGCTTCTCCACGCTGACCTGCCTGGAAGTGATGGCGGGTGGCGTTTCCAAGGGGCACGCTCTGGAAGCGGTGGCCAAACGCATGGGCTTTGAGCTGAAAGACTGTATCGCCTTTGGTGATGGCATGAACGATGCTGAGATGCTCTCGATGGCGGGTAAAGGCTGCATCATGCAGAACGCGCACCAGCGCCTGAAAGACCTGCACCCGGAGCTGGAAGTGATCGGCACCAACGCAGACAATGCGGTACCAAAATATCTGCGCAAGCTGTTCCTTGAATAATCTTCATTTGGTTGTTTATTGCTCAGTTGTCAACTAAAGAGTTCGCTACAATGCCTCTCCTTCTTTCTGAGAGACAAGCATTGTGGCGCTACTCATTATCACCACTATCCTGTGGGCCTTCTCCTTTAGTCTGATTGGCGAATACCTTGCCGGATCGGTCGACAGCTATTTCTCGGTGCTGATGCGCGTGGGGCTGGCGGCGCTGGTGTTCCTGCCCTTTTTGCGTACGCGCGGACAATCCCTGCAAACCGTTTTGCTGTATATGCTGGTGGGGGCGATGCAGCTCGGCATCATGTATCTGTTTAGCTTTCGGGCGTATATCTACTTGTCCGTCTCGGAGTTCCTGCTCTTTACGGTGCTGACGCCGCTCTATATCACGCTGATTTACGACCTGCTCAGCAGGCGTCGTCTGCGTTGGGGCTATCTGTTGAGCGCAGCGCTGGCGGTGATTGGCGCGGCGATTATTCGCTACGATAAAGTGAGCGATCACTTCTGGACCGGCCTGATGTTCGTGCAGTTAGCAAACATCAGCTTCGCTATTGGTATGGTGGGCTACAAGCGCCTGATGGAAACCCGCCCGATGCCACAGCACAACGCGTTTGCCTGGTTCTATATGGGGGCGGCGGCGGTCGCGGTCGCGGCCTGGTTTATGTTGGGTAACCCGCAAAAATTACCTACCACCACCGTGCAGTGGGGCATTCTGGTCTGGCTGGGTGTGGTGGCCTCGGGGCTGGGGTATTTCATGTGGAACTACGGCGCAACTCAGGTAGACGCCGGTACGCTGGGCATCATGAACAACGTGCACGTGCCCGCGGGGCTACTGGTAAACCTTGCTATCTGGCAGCAACAGCCCCATTGGCCGAGTTTCCTTATTGGGGGAGCGGTGATCCTGGCTTCGCTGTGGGTACATCGCCGTTGGGTCGCTCCGCGCTCCGCACAAACGGAAGATGGTCGCACGCGTGGTTCCGCGTTGAGCGAATAAACGCTTCCGTGATCGGCTGACGCTGCTCGCCATCGCGCACGGCGGCGTACAGCCGGCTCCACAGCCCTTCTCCCAGGGTTTTGGTGACCACCAGGCCCTGGCGTTCAAAACTCTCTACCACCCAGTGCGGCAGCGCCGCGATGCCCATTCTGGCGGCAACCATCTGAATCAACAGCAACGTATTATCCACGCTTTTCAGCTGTGGGCTGATGCCCGCCGGCTGCAGGAAATGGCGCCAGATATCCAGGCGACTGCGCTGCACCGGGTATATCAGCAGCGTTTCAGTCGCCAGGTCTTCCGGGGTGATACGCGTCTTGCTGGCCAGCGGATGATCCGGTGCCAGCACCAGACGCACCTCATAATCGAACATTGGCGAATAATGCAGACCGCTACGCGGCAGAATGTCTGACGTCATCACCAGATCCAGCTCGCCCTGCTGGAGTGACGGCTGCGGGTCAAACGTCACGCCGGAGGTAAAGTCCATTTCTACCTGCGGCCACTTCTGGCGGAAGTTCTCAAGCGCGGGGGTCAGCCACTGAATACAGCTGTGGCACTCAATGGCGATACGCAATTTAGTTTGCTGCGGCTCATTGCAGGACTGAAGCGCGCTGGCAATCTGCGGCAGCACCTGATTTGCCAGCTGCAGGAGGATCTCGCCCTGGGGGGTAAAGCGCAGCGGCTGGCTCTTACGCACAAAAAGACGAAAGCCGAGACGTTGTTCCAGATCGCTGAACTGGTGAGAAAGGGCGGACTGAGTCTGGTGCAGTGAGGCCGCCGCCGCCGCGAGAGAACCGCAGTTTCGCAACGCTTGTAGCGTTTTCAGGTGTTTTATCTCGATCATGAAAGTCCTTCACTTCGCCATGAACATTTTGCGCTTGAGGAATATACAGTACCTGCCAATTATAGATGTGTAAACATCTGGACGTCTAAATAACGAATTTCACAAGGGGCATGACATGACAATCCGCAATCACACTCTCGGTTTCCCTCGCGTTGGCCTGCGTCGCGAGCTAAAAAAAGCACAAGAAAGCTACTGGGCAGGAAACACCACGCGTGAAGAACTGCTGGCAGTGGGCCGCGAACTGCGTGCCCGCCACTGGGAGCAGCAAAAACAGGCGGGCGTAGACCTGCTGCCGGTGGGCGATTTCGCCTGGTACGACCATGTTCTGACGACCAGCCTGCTGCTTGGCAATGTCCCGGCTCGTCATCAGAACAACGATGGATCGGTAGATATCGACACGCTGTTCCGCATCGGCCGTGGCCGTGCGCCAACCGGTGAGCCAGCGGCAGCGGCGGAAATGACCAAGTGGTTTAACACCAACTATCACTATATGGTGCCGGAGTTTGTTAAAGGTCAGCAGTTCAAACTGACCTGGACCCAGTTGCTGGATGAAGTGGACGAAGCGCTGGCGCTGGGGCACCAGGTGAAACCGGTGCTGCTGGGGCCAGTGACCTACCTGTGGTTAGGAAAAGTCAAAGGCGAGCCGTTCGATCGTCTGAGCCTGCTGAAGGATATCCTGCCGGTCTACAAACAGGTGCTGATTGAGCTGGGCAAACGCGGTATTCAGTGGGTGCAAATCGACGAACCGGCGCTGGTGCTCGAGCTGCCGCAAGCGTGGCTCGATGCCTTCAAACCGGCTTACGATGCACTGACCGGGCAGGTGAAGCTGCTGCTTACCACCTACTTTGAAGGTGTGACGCCGAACCTCGGCACCATCACCAAATTGCCAGTGCAGGGCCTGCACGTTGACCTGGTGCATGGAAAAGATGATGTTGCAGAACTGCACAAGCGCCTGCCAGCGGAGTGGCTGCTCTCTGCCGGGCTGGTAAACGGTCGTAACGTCTGGCGCGCCGATTTGACAGAAAAATATGCTCAGATTAAAGACATCGTCGGCAAACGTGAGCTATGGGTGGCCTCTTCGTGTTCACTGCTGCACAGCCCTATCGATCTCAGCGTTGAAACCCGCCTGGATGCGGAAGTGAAAAGCTGGTTTGCCTTTGCCTTGCAGAAATGTGAAGAACTGGCTCTGCTGCGTGACGCCCTGAACAGCGGCGACACGGCGGCGATTACCGAATGGAGCGCTCCGATTCAGGCCCGTCGTCATTCGTCTCGCGTTCACAACCCGGCGGTGGAAAAACGTCTGGCGGCTATCACCGCGCAGGACAGCCAGCGTCAAAGCCCGTATGAAGTGCGTGCAGAAGCCCAGCGCGCCCGTTTCAAGTTGCCTGCGTGGCCAACCACCACCATCGGTTCCTTCCCGCAAACTACCGAGATCCGCGGCCTGCGCCTGGACTTCAAAAAGGGCAACCTAGATGCGGCCAACTACCGCACCGGCATCGCGGAACATATCAAACAGGCGATTGTGGAGCAGGAGCGCTTAGGCCTGGACGTGCTGGTTCACGGGGAGGCAGAGCGTAACGACATGGTGGAGTACTTCGGTGAGCATCTGGATGGTTTCGTCTTTACCCAAAACGGCTGGGTACAGAGCTATGGTTCCCGCTGTGTAAAACCACCGGTGGTGATCGGAGACGTCAGCCGTCCGCACCCGATCACCGTCGAATGGGCTAAATATGCCCAGTCCCTGACCGACAAGCCGGTAAAAGGCATGTTGACCGGTCCGGTGACCATTCTTTGCTGGTCCTTCCCGCGTGAGGACGTGACCCGTGAAACCATCGCGAAGCAAATTGCGCTGGCGCTGCGCGATGAAGTGGCGGATCTGGAAGCGGCGGGCATTGGCATCATCCAGATTGACGAACCGGCCCTGCGCGAGGGATTACCGCTGCGTCGCAGCGACTGGGACGCCTACCTGCAGTGGGGTGTGGAAGCGTTCCGCATCAATGCCGCAGTGGCGAAGGACGACACCCAGATCCACACCCACATGTGTTACTGCGAATTTAACGACATCATGGATTCCATTGCCGCACTGGATGCCGACGTGATCACCATCGAGACCTCGCGTTCAGATATGGAACTGCTGGAGTCGTTCGAAGAGTTCGATTACCCGAACGAAATCGGGCCGGGCGTATATGACATTCACTCCCCGAACGTGCCGAGCGTGGAGTGGATCGAAGCCCTGCTGAAGAAAGCCGCCCAACGCATTCCGGCAGAGCGCCTGTGGGTGAACCCGGACTGCGGTCTGAAAACCCGCGGCTGGCCTGAAACCCGCGCGGCGCTGGCGAATATGGTGAAAGCGGCGCAGAATTTGCGTCAGGGTTAAGACAGAGTCGATCCCATTATGTAGCCCGGTAAGGCATCGCCGCCACCGGGCTTTTATGTTTACGCTTTCTTGCCGCCGTACTGGCTAAACCACGCCAGCATCCGCTGCCAGCCATCTTTGGCTGATTCCGCGTGATAGCTCGGACGATAATCGGCATTAAACGCGTGTCCGGCATCCGGGTACACGACAATGTCTGCCTTTGCATTCGCCGCGCGTAGCGCATGGCGCATGGTCTCTACCGTGTCGAGCGGAATACCCGTGTCCTGACCACCGTACAGTCCCAGCACCGGGGCATTTAAGTCTGTGGCGATATCAACCGGATGTTTTGGCGAGTTCAGCGTTTTTTCGCCCACCAGTTTACCGTACCAGGCCACAGCAGCTTTCAGCTGCGGATTGTGCGCGGCATACAGCCAGCTAATGCGTCCGCCCCAGCAGAACCCCGTTATCATCAGTCGATGCGCATCACCGCCGTTACGCGCCGCCCAGTTGGCAACATGATCCAGATCGGCCAACACCTGTGCATCCGGCACTTTACTGACCAGATTGCTCAAAAGCGTTGGGATATCGCTGTAGTCGTTCGGATCGCCCTGACGGAAATAGAGCTCTGGCGCAACGGCCAGGTAACCTTCCAGCGCCAGTCGGCGGCAGAGGTCGCGAATATGTTCATGAACGCCGAAAATTTCCTGAACCACAATCACGATCGGCAGCGGACCGTCTGCCGATGCTGGTCGCGCGTGGTAAGCAGGCATATTTTCCCCCTGCGAGGGAATGGAGGTCTCTCCCGCCGTAATGGCGTCTTCAGGCGTTGAGACGATGGTTGAGGCATGCGGAGCCGCAGCAGGTGCAAAACCGGTTTTTTCAGTCATGGCATTCTCCGTACCAATGAGTTAGCGCAAAGGTAAATATAGACACCAGGTTAACAACCCACAGTGCCTTAAACGGTCTATCTTTTGTGCAGCACACCACGATATAACTTGTTAATGTGATGTAAATCACTTTTTTATGGAAATCTACTGCAATCATTTTCATTCATGGTGAGATGTGTCACGAAATTATGCGTATCGCTTCTGTAAAGTACCGTTTTACTTCTTCTGACTAACCGACCCACAGAGGAGTCACCTATGTCTAAGTCTGATGTTTTTCATCTCGGCCTCACCAAAAACGATTTACAAGGGGCTACGCTCGCTATCGTCCCGGGCGATCCTGAGCGTGTGGAAAAGATCGCCGCGCTGATGGATAAGCCGGTTAAGCTGGCAGCCCATCGTGAATTCACCACCTGGCGTGCAGAACTGGATGGTAAGGCCGTGATTGTGTGCTCTACCGGTATCGGTGGCCCGTCTACCTCCATTGCCGTTGAAGAACTGGCGCAGCTGGGCATCCGGACGTTCCTGCGTATCGGGACGACCGGTGCGATCCAGCCGCATATCAACGTGGGTGATGTATTGGTGACTACCGCGTCCGTGCGTCTGGATGGGGCGAGTCTGCACTTTGCACCAATGGAATTCCCGGCGGTTGCCGATTTTGAATGTACGACGGCGCTGGTTGAAGCAGCGAAATCCGTTGGCGCAACCACGCACGTGGGCGTAACCGCCTCGTCGGACACCTTCTACCCGGGTCAGGAGCGTTACGACACCTTCTCTGGCCGTGTGGTGAGCCGTTTTAAAGGCTCTATGGAAGAGTGGCAGTCTATGGGCGTGATGAACTATGAAATGGAATCTGCAACGCTGCTGACCATGTGCGCAAGCCAGGGTCTGCGTGCCGGTATGGTGGCGGGGGTAATCGTCAACCGTACCCAGCAGGAAATCCCGAACGCCGAAACCATGAAACAAACCGAAAGTCATGCGGTAAAAATCGTGGTTGAAGCGGCCCGTCGTCTGATCTAATCCTCTCTTCTGACATCAAAGGCCGACACGTTCGGCCTTTATTTTTTGCGTAGCGCCTCGCAGGAAAACCCTTTCAAACTGGACGTTTATACAGCACAATCTTATTTTGTGCGGTAATACGTTGATGCAGGGGGCATTGTGGATCTCTCAATTCTGATTTACGCGGTGATTGCGCTCGCGGGCGTGGCGATAGGCTGGCTGATTTCCAGCTATCAGCACGCGCAGCAAAAGGCCGATCAGCTGGCAGAGCGTGAAGAGATAGTCGCCGAGTTAAGCGCGACAAAACAGCAACTTGCGCTGAGTGAACACTGGCGAGACGAGTGCGAGTTACTCAACAACGAACTGCGCAATCTGCGTGATATCAACACCTCACTGGAAGCCGATCTCCGTGAAGTCACGACCCGCCTGGAATCCACTCAGCTGCATGCGGAAGACAAAATCCGCCAGATGATGAACAGCGAGCAGCGCCTCAGCGAACAGTTTGAGAATCTCGCGAACCGCATTTTTGAGCACAGCAACCGCCGCGTTGACGAACAAAACCGCCAGAGTCTGAACAGTCTCCTGACGCCTCTGCGTGAGCAACTGGACGGTTTCCGTCGTCAGGTGCAGGACAGCTTTGGTCAGGAGGCCCGCGAGCGGCACACCCTGGCACACGAAATTCGTAATCTGCAGCAGTTGAATGCACAAATGGCGCAGGAAGCGGTCAACCTGACCCGCGCCCTGAAAGGGGATAACAAAACGCAGGGTAACTGGGGTGAAGTCGTCCTCACGCGGGTGCTGGAAGCCTCTGGACTGCGCGAAGGGTATGAATACGAAACCCAGGTCAGCATAGAAAACGATGCCCGCTCGCGAATGCAGCCAGATGTCATCGTGCGTCTGCCGCAGGGTAAAGATGTGGTGATTGATGCCAAAATGACGCTGGTGGCCTATGAGCGTTACTTTAACGCGGAGGATGACTACACCCGCGAATCGGCGTTGCAGGAGCACATTGCCTCCGTGCGGAACCATATTCGTCTGCTGGGCAGAAAAGACTATCAGCAGTTGCCGGGTTTGCGCTCTCTTGACTATGTTCTGATGTTTATCCCGGTAGAGCCTGCGTTTCTGCTGGCACTCGACAGACAGCCGGAACTGATAACTGAAGCGCTGAAAAACAACATTATGCTGGTCAGCCCCACCACGCTGCTGGTGGCGTTACGCACCATTGCCAACCTGTGGCGCTATGAACATCAGAGCCGCAACGCGCAGCAGATTGCCGATCGCGCCAGCAAGCTGTACGACAAAATGCGCCTCTTTGTGGATGATATGTCCTCGGTCGGGCAAAGCCTGGACCGCGCGCAGGATAACTACCGCCAGGCGATGAAAAAACTCGCCTCCGGGCGGGGTAATCTGCTGGCGCAAGCTGAAGCCTTCCGCGGCCTGGGGGTGGAGGTTAAACGCGAGATTAATCCGGAACTGGTTGAGCAAGCCACGGTACAGGACGAAGAGTTTCGCCTGCGCGAAGGCGCTGATGGACAAAAGAGAGACAGTGAAGACAACGAGTTAGCGGCAGAGTTATCGCCAGACCCGCATCTGGCGCGTTTCTTACGTGGTGGTTGAAACGTAGGGCAAACGCGCCCAATCTGTTACACTTCACGAACATTTTACTGATAAGCAGGCTCTGAGATGGTTGACGATTCACAAGACACAACGCACTTTGGCTTTCAGACTGTCGCCAAAGCGCAGAAAGCTGACATGGTGGCCCACGTATTTCATTCCGTGGCGGCGAAGTACGATGTGATGAATGACTTGATGTCATTCGGCATTCATCGCTTGTGGAAGCGCTTCACCATTGACTGTAGTGGTGTGCGTCGTGGACAAATGGTACTGGACCTTGCCGGCGGCACGGGCGATTTGACCGCGAAATTCTCCCGTCTGGTGGGTGAAACCGGGCGTGTTGTTCTGGCTGATATTAACGACTCCATGCTGAAAATGGGGCGTGAGAAGCTGCGTAACATCGGCGTGGTGGGGAATGTGGAATATGTGCAGGCAAACGCCGAGGCGCTGCCGTTCCCGGACAATACCTTTGACTGCATCACTATCTCTTTTGGCCTGCGTAACGTCACCGATAAAGAAAAAGCGCTGCGCTCAATGTATCGCGTGCTGAAGCCGGGCGGACGTCTGCTGGTGCTTGAGTTCTCCAAACCGATTATCGAGCCACTGAGCAAAGCCTACGACGCCTATTCATTCCATGTTCTGCCGCGTATTGGCGAACTGGTGGCAAACGACGCAGAAAGCTACCGCTATCTGGCGGAATCCATTCGCATGCACCCGGATCAGGACACCCTGAAGGCCATGATGCAGGATGCGGCGTTTGAAAACGTTGAGTATTTCAACATGACGGCGGGTGTCGTCGCACTGCATCGCGGTTATAAGTTCTGAGTGGAGGTGTCCTGTGCCCTTTAAACCCTTAGTCACCGCAGGCATCGAGAATGTACTGAATGCCTTTCTCTATCGTGCGCCAGCGCTAAAAGCCGCGCGGCAGCGACTTAACGGGAAGGTATTGCGGATCGTTTTAAAAGAGTTCTCGACGCCGCTTGTGCTGGTCTTCAGCGAACGCCAGCTTGATGTTCTGGGGGAGTGGGAAGGAGACGCCGACTGCTCTGTCATCACGCGCATGAGCGTGCTGCCAAAACTGCGTGACCGCCAGCAGCTGACGGCGCTGATCCGAAGCGGTGAGCTGGAAGTGGAAGGCGACATTCAGGTTGTACAAAATTTCGTTGCGCTCAGCGATTTAGCCGAGTTCGACCCGGCGGAACTGCTTGCCCCGTTTATTGGCGACATTGCAGCGGAAGGGATCGGCAAAGCCCTGCATGGTGGTACCGCCTTCCTGCGTAAAAGCTTGCAACGTCAGCAGCGCTATGCGGCAGAGGTGCTGACCGAAGAGTGGCGTATGGCCCCTGGACCGCTGGAAGTGGCCTGGTTCGCGGAAGAGACTGCGGCTGTTGAACGTGCGGTTGATGCGTTAACCAAACGGCTGGAAAAACTGGAGGGCAAATGACGCCTGGTGAAATTCGGCGCCTCTATTTTATCGTCCACACCTTTTTGAGTTACGGGCTCGACGAGCTTATCCCCAAAATGCGTATCACGCTGCCGCTTCGTATCTGGCGGCGGATGTTGTTCTGGATGCCTAATCGCCACAAAGGACAGCCGCTGGGTGAACGCCTGCGTCTGGCGCTACAGGAGCTGGGCCCGGTATGGATTAAATTCGGCCAAATGCTCTCGACCCGTCGCGATCTTTTCCCGCCCCAGATTGCCGATCAGCTGGCACTGCTGCAGGATCGCGTGGCCCCGTTTGACGGCGTGCGCGCGAAAAAACAGATCGAAGAGGCGATGGGCAATATTCCTGTTGAGACCTGGTTCGACGATTTCGACATTCAGCCGCTGGCTTCTGCTTCTATTGCCCAGGTGCATACCGCGCGTCTGAAAGAGAATGGCAAAGAAGTCGTGATCAAAGTTATCCGCCCGGATATTCTGCCGATCATCAAAGCGGACATGAAGCTTATCTATCGTCTGGCGCGCTGGGTTCCGCGTCTGCTCCCTGACGGACGCCGCCTGCGCCCGCTGGAAGTGGTACGGGAATATGAAAAAACGCTGATCGATGAACTAAACCTGCTGCGCGAATCGGCAAACGCCATTCAGCTACGGCGCAATTTTGAAAACAGCCCGATGCTGTATGTTCCTGAAGTCTATTCTGACTACTGCAGCCAGAACATGATGGTCATGGAACGTATTTACGGTATTCCCGTCTCGGATGTCGTGGCCCTGGAGAAACAGGGAACGAACATGAAGCTGCTGGCCGAACGTGGCGTACAGGTCTTCTTTACTCAGGTCTTCCGCGACAGCTTTTTCCACGCAGACATGCATCCGGGCAATATCTTTGTGAGCTATGAGCATCCGGACGACCCGCAATATATCGGCATTGATTGCGGTATTGTCGGCTCGCTCAATAAAGAAGATAAGCGTTATCTGGCGGAGAATTTTATCGCCTTCTTTAATCGCGACTACCGTAAAGTGGCTGAACTGCACGTTGACTCAGGTTGGGTTCCGCCGGACACCAATGTCGAAGAGTTCGAGTTTGCCATCCGTACCGTCTGTGAACCGATTTTTGAAAAACCGCTGGCGGAAATCTCGTTCGGTCACGTGTTGCTGAATCTGTTTAACACCGCTCGCCGCTTCAATATGGAAGTGCAGCCACAGCTTGTTTTACTTCAGAAAACATTACTTTACGTTGAAGGTGTAGGTCGACAGCTCTATCCTCAGTTAGACTTGTGGAAGACCGCGAAACCGTTCCTGGAATCCTGGATTAAGGATCAGGTTGGCATTCCGGCTCTGGTACGAGCTTTCAAAGAGAAAGCCCCGTTCTGGGTTGAAAAAATGCCGGAACTTCCTGAACTGGTGTATGACAGTTTGCGTCAGAGCAAGAACCTTCAGCTCAGCATGGATAAAATCGCCCACGAGCTTCAGTCGAACCGCGTACGCCAGGGCCAGTCTCGCTATCTGTTTGGCATTGGCGCAACCCTGCTGCTCAGTGGTACGTTGTTATTAATCAACCGTCCGGACTGGCAGATGATGCCCGCCTGGCTAATGGCTGCCGGAATAGTGGTCTGGTTCGTTGGCTGGAGAAAGACGCGCTGAACAGGCATCGCTATCACCAGGTCGCATACGTATAATGCGGTCTGACTAATTAATCATCTATCTCTGAGGAATATGTATGGGTGGTATCAGTATCTGGCAATTAGTCATTATTGCCGTCATCGTCGTGCTGCTGTTTGGCACCAAAAAGCTCGGTTCTATCGGTTCCGATCTGGGCGCGTCTATCAAAGGCTTCAAGAAAGCAATGAGCGATGATGAGAGCAAGCAGGATAAAACCAGCCAGGACGCTGACTTTACTGCTAAATCCATCTCCGACAAGCAAGAAGATGCCAAAAAGGAAGACGCTAAACGCCACGATAAAGAGCAGGTGTAAGTCGTGTTCGACATTGGTTTTAGTGAGCTGCTGCTGGTCTTTGTGATTGGCCTCATCGTGCTGGGGCCACAGCGTTTACCCGTTGCAGTCAAAACGGTTGTGGGGTGGGTGCGTGCGCTTCGTTCGCTGGCATCCACCGTACAGAACGAGCTGGCGCAGGAACTTAAGCTGCAGGAGTTTCAGGAAAGCCTGAAAAAGGTTGAGAAGGCGAGCATGGATAACCTGACGCCGGAACTGAAAGCCTCCATGGATGAACTGCGCGAAGCGGCAGAATCCATGAAGCGCTCCTACAGCGTTAACGATCCTGAAAAAGCGAGCGATGAAGCGAACACCATCCATAACCCGGTGGTGAAAAATAGTGAAGCGCAGCGCGAGGGCGTAACGCCTGCCAGCGCTGAGCATCAGGCCACCGCGCCTGAACATACGCCGCAGGAACCTGAACTGAAAAAACAGGCGCAGCCGGAAGACCCTGTGGTCAACGCGGCTGAAGCAAAGCCCGCCGCGCCTGTTACCGAATCATCCCCCTCGTCGAGTGATAAAGCGTAAACATGGCAGTAGATGATACTCAACCGCTCATTACGCACCTCATAGAGCTGCGTAAGCGCCTGTTAAACTGCATTATTGCGGTTTTCGTTATTTTCTTATGCCTGGTTTATTTCGCCAATGACATCTACCAGGTTGTCTCCGCGCCGCTGATAAAGCAGATGCCGCTGGGCGCAACGATGATCGCGACGGACGTTGCTTCGCCGTTCTTTACGCCCATTAAGCTCACGTTCTGGGTATCGTTGATCGCTTCTGCACCCATCCTGCTGTATCAGATCTGGGCGTTTGTGGCGCCAGCGCTGTATAAGCATGAACGCAAACTGGTGATCCCACTGCTGGTCTCCAGCTCGCTGTTGTTCTATATCGGCATGGCGTTTGCCTATTTCGTGGTCTTCCCGCTGGCCTTTGGCTTCCTGACGCATACCGCGCCGGAAGGGGTACAGGTGTCGACCGATATTGCCAGCTACCTCAGCTTTGTGATGGCGCTGTTTATGGCATTCGGCGTGGCGTTCGAAGTGCCGGTTGCGATTGTGCTGCTTTGCTGGGTGGGTGTAACCACACCAGAAGACCTGCGTAAAAAGCGTCCGTATATTCTGGTCGGCGCATTTGTGGTCGGCATGCTGCTGACGCCGCCCGATGTCTTCTCGCAAACGCTGCTGGCCATACCGATGTACTGTCTGTTTGAGGTAGGCGTCTTCTTCTCACGTTTCTATGTGGGGAAAGGGCGTCGATCAGAGGACGAAGACGACGTCTCTGAAAAGAGCACTGAAGAGTAAAACCAGCCGCCCGTCAGGGCGGTTGTCATATGGGGAATTGCATGTTTGATATTGGACTTAACCTGACCAGTTCACAGTTTGCCAAAGATCGCGACGACGTCGTGGCGCGCGCGTTTGCCGCCGGCGTAAAAGGTCTGCTGCTGACAGGCACCAACCTGCATGAAAGCGAGCAGGCGCAACAGCTGGCCCAACGCTACGACCGTTGCTGGTCTACCGCGGGCGTGCATCCTCATGACAGCAGCCAGTGGACGTCGGAGAGCGCTGATATCATTCACAGGCTGGCGAAAACCCCCGAAGTGGTGGCTATCGGGGAATGTGGGCTCGATTTCAACCGCAATTTTTCCACCCCTGCCGAACAGGAAAAAGCATTCACGGCGCAACTCGCCCTGGCGGCCGAGCTTGAAATGCCGGTGTTTATGCACTGTCGCGACGCGCATGAGCGCTTCCTCGCGCTGCTGGATCCCTGGCTGGATAAACTGCCAGGCGCGGTGCTGCACTGTTTTACCGGTTCACGTCAGGAGGCGCTGGACTGTCTGGATCGTGGGCTTTATTTGGGGATTACCGGCTGGGTGTGCGATGAGCGCCGCGGGCTGGAACTTCGCGAACTGTTGCCGGTGATCCCGGCCGACCGGTTGCTCTTCGAAACCGATGCGCCTTATTTATTGCCGCGTGATATCAAACCAAAACCGGCATCGCGACGTAACGAACCGGCATGGCTGGGGCATATTGTTACGAGCGTGGCGCAGTGGCGCGGAGAGGATCCGCACGGGTTATCTGCGCAGACGGATGACAACGTGCGTCGCCTGTTTGGCATTGATTTTTAAACTTTGCGGAAGTCAGTGTTTTTCACGCTCTGTAGCACCTGCTTATTAAGCAGATTGAGCAATAACATGGAGCGTGCTTCACCGTCCGGCTCGGCGAAAATCGCCTGCAGGCCTTCGAAGGCACCTTCGGTGATGACGACACTGTCTCCCGCGTACGGGGTTTCCGGGTCGGTAATATCTTCAGGTTGTTGATAAACCGAAAGCTGATGGATCACCGTCGACGGCACCGTTGCCGGGTGCGCACCAAAACGAACAAAATGGCTAACGCCGCGCGTGGCGCTGATGGTGGTGGTGTGGATCACTTCCGGGTCGAATTCCACGAACAAATAGTTCGGAAATAGCGGCTCACTGACGGTTGTGCGCTTCCCGCGCTGCATTTTTTCAAGCGTGATCACGGGTGTCAGGCAATTTACAGACTGACGTTCTAAATGTTCCTGCGCGCGCTGAAGTTGCCCGCGTTTGCAATACAGTAAATACCAGGCCTGCATAATCACTCTTTCCCTTAGTTTCGGGCGCAAGCATATCAAAACCCTGGCGGGATCGCTAAGTTGATTATAATGGCCGAAAAGGGAACAGGATGCAGAAGTTCACGCTAATTTAACAAAATTACAGCATCACGCAGGCTTACGCCGTATAATGAAGCGCTTACAGAGAGGCCATGATTAACTGCATGAAATACCACGATCTCCGCGACTTCCTGACGCTGCTGGAAAAGCAGGGCGAACTCAAACGCATTACGCTTCCTGTCGATCCTTATCTGGAAATGACAGAAATTGCTGACCGCACCCTGCGTGCCGGTGGCCCGGCGCTTCTGTTTGAAAACCCGAAGGGTTATTCAATGCCGGTGCTGTGCAACCTGTTTGGAACCCCTCGCCGTGTGGCGTTGGGCATGGGCCAGGAGGACGTCACAGCGTTACGTGAAGTGGGTAAATTGCTGGCGTTTCTGAAAGAGCCGGAGCCACCGAAAGGCTTCCGCGATCTGTTCGACAAGCTGCCGCAGTTTAAGCAGGTGCTGAACATGCCAACCAAACGTCTGCGTGGCGCGCCGTGCCAGCAGAAAGTGCTGGAAGGGGATGCGGTAGATCTGACCAAAATCCCGATCATGCAGTGCTGGCCTGAAGATGCCGCGCCACTCATTACGTGGGGGCTCACCGTCACACGCGGGCCGCATAAAGAGCGTCAAAATCTGGGTATTTACCGCCAGCAGCTGATTGGCAAGAATAAGCTCATCATGCGCTGGCTGTCGCATCGCGGCGGCGCGCTGGATTTCCAGGAGTGGTGCGCTGCACACCCGGGCGAGCGTTTTCCGGTCTCTGTTGCGTTAGGTGCCGACCCCGCCACCATTCTGGGCGCGGTAACGCCAGTGCCGGATACACTCTCTGAATATGCCTTTGCAGGACTGCTGCGTGGCACCAAAACGGAAGTCGTGAAGTGTATCTCTAACGACCTCGAAGTGCCCGCGAGTGCAGAGATTGTCCTGGAAGGTTACATTGAACAGGGCGAGCTGGCACCCGAAGGCCCGTACGGTGACCACACGGGCTATTATAACGAAGTGGATAACTTCCCGGTGTTTACCGTCACGCACATTACCCAGCGTGAAGATGCGATTTATCACTCCACCTATACCGGACGTCCACCGGATGAACCTGCAGTACTGGGCGTGGCGCTGAATGAAGTGTTTGTGCCGATCCTGCAAAAGCAGTTCCCGGAAATTGTTGATTTCTATCTGCCGCCGGAAGGATGCTCGTATCGCCTGGCGGTGGTCACAATGAAGAAGCAGTATCCTGGTCACGCTAAACGCGTGATGATGGGCGTATGGTCTTTCCTGCGCCAGTTTATGTATACCAAATTTGTGATTGTCTGCGATGATGACGTTAACGCCCGCGACTGGAATGATGTTATCTGGGCCATTACCACGCGAATGGATCCGGCGCGCGATACGGTGTTAGTGGAAAACACGCCGATAGATTATCTGGATTTTGCCTCGCCGGTCTCCGGTCTTGGCTCAAAAATGGGACTGGATGCCACAAATAAATGGCCTGGCGAAACCGACCGTGAATGGGGTCGCCCGATCAAGAAAGATCCTGCTGTGACCGCGCGAATTGACGCGATCTGGGACGAACTGGCCATAATGAATAACGGTAAACCGCAGGCTGACCGTTAAGCCCTATAGACTTCCCGACAGAGAGAGCGAATGACAACCTTATGCTGTAAAGTGACCTCGGTAGATGCTATCACCGACACCGTATATCGCGTCCGTTTAGTGCCTGAAGCGGCATTCTCTTTCCGTGCTGGTCAGTACCTGATGGTCGTGATGGATGAACGTGATAAGCGTCCTTTCTCTATGGCCTCAACGCCAGCGGAGCAGGAATTTATTGAGCTTCATATTGGTGCGTCAGAGCTTAACCTGTATGCAATGGCCGTCATGGACCGCATTCTTAAAGAGCGCGAGATCGTGGTGGATATTCCCCACGGTGATGCATGGCTGCGTGACGATGAAGACCGTCCGCTGATCCTGATTGCCGGTGGTACAGGCTTCTCCTACGTGCGCTCTATTCTGTTGACGGCCCTGGCGCGTAACCCGAACCGTGATATCACTATCTACTGGGGTGGCCGCGAAGAGAAACATCTCTACGATCTCTCTGAGCTTGAAGCGCTGAGCGTTAACCATCCCAACCTGCGTGTTGAACCGGTGGTTGAGCAGCCGGAAGAGGGCTGGCGTGGGCGTAGCGGCACAGTGCTGACGGCGGTACTGCAGGATCATGGCACGCTGGCAGGGCACGATATCTATATCGCTGGCCGCTTTGAGATGGCGAAAATTGCCCGTGACCTGTTCTGTAACGAACGAGATGCGCGTGAAGATCGTCTGTTTGGCGATGCTTTTGCGTTTATCTAAATAAAAAACCCGCCCCTGACAGGCGGGAAGAACGGCAACTAAACTGTCTCTCTTCGCCAATGACGCCATAACTGCGTTGGCTGCGCTCGTTCACCCGAATCACTTACTAATGTAAGCTCATCGGGATTCGCTCGCTTGCCGCCTTGTTCTGACGGCATTGGCTTTGAGATACTTTTCCTTACTTACACTCTCTCAAACACCGTCGCGATACCCTGACCCAGGCCAATACACATCGTTGCCAGACCAAACTGCGCGTCTTTGCGTTCCATCAGGTTAATCAGCGTTGTGCTGATACGCGCCCCGGAGCAGCCCAGCGGGTGACCGAGGGCGATCGCGCCGCCGTTGAGGTTAATTTTCTCGTCGATCTGCTCCATCAACCCCAGATCTTTAATGCACGGCAGGATCTGCGCGGCGAAGGCTTCGTTCATCTCGAACACGTCGATATCACTGGTGGTCAATCCCGCTTTCTTCAGCGCCAGCTTCGAGGCCGGAACCGGGCCGTAACCCATGATAGAAGGATCGCAGCCTACCACCGCCATTGAGCGCACCCGGGCGCGAGGCGTTAACCCCAGCTCGCGGGCGCGGCTTTCGCTCATTACCAGCATCGCGGCCGCTCCGTCAGACAGCGCCGACGAGGTACCTGCCGTGACCGTACCGGTGACCGGGTCAAACGCCGGGCGCAGGGTGGATAGCGCTTCAACGGTGGTTTCCGGGCGGATCACTTCGTCGTAGCTGAACTGCTTCAGAACGCCATCAGCATCATGGCCGCCGGTCGGGATGATCTCATTCTTAAACGCGCCGGATTGCGTAGCGGCCCATGCACGAGCATGAGAACGCGCGGCGAAGGTATCCTGCATTTCACGGCTAATTCCGTGCAGGCGGGACAGCATTTCAGCGGTCAGGCCCATCATTCCTGCGGCTTTCGCCACGTTACGGCTCATGCCCGGGTGGAAATCGACCCCGTGGCTCATTGGCACATGGCCCATGTGCTCCACGCCGCCGACCAGGCAGGCCTGCGCGTCACCGGTCATGATCATACGCGCCGCATCATGCAGTGCCTGCATTGAGGAGCCGCACAGACGGTTGACGGTAACTGCCGGCACCGAATGTGGGATCTCCGCCAGCAGCGAAGCATTGCGGGCGATGTTGAAGCCCTGCTCAAGCGTCTGTTGCACACAGCCCCAGTAGATATCGTCGAGCGCAGCCGGGTCCAGCGCCGGATTACGCGCCAGCAGGCTACGCATCAGGTGCGCTGAGAGATCCTCTGCACGCACGTTACGGAATGCGCCGCCTTTTGAACGGCCCATCGGGGTGCGAATCGCATCAACAATGACAACCTTTTCCATTGTGACTCCTTAAGCCGTTTTCAGCTCGCCAACCGGACGGGCTGGCTCAACTGCTGGGTAATAGGATTCGTTATGGCGCGCTTTATTACGCAGCCCTTCCGGCACGTCATACAGCGGGCCGAGGTGCTGATACTGCTGCACCATATCGAGATAGCGGGCGCTGCCGAGCGTATCCAGCCAGCGGAACGCGCCGCCGTGGAACGGAGGGAAGCCCAGGCCATAGACCAGCGCCATATCGGCTTCTGCCGGACTGGCGATAATGCCTTCTTCCAGGCAACGCACCACTTCGTTGATCATCGGAATCATCATCCGGGCGATGATTTCATCGTCCGTGAAGTCACGTTTTGGCTGGCTAACCCCGGCCAGCAGGCTATCCACCGCCGGATCTTCTTCTTTCTTCGGTTTGCCTTTGCTGTCTTCTTTATAGCGCCAGAAGCCCAGACCGTTTTTCTGACCAAAGCGGTTGGCGTCAAACAGGGCGTCAATCGCATCGCGATAATCTTTCTGCATGCGCTGTGGGAAGCCCGCCGCCATAACCGCTTGCGCGTGATGCGCGGTATCAATGCCAACCACATCCAGCAGATACGCCGGCCCCATCGGCCAGCCGAACCGTTTTTCCATCACTTTGTCGACTTTGCGGAAGTCCGCGCCGTCGCGCAGCAGTTGGCTGAAACCAGCGAAGTAAGGGAACAGTACGCGGTTGACGAAGAAGCCCGGGCAGTCGTTGACCACTATCGGGGTTTTGCCCATCTTGCTGGCCCACGCCACCACTTTTGCGATGGTGTCGTCAGAGGTTTTTTCGCCGCGGATCACTTCGACCAGTGGCATGCGGTGCACCGGGTTGAAGAAATGCATTCCGCAGAAGTTTTCCGGGCGCTTCAGGACGCTTGCCAGCTCGCTAATCGGAATCGTCGAGGTGTTAGAGGCCAGTACGGTCTCCGGACGCACTTTCTCTTCCGTTTCGGCCAGCACCGCTTTCTTCACTTTCGGGTTCTCTACCACGGCCTCAACCACCACATCGACGCGGTCAAAACCGGTGTATTCCAGTACGGGCTGGATAGTAGAGATCACGCCTGAGAGTTTCAGACCGTCAATTTTGCCGCGTTCCAGCTGTTTATTGAGCAGCTTGGCCGCTTCGGTCATCCCCAGCGTCAGGGATTTCTCGCTGATGTCTTTCATCACCACCGGCACGCCCTTCCAGGCGGACTGGTAAGCGATGCCACCGCCCATAATGCCAGCGCCAAGTACCGCCGCATGTTTTGGCGTCTCAACGTTTTTCGTCAGCTGTTTTGCTTTGCCTTTCACGAACTGATCGTTGAGGAAGATACCCACCAGCGCGCGGGCTTCATTGGTATGTGCCAGCGGGACAAAGCTCTGGTTTTCGAGTTTCAGGGCTTCGTCACGGCCAAAGCGGGCTGCGGCTTCGATGGTTTTCACCGCCGTGATCGGCGCCGGGTAGTGTTTACCCGCCGTCTGCATCACCATGCCCTTGGCGATGGTGAAACTCATGGCTGCTTCAATCTTGCTGAGCTTTAACGGCTCCAGTTTCGGCTGGCGTTTGGCCTTCCAGTCGAGATCGCCGTTAATGGCCTGACGCAGAATGGCGAGGGAGCCTTCAATCAGTTTTTCTGGCTTCACGACGCCATCAACCAGGCCGATTTTTTGCGCCTGCTCTGCGCCAACATCTTTACCTGCGGCAATAATTTCCAGCGCGCTGTCGGCACCCAGCATGCGCGGCATACGTACGGAGCCGCCAAAGCCCGGCATAATGCCCAGTTTGGTTTCCGGCAGGCCGATGCGCAGATCCGGCGTGGCGAGACGGTAGTCGGTGGCCAGCACGCATTCGCAGCCGCCGCCCAGCGCGTAGCCGTTAACGGCGGAAAGGGTCGGGACAGGCAGATCTTCCAGACGATTAAAGACGCTGTTGGCAAAGTGCAGCCACTGGCTCAGCTGTTCTTCAGGCACCAGGAACAGTGAAAGAAATTCGGTGATATCGGCACCAACAATAAAGGCCGCTTTGTTCGAGCGCAGCAGCAGCCCCTTTAAATCAGTTTGCTTTTCAAGTACATCCAGCGCCTGGCCAAGACTGGCCACCGTCGCGGTATCGAGCTTGTTGACTGAGCCGGGGGCATCGAACACCAGTTCGGCAATGCCATCTTCCAGCCAGTTGAGGTACAGGGTGTCGCCTTTGTAGAGCATGTCAGTCTCCTGAATCCAGCAAGTGGATCTGGTCATACCAGATGAGTCGGAGTGTGGGATTTATGTTAATAAAATGCAAATTACTCATTAAGAAATTGCTGCATTGATCACGGTCGGTGGAAATCACGCAGCCGGAGACAGGTGTGCTAAGATGCGAGGACTTGAGGTCAAAAAAACGAAAGGAAGAATGATGGACTCACTGGCTTCGCTTTATAAAAATCATATCGTTACCCTACAGGAACGTACCCGTGATGTACTTGCCCGCTTTAAGCTGGATGCGCTGTTAATCCACTCGGGCGAGCTGATGAATACCTTCCTGGATGACCATGCGTATCCGTTTAAGGTTAACCCGCAGTTTAAAGCCTGGGTGCCGGTAACACAGGTGCCAAATTGCTGGTTGCTGGTGGATGGCGTGAACAAGCCGAAACTGTGGTTCTATCTGCCTGTGGATTACTGGCACAACGTTGAGCCGCTGCCGACCAGCTTCTGGACAGAAGAAGTGGACGTCATGGCTTTACCAAAAGCCGATGGTATTGGCAGCCAGTTGCCTGCCGCGCGTGGAAATATTGCCTACATTGGCCCGGTCCCGGAGCGTGCGCTGGGTCTGGATATCCCGGCAGACAAACTCAACCCGAAAGGGGTGCTGGATTTCCTGCACTATTACCGCGCGTATAAAACCGACTACGAACTTTACTGCATGCGTGAAGCGCAAAAAACGGCGGTGAATGGTCACCGTGCAGCGCATGAAGCCTTCCAGTCCGGTATGAGCGAGTTCGATATCAATCAGGCGTACCTCACCGCGACCGGTCACCGTGACACCGACGTGCCTTACAGCAATATCGTCGCCCTGAATGAGCATGCCTCTGTGCTGCATTACACCAAACTGGATCACCATGTGCCGTCTGAGATGCGCAGCTTTCTGCTGGACGCAGGCGCAGAGTACAACGGCTACGCGGCTGACCTGACCCGTACCTGGGCGGCCAATGCGGATACCGATTTTGCGCATCTGATTAAAGACGTCAACGATGAGCAACTGGCGCTTATCAGCACCATGAAAGCCGGAAGCAGCTATGTGGATTACCATATCCAGTTCCATCAGCGCATCGCTAAACTGCTGCGTAAACACCAGATTGTGAAAGACATGAGCGAAGAGGCGATGGTCGAAAACGATCTGACCGGACCCTTTATGCCGCACGGTATCGGCCACCCGCTGGGTCTGCAGGTTCATGATGTTGCGGGCTTTATGCAGGATGATACCGGCACGCACCTCGCCGCGCCGTCTAAATATCCTTACCTGCGCTGCACGCGTATCCTTGAGCCGCGCATGGTGCTGACCATCGAGCCGGGTATCTACTTTATCGAATCGCTGTTAGCGCCATGGCGCGAAGGTCAGTTCAGCAAGCACTTCAACTGGGAAAAAATTGACGCGCTGAAGCCGTTTGGCGGTATTCGTATCGAAGATAACGTCGTGATTCATGAGAACGGTATCGAGAATATGACGCGAGACCTGAAGCTGGCCTGATGGAAAGCTGGCTGATACCGGCTGAGCCGGTCACCTTTGTTGAAGAAATCAAGAAAAGCCGCTTTATTACGCTGCTGGCACACACCGATGGCGTAGAGGCGGCAAAGGCGTTTGTTGAGTCTGTCCGCGCTGCGCATCCCGACGCCCGTCACCACTGCGTGGCGTGGGTCGCCGGGCCGCCAGACGATTCGCAGCAGCTGGGTTTTTCTGATGACGGTGAACCGGCGGGTACTGCCGGCAAACCTATGCTTTCCCAGCTCATGGGCAGTGGCGTGGGTGAAATCACCGCCGTGGTTGTTCGCTACTACGGCGGCATTCTATTAGGTACCGGTGGGCTGGTGAAAGCGTATGGCGGGGGCGTACAGCAGGCGCTTAATATGTTGGTCACCACCCGCAAAACGCCACTCACCGAATATACTTTGTTGTGCGACTACGCCCAGCTATCGGGTGTCGAAGCGCTGCTTAAACAGTTTAACGGTGTGATTGCACACAGTGATTACCAGGCAATGGTGCAATTGCGCGTGGCGCTTCCTCAGGCTGAACAGGCTGCTTTTTCGGCAAAACTGGCGGATTTTAGTCGCGGTTCGTTGCAATTGCTGCCGATTGAAGAATAATCCCCACCTCACTTTTTGAATACCAAAGGAAGCGGCAGAGATGCATTTTCGTGCCATAACCCGAATCGTTGGACTGCTGGTCATACTTTTTTCCGGGACAATGATTCTCCCAGGACTGGTGGCGCTTATCTACCGGGACGGCGCGGGGCGGGCATTTACCCAGACCTTCTTTGTTGCGCTGGCGATTGGCTCACTGCTGTGGTGGCCAAACCGTCGTCAGAAAGGTGAGCTGAAATCACGTGAAGGGTTTCTGATTGTGGTGCTGTTCTGGACGGTGCTGGGAAGCGTCGGTTCGCTGCCCTTTATCTTCTCTGAACAGCCCAATCTGAGCATCACGGATGCCTTTTTTGAATCCTTCTCCGGCTTAACGACTACCGGCGCGACTACGCTGGTTGGGCTGGATTCGTTACCCCACGCCATTCTCTTTTATCGCCAGATGCTGCAATGGTTCGGTGGTATGGGGATCATTGTTCTGGCGGTGGCCATTCTTCCTATCCTGGGCGTCGGGGGCATGCAGCTGTACAGGGCAGAAATGCCGGGGCCACTGAAGGATAACAAGATGCGCCCGCGTATTGCCGAGACGGCGAAGACCCTGTGGTTGATTTATGTTTTACTGACCGTTGCCTGTGCGCTGGCGCTGTGGTTTGCCGGTATGCCCGCGTTCGATGCCATCGGGCACAGCTTCGCGACAATCGCCATCGGCGGGTTCTCTACCCACGATGCCAGCGTGGGCTACTTTGATAGTCCAACGATCAACACCATTATTGCTATTTTCCTGCTGATCTCCGGCTGTAACTACGGTCTACACTTCTCATTACTCAGCGGACGTAGCCTGAAGGTGTACTGGCGCGACCCGGAGTTCCGTATGTTTATTGGCGTCCAGCTCACGCTGGTGGTCATCTGTACGCTGGTGCTTTGGTTCCACGATGTCTATAACTCGGCGTTGACCACGCTAAACCAGGCATTTTTCCAGGTGGTGTCGATGGCGACAACCGCAGGTTTTACCACGGACAGCATTGCGCGCTGGCCGCTGTTCCTGCCTGTGCTGCTGCTGTGCTCGGCATTTATTGGTGGTTGCGCAGGGTCGACGGGCGGTGGCCTGAAGGTGATTCGTATTCTGCTGCTCTTCAAGCAGGGGAACCGTGAATTAAAACGCCTGGTTCATCCGAATGCAGTCTATAGCATCAAGCTGGGCAACCGTGCCCTGCCGGAACGTATTCTCGAAGCGGTGTGGGGATTCTTCTCGGCGTATGCCCTGGTCTTCATCGTCAGTATGCTGGCAATCATCGCGACGGGGGTGGATGATTTCTCTGCCTTTGCGTCCGTTGTGGCAACACTTAATAACCTCGGGCCTGGACTGGGGGTCGTGGCGGATAACTTTGCCAGTATGAACCCGGTCGCGAAATGGATCCTAATCGCCAATATGCTGTTTGGGCGTCTTGAGGTCTTTACGCTGCTGGTGCTGTTCACCCCAACATTCTGGCGCGAGTAAGGAGTCGTCGGTGAAAACACTTATTCTATTCTCTACGCGAGACGGGCAAACGCGTGAGATTGCCTCTTATCTGGCTTCTGAACTACAAGAGCTGGGCATTTACTCTGATGTGGTGAACCTGAACCGTACGGAGCAAATCGCCTGGCAGGATTACGACCGCGTGGTGATTGGGGCGTCTATCCGTTACGGGCATTTCCATCCTGCGCTGGATCGCTTTGTGAAAAAGCATACGGCAGCGCTCAATAAGCTGCCCGGGGCGTTCTACTCGGTCAATCTGGTGGCCCGCAAACCTGAAAAGCGTACACCGCAGACCAACAGCTACACGCGCAAGTTTTTGCTGAATTCGCCGTGGCAGCCAGACGTGTGTGCCGTCTTTGCAGGGGCGCTGCGTTATCCCCGCTATCGCTGGTATGACCGCTTTATGATTCGGCTGATTATGAAAATGACCGGCGGTGAAACCGATACGCGTAAAGAAGTGGTTTATACCGACTGGACGCAGGTGAGCAGTTTTGCCCGGGAAATCGCGCATTTATCACCCGAATCGCGGCGTATTTAAGCGCGGAGTTTGAAAAGTGAGCGAACGAAAAGTTTTTTGTATTTTGTGCTTGTCACTTCAGAATAACTCCCTATAATGCGCCTCCACTGACACGGAACAACGGCACACACGCCGCCGGGTCAGCAGAGAAAAGCAAATTAAACGCTTGACTCTGA
>NZ_JBMKHJ010000022.1:0-81142 GCF_049237265.1 Enterobacter cloacae complex sp. IR5384 | reverse complement strand
TGAAGAAAAAGTCGATCACCATGGGTAAAGGATGTTAAAAAGTGTTCACCATGTCCCCGAACACCTGTCAACCATGTCCCCGGACTGTACACCCACAGGGAGAGGGAACAAACATAAAAAACGGCAACCGAGGTTGCCGTTTTGCATTTATTTTGCGTCATCCGGCAACGCATACGCGACAATATAGTCGCCCATCTTCGTGCCAAACGAACCGTGACCGCCCGCAGAGATGACTACGTACTGCTTGCCATTCACTTCATAGGTCATCGGCGTTGCCTGTCCACCGGCTGGCAGACGGCCTTGCCACAGTTTCTCACCGTTGGTCATGTTGTACGCGCGCAGGTAGTTATCTGCGGTTGCCGCGATGAACAGCACGTTACCGGCGGTGGAAATTGGGCCACCCAGCATTGGCATACCCATATTGAACGGCACCGGAACCGGCATCGGGAACGGCATGCTGTCCTGCGGGGTACCAATACGTTTTTTCCACACGATCTGGTTGGTTTTCAGATCCAGACCGGAGATATATCCCCAGGCAGGCTGTTTACACGGCAGACCAAACGGAGACAGGAACGGATTCAGGGTCACGCCAAACGGTACGCCATACTGCGGCTGAATACCGGCTTCGGTACCGCTGCCTTTCGCGTCTTTCGGCTGCTCCATTGGGTTACCTGGACCACGTGGGATCAGTTTAGAGACAAACGGCAGCGCCATCGGGTTGGCGATCGCTACCTGACGGTTAGGGTCAACGGAGATCCCGCCCCATTCGAACATCCCAAGGTTACCCGGGAAGACCAGCGTGCCCTGCTCAGAAGGCGGGGTAAAGATGCCTTCATAGCGCAGCTGATGGAACATTACGCGGCACACCAGCTGGTCAAACATGGTGGCACCCCACATGTCTGCGCCGCTGAGGTCTTTCTTCGGACGGAAGCTCAGTTCGGAGAACGGCTGCGTTTTAGTGACGTAATCGCCTTTAGCCGCGCCCTGAGGAACCGGTTTTTCCGGTGCAGGCACAACCAGCTCGCCGTTACGACGGTCCAGTACGAAGATGTTACCGGTTTTCGCCGGAGCATAAATCACCGGAACGGTTTTGCCATTAACGGTAATGTCCGCCAGCGTTGGCTGGGACGGCATATCCATATCCCACAGATCGTGGTGTACGGTCTGGTAGCTCCACGCCAGTTTACCGGTGGTCGCGTTCAGCGCCAGAATGGAGCTGGCATAACGTTCCTGCTCAGGGGTACGGTTACCGCCCCAGATATCAGGCGTGGTCACGCCCATTGGCAGGTAGACCAGATCCAGCTTCGCATCATACGCAGCCGGTGCCCAGGAGTTTGGCGAGTTGAAGGTAAAGGTGTGTTCATCAGACGGGATCGCATTAGGATCTTTCGCGCCCGGATCGAAGGCCCACAGCAGTTTACCGGTATTCACGTCGAAACCACGGATAACGCCAGAGGTTTCGCGGGTAGAGAAGTTATCCGTGACCGAACCAGCAATCACGATGGTTTTATCAGTGATGATTGGCGGTGAGGTGGGTTCATACAGACCCGGCGTGGTGTCCGGCATGTTGGTCTGCAGGTTCAGGATACCTTTGTTGGCGAAGGTTTCGCACAGCTTGCCCGTTTCGGCGTTAATCGCGAACAGGCGGCCATCGTTCACCGGCAGCATAATGCGGCGAGGACAGTCGGCAATGACGTCCGGGCTGGCATTATCCGCACGCGCTTCGTGGTAAGAGACACCGCGGCAGGTGATGTGCTGGAACGACGGGTTGGAGTTCAGCTGCGGATCGAAGTGCCATTTCTCTTTACCGGTGGCCGCGTCGAGCGCGAACAGTCGCTGGTGCGCCGTACACAGATAAAGCATGTTGCCCACTTTAATTGGCGTCACTTCGTTGGTCAGTTCACCCGGATCGTTTGGCATCTTCAGATCGCCGGTACGGAATACCCAGGCTTCTTTCAGGTTTTTCACGTTGTCCGCGTTGATCTGCTTCAGCGGGGAGTAGCGCTGACCTTCCTGGTTACGGCCATACGCTGGCCAGTCGCCGTCAGCCACCTGCGAGATAGCCGCCGCAGGGGTGGATTCTGCATTCAGCGTACCGTTGATCTCCTGCGGGTCGTTAAAGCCGGCCCAGGTCAGGATACCGCCACTGATTAGCAGAGCGACAAGCAGCGCTGCAACGGCACCGCTGGAAGGCACAATCAGGCGACGCCAGACGAACGGCAGGATCAGCCAGATACCGAAGAAGACCAGAATGTCGCTGCGTGGCGTCAGTGCCCAGAAGTCGAACCCGACTTCCCAGACGCCCCAGATCATGGTTGCGAGGAGTAATGCCGCATAAAGCCACAGTGCGGATTGTTTTCTACGCCAGAGCAGAACAGTTACGCCAAGCATAACCAGGCCCGCAATGGGGTAGTACCAGGAGCCGCCAATTACGACCAGCCAGACGCCACCGATTAACAGGTACAGGCCGCAGAAGGCGGCGAATAACGCTGTTAGTGTCACCAGTAGACGCGGCTGTTTAGAGTTTGTTTCAGCCATAGAAAGTGTACTCGTCAGTTTTTGTTAATAATTTGCTAGCAACTAATTATAGGTATTAACAAGTGTGATCGGAATCACAATATTTGCTTTTTATAACTCATACGCCAGGCTTAGCCATTTGCTGATATAATGGCTGGCTTGCGTATCGATGCCGGAATAACACTCATCCGCATTGAGAGATTTTCATTAAAATCATATGGTTAGTAATATGAAACATACTGTTGAAGTGATGATCCCGGAAGCCGAGATCAAAGCGCGTATCGCCGAACTGGGTCGTCAAATCACCGAACATTACAAGGACAGCGGCAGCGAAATGGTGCTGGTTGGTCTGTTGCGTGGCTCTTTCATGTTCATGGCAGACCTGTGCCGTGAAGTGCAGGTGTCACATGAGGTCGATTTTATGACCGCCTCCAGCTATGGCAGCGGCATGTCCACAACCCGTGATGTGAAAATCCTGAAAGATCTGGATGAAGATATTCGTGGCAAAGATGTGTTGATCGTCGAAGACATCATCGACTCCGGTAACACGCTTTCTAAAGTGCGCGAGATCCTGAGCCTGCGTGAGCCGAAATCCCTGGCCATCTGTACTCTGCTGGATAAACCAGACCGCCGTGAAGTGCAGGTACCGGTGGAGTTTGTTGGTTTCTCTATTCCGGACGAGTTCGTCGTCGGTTACGGTATTGACTACGCGCAGCGTTATCGCCATCTGCCGTATGTTGGGAAGGTTGTGCTTCTGGACGAGTAGTGCGGCCTGGTGCCCTCACCCCAGCCCTCTCCCTGTGGGAGAGGGAGAAAATCCCCGCTTTATTTATGGTTCACATGCTTAAGCTTGAGGTTGGCAATGCCCGAACGGTAACGCTGCTCCAGCGTTTCGCGGTTGGTGGCGGTCACTTCCAGATTGCGCAGCAGGCCGTCGTGAATGCCGTACGCCCAGCCGTGGATAGAGACCTTCTGACCGCGCTTCCACGCTGACTGCATGATCGTTGAATGACCCAGGTTATACACCTGCTCCATCACGTTCAGTTCACACAGCGTGTCCATCCGGCGCTCCTGCGGCATTTCACCCAGCAGTGAGCTATGTTTGAACCAGATATCGCGGATGTGCAGCAGCCAGTTATCGATGAGCCCCAGTTCCGGGTTTTCCACAGCGGCCTGCACGCCGCCGCAGCCGTAGTGACCGCAAATAATGATGTGCTCGACCTCCAGGACGTCTACGGCGTACTGAACGACAGACAGGCAGTTGAGATCGGTATGAATCACCAGGTTGGCAACGTTACGGTGAACAAACAGTTCGCCGGGCTCAAGGCCCGTCAGTCGCTCAGCCGGAACACGGCTGTCGGAACATCCAATCCAGAGAAAGCGTGGATTCTGCGCTTGCGCGAGCTTTCCAAAAAAACCGGGGTCTTCCTCCACCAGCATTTTTGACCATAGTGCATTGTTGCTGATGAGTGTATCTATGTTGTTCATGGAGGTTAGCGACCTGTAACCAAGTGATTGCGTTGCGCTACTATAGGGTAACCCGACTTTTAATGAAACCACACAACGTGTGTCAGAACCTAAGGTAAGTTTAATTCATGGCGATTGCACTGGAGCTTGAGCAGCTTAAAAAAACCTATCCGGGCGGCGTTCAGGCGCTACGCGGGATAGATCTCAAAGTAGAAGCGGGGGATTTCTATGCGCTTCTGGGGCCGAACGGCGCGGGGAAATCGACGACCATCGGCATTATCAGCTCGCTGGTCAATAAGACCTCTGGCCGGGTCTGCGTGTTTGGCTACGATCTGCAAAAAGATGTGGTCAACGCCAAACGTCAGCTCGGTCTGGTACCGCAGGAGTTCAACTTCAACCCGTTTGAGACGGTGCAGCAGATCGTCGTCAACCAGGCGGGTTACTACGGCGTTGAGCGAAAAGAAGCGTTGGCACGCAGCGAAAAGTACCTGAAGCAGCTTGATCTATGGGAAAAACGTAACGAACGTGCGCGTATGTTGTCTGGCGGTATGAAGCGGCGTCTGATGATTGCCCGTGCGCTGATGCATGAGCCAAAACTGTTGATCCTCGACGAGCCCACCGCTGGGGTAGATATTGAGCTTCGTCGATCAATGTGGGGGTTCCTGAAAGATCTCAACGACAAAGGCACCACCATTATTCTGACGACGCACTACCTTGAAGAAGCGGAAATGCTGTGCCGCAACATCGGCATCATTCAGAACGGCGAGCTGGTGGAAAACACCTCAATGAAGGATCTGCTCTCGAAGCTCAAATCAGAAACGTTCATTCTGGATCTGGCGGCAAAAAGCGCGCTGCCGAAGCTTGAAGGGTACCAGTATCGCCTGGTCGACACCTCCACGCTGGAGGTGGAAGTATTGCGGGAGCAGGGCATTAACAGCGTCTTCTCCCAGCTGAGTGCTCAGGGCATTCAGGTTTTAAGTATGCGTAACAAAGCGAACCGACTGGAAGAGCTGTTTGTCTCTCTGGTGCAGGATAAACAAGGAGACAAGGCATGACGCATCTATATTGGGTCGCGCTGAAAAGCATCTGGGCGAAAGAGATTAACCGCTTTATGCGCATCTGGGTACAAACCCTGGTGCCGCCGGTGATCACCATGACGCTCTATTTCATCATCTTCGGTAATCTGATTGGTTCCCGCATTGGTGAGATGCATGGCTTTACCTATATGCAGTTTATCGTTCCGGGTTTGATCATGATGGCGGTGATCACCAACGCCTATGCCAACGTGGCTTCGTCGTTCTTTAGCGCTAAGTTCCAGCGCAACATTGAGGAGCTGCTGGTGGCACCGGTGCCAACGCATGTAATCATCGCGGGTTACGTCGGCGGTGGTGTGGCGCGCGGCCTGTGCGTCGGGATCCTGGTGACGGCTATCTCCTTGTTCTTCGTGCCGTTCCAGGTGCACTCCTGGCTGTTCGTGGGGCTGACGCTGCTGTTGACGGCGATCCTGTTTTCGCTTGCCGGTCTGCTGAACGCGGTGTTTGCCAAAACGTTTGACGATATCAGCCTGATCCCGACCTTTGTGCTGACGCCGCTGACCTATCTGGGTGGGGTGTTTTATTCCCTGACGCTGCTGCCGCCGTTCTGGCAGGCGTTGTCACACCTGAACCCGATTGTCTACATGATCAGTGGTTTCCGCTTCGGCTTTCTCGGCATTACTGACGTACCGCTGTTCACTACCGTTGCGGTGCTGGTGGTATTTATCGTCGCCTTCTACCTGCTGTGCTGGTACTTAATCCAGCGCGGACGCGGACTGCGCAGCTAACCTTCCGCCCGGTGACTTTCTGGTTGCCGGGCCTTTTCTTTGACTGTTATCACCGTAAGCTAATCTTCACTTCGCTAAACTACTCGCCTGCTAAGGAGAGAGTTATGCTGGGATGGGTCATTACCTGCCACGATGAACAGGCGCAGGAGATGTTGATAAAGCTTGAAGCCAGGTTTGGTCCACTGGCGCAGTGTCGTGCGGTGAATTACTGGCAAGGGCTGAGCACCAACATGCTGAGCCGGATGATGTGTGATGCCCTGCATGAAACCGACACTGGCGAAGGCATTATCTTTCTCACCGATAAATCTGGCGCTGCGCCGTATCGTGCGGCTGCTCTGTTGAGCCACAAACACGACTGCTGCGAAGTGATCTCCGGTATTGATCTTCCCCTGCTTGAGTTAATGTATCCACGGCGTGAATTATTAAGCAGCGCAGAGTTTCGCGATGCCATCGTGGCGCAGGGTGAGCCGGGCGTCAGCAGCTTGTGGCATCAGCAGCAGAAAAATCCCCCCTTCGTTCTTCTTCACGACCTGTATAAGAATTAAACATTGGTATTGATGGTGCATTTGTTACAATGGCACCAGTTTATTCGTACCGATATCACATACATGTTCACGCGTATTTTGTTCCTGTGCCTGCTGGTTCTCTCTGGCGGGGCATCAGCCAGTTTATTAAGTCAGCAAGGTCTTCCAGCCCAGTACATGCAAACCACTGAAGATGCGGCTATCTGGGCGCAGGTGGGAAACGAGGTCGTTAACGTCGGCCATGTCAGAGCTGGACAGATCCTTGCCGTTGTGCCTACCGCTGCGGATTATTACGAGTTTCGCTTCGGCTTCGGGACGGGATTTATCGATAAAGGCCATCTGGAGCAGGTGCAGGGAAAGCAGCGCGTTGAGGACAGCCTTGGCGATCTTAATAAGCCGCTCAGTAATCAAAACCTGATCACCTGGAAAGACACACCGGTCTACAACGCGCCGTCCAGCGGCAGTGCGCCATTCGGTACGCTGAGCGCCAATCTGCGGTATCCGGTTTTAAGCAAACTCAAAGACCGCTTAAACCAGACGTGGTACCAGATCCGTATCGGTAATCGCCTGGCATGGATCAGCAGCCTGGACGCGCAGGAAGATAATGGCCTCCCGGTGCTGACCTACCATCATATTCTGCGTGATGAAGAGAACACGCGCTTCCGGCATACCTCTACTACCACCAGCGTGCGCGCGTTCAATAACCAGATGGCCTGGCTGCGTGACCAGGGGTATACCACCCTGACGATGTATCAGCTGGAAGGGTATGTGCGTAACAAACTGAACCTGCCGGCCAAATCGGTGGTGATTACGTTTGATGACGGGCTGAAATCCGTAAGCCGCTATGCTTACCCGATTCTGAAAGAGTACGGGTTTAACGCCACGGCGTTTATCATCTCATCCCGCATTAAGCGACATCCGCAGAAGTGGGATCCGAAATCACTGCAGTTTATGAGCGTTCAGGAGTTGAAGGGCATCCAGGACGTGTTTGACATTCAGTCCCACACGCACTTCCTGCACCGCGTGGATGGTAACAAGCATCCGATTCTACTGAGCCGCAGCTACCACGTGATTTTGTTTGATTTCGAACGCTCGCGCCGGGCGCTGGCGCAGTTTAACCCGCGCGTGCTGTATCTCTCTTATCCGTTTGGTGGCTATGACAATAAAGCCATAAAAGCCGCGAATGACGCCGGTTTTCACCTCGCAGTGACAACGGTAAAAGGGAAGGTCAAGCCGGGGGATAATCCGTTCTTACTGAAACGCCTGTACATCTTAAGAACGGATTCGCTGGAGACCATGTCGCGGCTGATCAGCAACCAGCCGCAGGGCTAAGCTATTCGTAGGTAAACTGCAGGGTGCCGATGGCGCTGAACGTGCCAGAGGTGACTTTTTCTGTATCAGACTTAACTAACCGGGCCGTAAGTAACCAACTGAATATCGTGAGGGTAGTATTATCTTGTGCGGTATAGCTGCTAGTTGAATTAGGCACTATCTGCCTGTTGTTCGGCCACTTCAGTAACACGCCCACGCCTTTTGCCGCGTTCGACGGTGCGGTGTTGGCGAGTAATGAGCCATCGGTCCCGGTTGTTTTACTGGTGGTCAACTTCACGGTGACTTTACGGGTGTTGGTGCAATTCCCTGTCACCCCAAAATCGGCGTTTATGGTTTTATCGTTCTCGATATCGGATACACCATAATCCCCCAGGTCTACGGTTTTGGGAGCCGTGAGCGTGCAGGTGGGTTTTGCTATTGGTGTAATGAAGGCCATATTGGCTATGGTAATGGTCGGTTTGGGATGATCGTCTGGATCGGTTCCCACCGGGTCTCCAATGGTAATTTTTCCAATTGTTCCACCAACCGGGCCAATAGATACTACGTTAGCTGGAATACCGGCAAACGTGGGAAGTTGGTAAAATTCGACCATGGCCCGCCAGGCGCGATTATCCAGCAGCTCATCCTGGTCATTCATGTGTAATGCAAGAAACCAGCTCGTACTGGGAGCGAAATAGGCCGTGGCAGTATTGTCTACTGTGCCAAAAGCCAGAGCATAGGCTATTCCGGTTACATTGGTTTTGAATAAAGCTTTACCATCAATACTGCCGACTAACAGACTGGCGTCTGCCAGGGTGAAAATGTTTTCGCCATGTTTTCCTAACGTGCATTTACTACTTAATCCGGGGCTCAGATTCAGGCGATATAGCGAGCTGATTTTTGTAGGAACAGCGACATTATCCACGATTTGCAGGGTCGGCTTTGCGCCATTAAAGTCGCCGATGGACTGCGTGTCGCCAAATCGAAATTTACACTCAATATCTGCATGGGCGTAAAAAGCGTTCATGGTTAAAAACATAAATAAAATGATAAAACCGTAAAAACGTGGGGAAACAGTTATCCCAGGACGCTGTGCCATAGTTATTCCTTTTAGCGTTGCCTGTTAGCGATATGTCACGCTGACTAATGCGCGCGCGGTCACTTTTCCTGCGCTGACCGGGCCGTAATTTTGGTAGCGGGCGTAAAAGTTATACGCTTTCAAATAGCTTTGTTGGTCTGATGGGGTCGCTATTTTGACCTCCACATCAGACTGCCCCTCGCTGTCGAGGACGTTTTGATTATTGGATTCAGAAAAAATAACAATCCCCACGTTTTCAGCGCCGCCAGCAAGGGCGGATGTTTCATTACTGAATATCTGTTTTGAAATCCCATCAATGTGGGCAGACTGCGGTTTAAAGGTAAAGTGCAGCGCTTGCCCGGATCCCGATTCATCCCCGCTGCAGTCCACAACCTGAATCATAAAGCGTGTTCCTCCCGCGGGGTCTGCTGGTTGAAGTCGATCGGTGCCCTCCGCGGTGTAAAACCACGGTTTTCCCACCTTTGGCAGCGTTACGTTTCCACTTTCTGGAATACTGACCTGGCACGTATTGTTGATAATGTTTGCCGTCATATCCATTTCCAGGCTGGAGGCAAAACCCGCTGCGGGAAACCCCAGGCAGAGGGCCAGCCATGACATCGCATTTCTTAAGATTAAGCGGGACTGGAACATCCTGTTTAAGCTACCTGTCTGAATAAACATTATTGATAGGTCACGGTAAACGTCACGGGCGCATTGACCGAACCTGTCGTCACGTCCGAAATCGTTTTACCATTTGCAATGACGATGCGCGCATCCATCTCAAAATTCCCCGTCCCGTTAGACAGGTTGATGACAGACGTCGGGACAGTGGCGCAGTTCAATATGGAGCCTGAGTCGACAGAGCCTTTCCAGATTTCAAAGCCGACGTTATGCCCGGCTGCATATGCGTTACCGGTACACGACCCGCCTGCACCCGGCATGGCCTGAATGGCGGCGTTTTTTACCCCGGCACAGTTCGTGAAGGCAATTTTGAAGGTTTCTCGTCGGCTCTGGCTCACCAGGTCAGACTTAAACACATCGCCAAACGGCAAAATGTCAATCGGGGCTCCGCTGGCGTTTTGAATCTCCGCGTTACAGGTCCCGGCCTCAATGGTGGATGTAAACGTTGCCTGCACGCTCGTCGTCCCCGTAATCGCACTTAACGCAACGGAAGGCAGGGTGGCAGTCATTGCAAGCACCAGTAATGTCATTTTCATTTTCATATCAACGCTCCGCATTGCTGCCAGTTATTCATAGGTGAAATTAAACGTAGCGATACCGCTAAAATTGCCGGTCGTGCCCTGGCCGTTTGCGGTTTCCACCAGCGTTGCCAGAAGTGGTACCTCGCCAGCACTTATCTCTCCGCTCGACCAGACGAGGCGCTGTGTATCGGTGGATGAATTAATGACGAAGGGGGTATTCGGGGTGGCGGTACGGGAAATCGCCACGCCAATATTTTCCGCACTGCCGTCGCCGGAGAGTGAGTTCTTAATTGCCGTCGTCAGCGGGCTGGCGCTACCGCTGATGGTGGTTTTCAGCGATGCCAGACTCGGCGGGCATGAGACCATTTTGAGTTTAAAGTTGGTCGTGGCTTTGGCATTTTTCAGGATGATGTAATCCAGGCGCACCTTGCCGTTAGTCCCAATGGGGATAACGTTGCTGGTGCCATCACCGCTGCCGCCTTCGATTTTCATATCGCAGGTGGTGTCACGGATATTCGCGGTAAAAGTAATATCGAGATTATCGGCATGTGTTTCCAGCGACAGCGCCATTAGCCCCGTGCTTAAAATAACTAACCCTGTTTTTTTCCAGGCTCTAAAAAGCATGTTTTAACTCCCTTTATAAGGCTGTGACGCGGCAGGTCTGGCCCGTCAGCAGCGTTGTCGGTCCAATCTTTTTCGCATCCGGTGGGATGTGGTAGGAGACGGTACAGGATGTGCCGGGCTCATTTCCCCAGACGATGTTTAACGTCCCTTTATCTTCAATTCCGCGGATCCATGCCTGCCCGGCCTGACCCACGCTACCCACGGATACGCCCTGGTCGGTTTGCACATCGGCGCCTAACGGGATAAACCCGCCATCGTCACGCATCAGTTCCATTAACACTGAGCGCCCCTGATCGGTTTCAAAGTTAACCAGCACAACGGCACCGCTACGGGGGATGGTGGTGGAGCGGGTATTTTTCACTTCCACGTCAGAGTGCATTTCGCTGATATCAAGACCAACGCTGTTTTCACGGTAGGCGGAAAGATAGGGCATAAGGGCATAGCCTGAGGCGCCGATTTCACCGTTTCCGATAGAGACGCGGGCGCCTTCTGCCCCCTCAGCTTTAATTAAGGCAAGCGTATCGCTTTCGCTGATGCTGCCAGGGGCGAGTGTTACGCCACCGGAGTGCAGAACCATCCCGCCGCTATAGCTGGCAGAATATTGTCGTGTACCGTCATCTGAGGCGGAGACGGAAAGGCTTAGCGGTCCATGCGGGCCGTTGTAACTGCCGTACCCGCTTAACTGATTTAACGTATCGTCGTAACGCGTGGTGCTTTCGGTAATGCTGTAACTGAAGCGGTTATCTTCGGTGTTGCCGTTAGCGCTGGCGTTAAAGCTACTGCCGCCTTTTAAATCGCTGCCGATGCCCGTCGTGAGTGAGGAGAATCCACCCGCTCGCTTGCTGTTACCCATCAGCGTGTCGAATGGAATCGTGAGGTTCAGATAGACGCTGTCATCTTTTTCCCCAAACTCATTGTAGGTGCGCTGCACGGTGAGGCTATAACTTCCCCAGCTTAGCGAATGACTGTGGCCAACCGAGTATTGCGCCGACGAACTGCTTTCATTCCAGTAGTCCTGCCAGGTTGAGTTGACATACAGCGATCCCAAATCAAGATCGGCAATATTCAGCGGTTGGCTGATATTCACCTGGATCTGGTTTTTCATGCGCTGGAAGGTCTGATACACGTCGCTGTTGTTACGTTCCGGGTTACGCTCCCTGTCACGGTATTTGATCTCATTGGTCAACGAGGCCGCATCGTTCAGGCTGAGATAGTCAGACGTTGAAAACCGGTAGGCGGCGACGTTGAAAGAGGTATTCGTGGCTTCCATAAGTTTGCTGTAGGAGACGCGATAACTTTCGCCCGTGAGATGTCGTAAGCCGTCGATCCGGGCATCCGAATGCGTGACATCAAGAGCGAATGCGCCGACTCCGGTATTCATGGCAATACCCAACAATGTGGCGTAGAAATCGCTATCGGTATATTCCAGGCCCGCATACCCCGTGAAGGTATTGGTTAAGCCATAGTAGCCCGTTGCATATCCCACCTTTGGTTTGTCGCGCAGGCTGTCGTCACGCAGTTCACCCACGCCGACATCCCATCGGGAGTAGCCAGGACGTAGCATTTGTGCGACGGAAGAATAGGCGACTGAGAAGGAACGTTTGCTCCCATCCGTCTCTTCTACCGTGACGATGAGATCGCTACCGTAACCTGTTGTACTGAGATCCGTGATTTCAAACGGTCCTGGGGGGACGGAGGTCTCGTAAATCGTATTGCCGCTTTGGGCGATCGTGACTTTGGCGTTGCTGTTTGCAACCCCTCGGATCACCGGCGCATAGGTCGATATACCATTCGGAAGCATACGGTCATCGTTATATAAACGCGCCCCGCGCAGGCTAATGGAATCGAAGGCGTCGCCACGGGTATAGGAATCGCCGGCGATAAACTGCGCTTTCAGCGGCGTGATATCACGCTGAAGATAGATATCCTGGCTGGCGTAATGAGTACCGGAATCCTGATCCCAGTTCAGGTTGCCTCGCGCCCGGAGTCGCCATGGCCCCAGGTTTGCCCCATAGCGCAGACCTGCATAGGCCGTATCAGTGCTGGAATCCGGCATGTCTGCGTGCCAGCCGTTAAGATCCCATGAGAGCATGGCCACCGGGATCCCGTCTTCCCACAGTGAAGGATCGACAAATCCCGCTGGACGCTGAATGACGAAAGCCTGAGGAATGGAAAGGTCTAACTCCTGTGTGGAGGGATCGTAAGCCACACGCGAGCCGGGATAGGCGTCTGGCATAGAGACACAGGTGTCAGTAGAATCCTCCTCAGAGTGTTTCAGTTGCTCGGTGGTGACATTTGCCTGCGTGAGTAGTTTCGGGGTGATGCAAGGAGTGGCGCGCGGTGTGCCATTCTCCTTAAACAGAAGATCCGTGGTAACGGAAGGTTTCCCGTTAACGATCATCTTCACCTTATAGGTTCCGGCAATAACAGGGTTGCCTTTTGAAAAACGACTGATATCAATGGATGCGCCAGTGTTATAAAGAAACTGCTCGTTAAATTGCACGTCTTCTTCGTTATTATTTTCAGCAGCAAATGCACATAACGGCAATACCGCACTTATCGATAAACATAGTAGCGAACGTCTAAAGTGCATGATGAACTCTGTCCCAGGGCAACGCTAATTATAGTTTTTGTGAATGTTCTGAAGCTGACAGGGAATCAATGCGGTATAGACTCATACTTATCAATTCCACCGAAATCATTAATGGCTTGCCAGGTTATTTTGCTATTTCCGGATGAGGTGTAATTTTTCACATTCATCGTCTGGCTTGAGAACGGTTCAATAAAATGCGTTTCGATCTCGTAACTTTTACCGCCTGAAATAAGCGCCGCACTTGCCAGCGACACATAATAAGGCGAATCATTTTTCGCACTTAAAACGATTTTTTGCCCTTGTCGGGTTTGGGACCACTTAAGATTTTTGGCCGCGTCTGTCGGTTCCCCTTTTAATCCTGTGGGACGGAAAAAGAGTTTAATGCGGGTACGGAAAGCAAGCTGCAGCATACTTTGGTTATCGCTCTCCTTAGCCTTCGGCGGAACTTCCAGAACGTTAAACCAGAACAGCGACTCTTTATCTTTTGGCAATGCCTGACCCAGCCAGGTGATTCTGACGGTTTGCCCTTTTTGCGGTTCAACACGCGAAACAGGCGGCGTCACAATAAAAGGCAGTTTCAGCTCCTGAGGGTTAGTGGTATCTCTTCCATCATCGAGCCAGGTCTGTACCAGCAGAGGCCGGGTGCCACGGTTATCCATTGACACCGTTACGTCTTTTGCCGATTCAGGATAAATAACACGGGTGCCGGAAATCACAATATCTGCACTGGCATTAAGAGCAAACACGCTCATCGAGGCCAGCAGCAGGGCTTTTAGTCCGCTCTTAATATTCAGTACGTGCATGTCTACTCTCAAAAAATAGGCAAAAATGTGCCCAGCAGGGCACATTAACGGGAGGGATAAAATTATTCGTAGCTCATGGTGAAGTACGCGTTGGCGCTGACTTTACCTGACTGCACTGGGTTCGTGTCTTTCACCCAGTTGGAACCCGGAACGTATGCAACGCGATAGAACAGCTTGCCGGAACCGGCGGTGAGATTGGCTTTCTGCGTATTATTAGCAGGCTGGCCGACCATAATACGAGAAGATTCGGTAGGGGCATTATTATACAAGGCAAGTGCAACGTTGGTTGCTGCGCCTGCTACGCTGGCGTCAGGTTCAATGGTACCGTTTGCAATGGCACCCATATTTTTTGACATAAAGCTTGCTGAAGCAGTCTTTAATGTTCCAGGGCAGTTGGTGAGCAGCAGTTCAAAATTCTTAGAGCCGACACCGGTATCGACGGTGGTTGATTCAACATCAGATTTTTTAACAACCGGTAAGGTAATAGTAATATTATTTTGTGATTCACCATTGGCGGTGGAAATATTACACGTTGTGTCTGTTACCGCACCGTCAAAGGTGATTAAACCGATATCGGTGTCTGCTATTGCTGAAAAAGAACCCATTGCAAACAAAGTTACAGCTGAAGCTAATAACGTTTTTTTTAACATAATTTAAATTCCATTTAAAAACATTGTGCAGATTTAATTTAAGCAAAATGATGATAGGGATCTATGAATGGGTTGGGTATTTAAAATTGCTAAAAGCCATTATTAGAAAAATTGAATGTTTGATAAGTTATTGAAAATGATCTTTAAATTTGTTTTGAATGAACGGAGAGAGACGATTTTTATTGCAGCCAAATTATATTGGATTGTTTAGATTATAAATGACAAAGATCATTCCTTTAATTATATCATTCAGAATAATGTTTTTTTTAAACCAAGAGAAACGCTGAGAGAGGAGAAAATAGGGGAAATAAATAGAGGAGAGGCTATGTATACAAAAAAAGGATGTTTTCTTTACCTTTGAGGAGCGGAACCTGAAGGCTCCGCTCCTGGCAGCATCAGGCAACCTGCACCGGAATTGCCTTCGCGGTGCGTTTCATCTCGTTGTCGCCTTCAAAATAGGCGACTTTAGGCTGCCAGCGGCGCGCCTCTTCGTCGGACATCATGACGAAGCTCGCGATGATCACAATATCCCCTACGTCTGCACAGTGCGCGGCGGCACCGTTAACGGAGATGATCTTAGACCCGCGCTCTGCGGCAATCGCGTAGGTGGAGAAGCGTTTGCCGTTGTTCACGTTCCAGATGTCAATCGCTTCGTTTTCAAGAATACCCGCCGCGTCGAGAAAATCCTGATCGATCGCGCAGGAGCCTTCATAGTGCAGGTCGGCCTGCGTGACTTTCACACGGTGAAGCTTACCTTGCAGCATTTTGCGAATCATTACGTGTACCTTTAATCATGCGTTAACCCCTCCTGTAAGAGGGGAGGGTAAGAAGGTTATGCCAGTTCAACCACTTTGTTGTCGATAAGGCGCGCCTGGCCGAGCCATGCAGCCACCAGAATAACCGCGCGCTTGCTGGCGTCGGTTAACTCAAGCAACGTGTCAGCATCACGGATTTGAATATCGTCAGCGCGGAAGCCTTTATCGTTCAGCGCTTGTTCAGCCAGGGCCACGATCTCTTCAGCGGTCAACTCTTTCGCCGACAGTTGCTCTGCCATGGTATTCATGACTTTGCTTAATCCTGGGGCAATCTTACGCTGGTCAGCGGTCAGATAGCCGTTACGGGAGCTGAGCGCCAGACCGTCTTTGGCACGTACAATCGGCACGCCCACGATCTCGATATCATAACCCATGTCGGCAACCATCTTACGGATCAGAGCCAGCTGCTGGAAATCTTTCTCACCAAAGCAGGCAACGTCCGGCTGCACCAGATTGAACAGCTTGCTGACGATGGTAGACACGCCGCGGAAGTGGCCTGGACGGCTGGCCCCTTCGAGCATGGTCGAAATGCCCGGGACATCAACGTACGTGGACTCTTCTGTACCCTGAGGGTAGACATCTGCAGGTGCCGGCGCAAAGACGAAGTCCGCATGGCGCTTTTTCAGCTTCTCGCAATCTTCCTGCAGCGTACGAGGATAGCGCGCCAGGTCGTCCGCGCGGTCAAACTGCATCGGATTAACGAAGATACTGACCACCACGATATCTGCACGGGCTTTCGCTTCGTCGACCAGTTTCATATGGCCGTCATGCAGGTTACCCATGGTCGGGACCAGTGCGATACGTTTACCTTCCTGTCGTGCACGGCGAATATGCTGGCGAAGCAGCGGCAGGGTTTCAATGATTAGCACAACGAGACTCCTTAATGGAAACTGTGTTCTTCACCCGGGTAAACACCGGATTCGACGTCGGCAATATACTGCCTGACCGCGGCGCGCATGTCGCCCGCTTCAGTAAGGAAATTTTTGGCGAATTTCGGGATATGGCCGCCGGTGATGCCAAAGGCGTCGTGCATCACCAGAATCTGACCGTCGGTCACGTTGCCAGCCCCAATCCCGATGACCGGAATAGACAGCGCGTCGGTGATGCGTTTTGCCAGCTCAACCGGTACACATTCCAGCACCAGCAGCTGTGCGCCCGCCGCTTCCAGCGCGAGGGCATCGTCAAACAGCGTCTGCGCGGCATCACCGCGACCCTGCACCTTGTAACCGCCAAAGATATTGACGGACTGTGGTGTGAGGCCCAAATGTCCGCACACCGGCACGGCGCGCTCGGTAAGCATTCTTACCGTCTCCACCAGCCAGGCGCCGCCTTCGATTTTGACCATATTAGCACCTGCGCGCATCACGGCCGCCGCATTGTCGAAAGCCTGCTCTGGCGTGGCGTAGGCCATAAACGGCAGATCGGAAAGCAGAAGGCAGGCAGGTGCACCACGGCGCACGGCACGGGTGTGGTAAGCAATATCCTCGACCGTGACCGGCAGGGTGGAGTCATGTCCTTGTACCGTCATCCCTAACGAGTCCCCGACCAGCATGACGTTGATCCCCTCTTCGGCAAACAGTTTGGCGAAGCTGTAGTCATATGCGGTGATGGTGGCGAAGCGTCTCTTTTCCTGTTTGCATTTCTGCAGTAAGGAGATGGTGGTTGGTTTCATACTGTTTCCTGATAACCCAAAGCGAATCTTTGCGCATTCTAACAGTAACATTCGAGGGAACAATGATTTTAGGTCGTCTATTAGCCACAATTATTTTGTGGCTAATGCGCGGGGGCACAGGCTTACCAGCGAGCGGGTTTTTCTGCGTGGAGGTTGTCCAGTATCTCCCTGAGCGGGATGCCGTCCGGGAAAGTGAGATCGGGGGCGACTTCAAACAGCGGCCAGAGCATAAATCCGCGATTTTTCATGTCGTAATGCGGCACCGTCAGGCGTGAAGTGTTAATCACCTCATTACCAAACAGCATGATGTCGAGGTCAAGGGTACGTGGCCCCCAGCGCTCTGCTTTACGCACGCGACCCTGTTGCAGCTCAATGCGCTGGGTGTTATCCAGCAACGTTTCGGCATCCAGCGCGGTGTCCAGCACCACGGCGGCATTCAGGTAATCAGGCTGATCCTGCGGGCCGAGCGGCGGTGTACGGTAAAACGAGGAGACTGCCACAATGCGGCTCTGGGGGATCTCACCCAGCGCCCGAACGGCAGCATTAACCTGCTCCAGAGGAGAGGCCAGATTGCTGCCGATAGCGATATACGCGAGGGTCATGCCGTGCCTTCGCGACGCGGTGCGCGCTTGCGCGGACGACGGTGACGACGACGCGGCGCCGGCTCTTCATCAAGGCCAGTGAGCATGTCTTTCTGCTCCGGCGGTGCGGAGACCTGGAACTCGGCCCACCACTGCGCCAGACGCTGCAGCTCCTGGTTGCGTTCAATTTCAGCACGCAGAGAGAGCAGATCAAAGGCCGCGCGGAACTTAGGATGCTCCATCAGCTTCCAGGCGCGTTTGCCCTGACGACGGGACATACGCAGCTGAAGCTGCCAGATATCACGCACCAGCGTGGTAATACGTTTCGGAATGGCCAGCGTACGGCAGCCTTCGTCCAGCACGTCGTTTGCCGCCAGGGCAAAAGCGTCATAATAGGCGAGGCCGCTTTCCTGGGTAATACGCTGAGCCGTTTCCAGCAGCGGATACCAGAACATCGCCGCAAACAGGAACGCCGGGTTCACGCGCATATCGTTGCGGATACGGGTGTCGGTATTCTTCAGCACCTGCGCAATCATGCGTTCCATTGGGCTGTCACCATTTTCGGTGAAGTAGCGGGTAATGGACGGGAATAACGGCTGGAAAAGGTTGTATTCGCGCAGCAGGTTATAGGTGGCAAATCCGTGACCGGCTTGCAGCAGTTTGAGCGCTTCTTCGAACAGGCGGGCTGGCGGTACGTCATTGATAAGCGTCGCCAGACGCGGGATCGGCTCTGCCGTCTCCGGGCTGATGCGCATATCCAGCTTGGCGGCGAAACGCACGGCGCGCAGCATACGCACTGGATCTTCGCGATACCGGGTTTCCGGCGTGCCGATCAGGCGAATCAGGCCCTCTTTCAGATCCTGCATGCCGCCGACGTAATCACGCACGGTGAAATCCGCCACGCTGTAGTAAAGGCTGTTGATGGTGAAATCGCGACGCTGGGCATCTTCTTCGATCGAACCGAAGATGTTGTCGCGCAGCAGCATACCGTTCTGGCCACGCTGGGAAGTTGTGCGATCGGATGCGCCCGCTTCGTGGTGACCACGGAACGTCGCCACCTCAATAATTTCCGGCCCAAACATGACGTGTGCCAGACGGAAACGGCGGCCAACGAGACGGCAATTGCGGAATAATTTACGCACCTGTTCGGGCGTGGCGCTGGTCGTCACGTCGAAATCTTTGGGTTTTTTGCCCAGCAGTAAATCACGTACTCCACCGCCAACGAGATAGGCCTCGTAGCCCGCTTTATTCAGACGATAGAGCACCTTGAGGGCATTTTCACTGATATCTTTGCGGGAAATATTGTGCTGCTCACGCGGGATAACCGACATCTGTGGTTGCGCAATAGCGTCATTCGCCATGCTCTCTTCGCGGCTTAGCACTTTACGGCAAAAATTAGCGACTCGGGTAAAAATGGTACACCTCGTAGTGTGTTTTGTTATGAAAAAAGCGGCTAATCATAGCTCAGCGCAACGCATTTGAGAATGCTGGATTTTTGGCACGCTCGTGAGCGACCAGGTGGCAACGGCCAGTTTCAGCAATTCGTCAATGGAAAGATCCTGCCATTCGTTGGTTACATTCTGGTTGAGAAATCGTAACGCGTCGATCAAAACGGGGCGCGGATCGCCCTCTGGCAGGGCGGGGGCGTGGTTTTGCTTCGACAGCTTATCGCCCCGCTCGTTGACGGCCAGCGGCAGATGAATGTAATCCGGTGCCGTCCAGCCAAACTGGTGATACAACGCTATTTGCCGCACCGTAGGTTCAACCAGATCGGCTCCGCGCACAATTTCGGTGACGCCCTGAAAGTGGTCATCCACCACCACCGCCAGGTTATAGGCAAACAGCCCGTCACGGCGGTGGATAATAAAATCCTCTCGCGCCAGCCGTTCATCCGCATGAATGTCGCCAGAGAGCAGGTCGTTAAAGTGGAGCACAGGGGCACGCTGGATCAGGCGAACGGCGGCGTTTTCCGGGCCGTGGTTGAGCGTGCGGCAGTGGCCGTCATAGACGCTCCCCACGCTCTGTATGCGCGCGCGGGTACAGGTGCAGTTATATGAGAGCCCTTGCTCAGCGAGCCAGGCCAGACGTTCCCGGTAGGCGTCGTGACGTGTTGATTGCCAGACAACTTCGCCGTCCCAGTGAAGACCGTAATGTTCCAGCTGACGCAGAATGGTGTCTGCTGCACCGGGAACTTCACGTGGAGGATCAATATCTTCAATGCGGACGAGCCATTTACCCAGGCGTGCGTGAGCCTGCAGGTAGCTGCCGAGAGCGGCAATTAACGAGCCGAAATGTAATTCACCGGAGGGGGATGGCGCGAAGCGCCCGATATAGTGAGATTCAGACATATCAACAGTAATAAGGCGGGAGAGACTCCCGCCTTTGGAGTGGGTAAACAGGACCGGGATTAACCCGCCATCTGTTTTTCGCGGATTTCTGCCAGCGTTTTACAGTCGATGCACAGATCGGCGGTCGGACGCGCTTCCAGGCGACGAATGCCAATTTCAACACCACAGGATTCGCAGTAGCCAAAATCTTCGTCCTCGACCTTCTTCAGCGTTTTTTCGATCTTTTTGATCAGTTTGCGCTCGCGGTCACGGTTACGCAGTTCAAGGCTGAACTCTTCTTCCTGAGCGGCACGGTCTACCGGATCCGGGAAGTTAGCCGCTTCATCCTGCATATGACTAACGGTGCGATCGACTTCATCCCTGAGTTGATTACGCCATGCTTCAAGAATACGCTTGAAGTGCGACAGCTGGGCTTCATTCATATACTCTTCGCCCGGTTTCTCTTGATACGGCTCCACCCCAGCGATGGCGAGAATACTCAGGGACGATGTTTTACGGTTTTGCCCTTCTTGCATGTTGCTTCTCCTTAACACGCACTATCGATCCCCGTGTTGGGGGAAAAATCAGGTCGCTATAAATAGCAGATGCTTTTCCGTATGGCAATTATCTAAACGTAACACTTGACAAGCCTGTGAGGAAAAGCGTATTTGCGCACGCGGCCAGAACACTTATTCATCAATCGTCTATTCCCTTATAAGACAATGGGAAGAGAGGATCTCAGAGTCATATCATCGGCAGAAAGTTCCGCTTTATAAGCCAAAACCTCTACCCCCTGCTTTTGTGCCTCATTCAACAATTGCGCGTATTTGAGATCAATATGGCGGGCTGGAGAAAACCGTTCAATGGCTGAGTGCAAAACCGCAAACAGCAGTACGGCGCGTTTGCCCGCCGCCGCAACACTCATCAGCTCCCGCAGATGCTTTTGTCCCCGTAGCGTGACTGCATCCGGGAAATAGCCATTTTCCTGATCCGCTAACGTGACTGATTTGACTTCAATATAGCACTCGGGACGGTCTTCCGCCTGTAACATAAAGTCAATTCTGCTGCCTTCATCGCCATATTTCACTTCAGATTTATGGGTGCCATAACCCACCAGTTCGGGAAGGGTTCCGTTCGTCAGAGCCTCCTTAACTAATTGATTCGCGCGCAGGGTGTTTACGCAAATAAAAGCCCCTTGTTGGGTTTGCGTCATTTCCCAGGTGTGAGGATATTTGCGTTTAGTATTTTCTGAAGTGGAATACCAGACCGTGTCACCCGGTGTCGCACATCCCGTCATTGCCCCGGTGTTGGGGCAGTGCAGCGTTAACGGCTCCCCTTCAGGGGTGACGACATCAGCGAGAAAACGCTTGTAGCGTTGAATAAGCGTGGCGTGTTGCAGTGCAGGACTAAACTTCATCAGAATTCCTTAGGGTATCGCCCAGCGTCCAGCGCTGGAGCGGCGTATAGCGGGTGCGTCCTTGTGAAAAAACAGATTCGTACAGCGCGAAAGAGGTCACCGGAAAGGCCCAGTGAAAGCCCGGTGGCGGGATAGCAACGGCCTGACCGGCATCGCGCAGTAGCGTAATGTGAGGATGAAACGGCTGCGGACTCTGGTAACAGCCGCTACGTGCCGCCTGGGCGCGCAGCATATTTGCAAGCTGTAATAATCCGCGCGGCGGCTGGCGCGTGCCCAGCCAGACGACGCGGGAGCGGAGCCACTGCCCCGCATCGTCAAGGGTCAGCGTAAATCCCGGCTGGGAAATCCGACCGGCCATCGCCGCCAGGGCGCGCTGTTTCTCGCCGCTGACGTCGCCCAGAAAAGCCAGCGTCAGGTGGAGGTTTGCCGCAGCAACCGGGCGGCCCGCTTCGGGCGGGAAGTGTTCGGCGCGCCAGCGAACAATTTGCCGTTGGATCGGCGCGGGCAGCTCAATGGCGAAAAACAGTCGTTTCGACTCAGACATACAGGGGACTCGGTAATGATATGCGCCGATGCTACAATGTACGCCGACTAATGTTAACCCTCTGGAGCTGTTAGTGTCCTCATTGCCGGTCGCCGTCGTCCTTCCTGAACTGCTCGCTGCCTTGCAGGATGCCCCGCAGGTTTTACTTAACGCCCCTACGGGTGCCGGTAAATCCACCTGGCTACCGCTGCACATTCTCAATGCAGGCATTATCAGCGGGAAGATTATCCTGCTGGAGCCGCGCAGGCTGGCCGCGCGCAACGTGGCGCAGCGCCTGGCGGAACTGCTGAATGAAAAACCGGGCGAGACGGTAGGCTACCGTATGCGCGCCGAAACCTGCGTCGGCCCGTCCACGCGGCTTGAAGTGGTGACCGAAGGGATCCTCACCCGTATGCTGCAAAACGATCCGGAACTGTCCGGCATCGGGCTGGTGATTCTGGATGAGTTCCACGAGCGCAGCCTGCAGGCGGATCTGGCGCTGGCGCTGTTGCTGGACGTCCAGCAGGGGTTACGGGACGATCTCCGACTGCTCATCATGTCGGCCACGCTGGATAACGAGCGGCTACAGCAGACGTTACCGGATGCGCCGGTCATCACCTCCGAAGGGCGCGCGTTTCCGGTTGAACGCCGCTATCAGCCGCTTCCTGCCCATCAGCGTTTCGATGAAGCGGTGGCGATCGCCACGGCTGACTTGCTTCGTCAGGAATCCGGTTCGCTGCTGCTGTTTTTGCCGGGCGTTGGCGAAATCCAGCGGGTGCAGGAGCAGCTTGCCGCCCGGGTGGGCAGCGACGTATTGCTCTGCCCGCTCTACGGCGCACTGTCGTTGAGTGACCAGCGCAAGGCCATCCTTCCCGCGCCGACGGGGCAGCGTAAAGTGGTACTGGCCACCAATATTGCCGAAACCAGTCTGACCATTGAAGGCATTCGCCTGGTGGTGGACAGCGCCCAGGAGAGGGTGGCCAGTTTTGACCCGCGCACCGGTCTGACAAAGCTGCTGACGCAACGCATCAGCCAGGCGTCGATGGTTCAGCGAGCTGGCCGTGCCGGGCGTCTTGAGCCGGGCATCTGTTTACATCTCATCAGCGCAGAACAGGCCGAACGCGCGGCTGTGCAGAGCACGCCGGAAATTTTACAAAGCGATCTTTCGGGGCTGATCATGGAACTGTTGCAGTGGGGTTGCCCCGATCCCGCACAGTTAACCTGGCTCAATGCACCTCCCGCGGTAAACCTGGCGGCGGCGCGCGCGTTGCTGACCCAGCTAGGGGCGCTGGACGGCGAAAGGCTATCATCACGTGGGCAGAAAATGGCCGCGCTGGGTAACGATCCCCGGCTGGCGGCGATGCTGGTGGCCGCGCAGGGGGATGATGAAATTGCCACGGCGGCGAAACTGGCGGCTATCCTTGAGGAGCCGCCTCGTGGTGCAAATTGCGATCTGGCGCAGGCTTTTTCACGTAATCAGGGGAACTGGCAGCAGCGCGCGCAGCAGCTCTGTAAACGGCTTAACAGTCGTGGTTGTACGCCGGACGCTGACAGCATTGCGCCTCTCCTGGCGCAGGCATTTGCCGACAGGATCGCGCGTCGTCGCGGGCTGGATGGACGCTATCAGCTTGCAAACGGCATGGGTGCGATGCTGGACAGCGATGACGCCCTGACGCGCCATGAATGGCTGATTGCGCCGCTCTTGTTGCAGGGTAGCCACTCGCCCGATGCCCGAATTTTGCAGGCCGTGGCTGTGGATATCGATGCCCTCACGCGCGCCTGTCCGCAGCTGCTTCAGCAGTCCGACATCGTCGAGTGGGATGATGCGCAGGGCACTCTGAAGGCATTTCGTCGTAGCCAGATAGGTAAACTGACCCTGGGGACGAAGCCGCTGGCAAAGCCATCGGAAGAGGAGTTGCACCAGGCAATGCTGAACGGTATTCGTGAAAAAGGTTTAGGTGTTCTGAACTGGACCCCGGAGGCCGAGCAGTACCGTATTCGTCTGCACTGCGCCGCGCGCTGGTTGCCCGAGTATGCCTGGCCGGCGGTGGATGATGACACGTTACTTGCGTCGCTGGAAAGCTGGCTTCTGCCGCAAATGAGCGGTGTACACTCGCTGCGGGCGTTAAAAGCGCTTGATGTTAAGGTCGCGTTACAGAATTTACTCGACTGGTCGTTACGTCAACGTCTGGATAGTGAACTGCCAGGGCATTACACTGTGCCGACCGGCAGCCGGATTGCCATTCGTTATCACGAGGATAATCCACCGGCGCTGGCGGTACGGATGCAGGAGATGTTTGGCGAGGCGACCACGCCATCCATTGCCGAAGGGCGCGTGCCCGTGGTGCTTGAGCTGTTGTCACCTGCGCATCGCCCGCTGCAGATTACCCGCGATCTGGGCGCATTCTGGGCGGGGAGCTACCGTGAAGTGCAAAAAGAGATGAAAGGGCGTTATCCCAAACATGTCTGGCCGGACGATCCGGCGAATACGGCACCGACACGGCGGACGAAGAAATATTCGTAAAGGGGAGTGCGGCCTGATGCCCTCACCCCGACCCTCTCCCACAGGGAGAGGGAGAAAAGCAATTTTGAGAGATTTCTTCTTTCACAGGTCAGTGGAAGAAATGAGAATCGGGCCTTTGCGCCTGAACGTTGCGGAGAAAAAGCATGGCGGGGAATGACCGCGAGCCAATTGGGCGTAAGGGAAAACCAACGCGTCCGGCCAAAGAAAAGGTGAGCCGTCGTCGCCTCAGAGATGAGGATTATGACGATGACTATGAAGACGATTATGAGGATGAAGAACCGATGCCGCGTAAAGGAAAAGGCAAAGGGCGTAAGCCTCGGGGTAAACGCGGCTGGTTCTGGCTGCTGCTGAAGCTGTTCATTGTTTTTGTTGTACTGATGGCGATCTACGGCGTTTATCTGGATCAGAAGATCCGCAGCCGTATCGACGGAAAAGTCTGGCAATTGCCTGCGGCAGTGTATGGCCGCATGGTAAACCTTGAGCCTGAAATGTCGATCAGTAAGAACGAGATGGTGAAACTGCTGGAGGCCACCCAGTATCGTCAGGTGTCGAAAATGACGCGTCCTGGCGAATTTACCGTGCAGGCGAAAAGCATTGAGATGATCCGTCGTCCGTTCGATTTCCCGGACAGCAAAGAGGGGCAGGTGCGTGCGCGTCTGACTTTTGACGGCGATCGTCTGGAAACCATCGAGAACATGGATAACAACCGCCAGTTCGGTTTCTTCCGTCTCGATCCGCGTCTTATCACCATGCTCTCTTCGGCGAATGGTGAACAGCGTCTGTTCGTCGCCCGTAACGGTTTCCCGGACCTGCTGGTGGACACGCTGCTGGCAACCGAAGACCGTCACTTCTATGAGCACGATGGTATCAGCCTCTACTCCATTGGTCGTGCGGTGCTGGCCAACCTGACGGCGGGCCGTACGGTACAGGGGGCGAGTACGCTTACCCAGCAGCTGGTGAAGAACCTGTTCCTCTCCAGCGAGCGCTCATACTGGCGTAAAGCCAACGAAGCGTACATGGCCGTGCTGATGGATGCGCGTTACAGCAAGGATCGTATCCTTGAGCTGTATATGAACGAGGTCTATCTCGGTCAGAGCGGTGATAACGAAATCCGCGGTTTCCCGCTGGCGAGCCTGTACTACTTTGGCCGTCCGGTGGAAGAGCTGAGCCTGGACCAGCAGGCGCTGCTGGTGGGTATGGTGAAAGGGGCGTCCATCTATAACCCGTGGCGTAACCCGAAACTGGCGCTGGAGCGTCGTAACCTGGTGCTGCGTCTGCTGCAACAACAGCAGGTGATTGACCAGGAGCTGTACGACATGCTGAGCGCACGTCCGCTTGGCGTCCAGCCGCGCGGCGGTGTAATTTCGCCTCAGCCTGCGTTTATGCAGCTGGTGCGTCAGGAGCTGCAGAGCAAGCTCGGTGATAAAGTGAAAGATCTCTCCGGCGTGAAGATCTTTACCACCTTTGACTCCGTGGCGCAGGATGCGGCAGAAAAAGCGGCCGTTGAGGGCATTCCGGCGCTGAAGAAACAGCGTAAGCTGAGCGATCTGGAAACCGCGATGGTGGTGGTTGACCGTAACACGGGTGAAGTCCGTGCGATGGTGGGCGGGGCTGAGCCGCAGTTTGCAGGTTACAACCGTGCTATGCAGGCGCGTCGTTCGATCGGTTCACTGGCGAAGCCAGCAACCTATCTCACTGCCCTGAGCCAGCCAAATCTGTATCGCCTGAATACCTGGATTGCCGACGCGCCGATCTCCCTGCGTCAGCCTAACGGCCAGGTCTGGTCACCGCAGAACGATGATAAACAGTTCAGCGGCCAGGTAATGCTGGTGGATGCGTTGACCCGCTCCATGAACGTGCCGACGGTAAACCTTGGGATGGCACTGGGTCTGCCTGCGATAGTTGATACCTGGCAGAAGCTGGGCGTCGCTAAAGATCAGCTGCACCCTGTGCCAGCCATGATCCTGGGGGCGTTAAACCTGACGCCAATCGAAGTGGCACAGGCGTTCCAGACCATTGCCAGCGGTGGTAACCGTGCACCGCTGTCAGCCCTGCGCTCGGTGATTGCCGAAGATGGCTCCGTGCTGTATCAGAGCTTCCCGCAGGCGGAACGCGCCGTTCCGGCGCAGGCAGCCTACATGACGCTGTGGACGATGCAGCAGGTTGTGCAGCGTGGTACCGGCCGTCAGCTGGGGGCGAAGTATCCGGGCCTGCATCTGGCGGGCAAAACCGGGACGACCAACAACAACGTCGATACCTGGTTTGCCGGTATCGATGGTCGTGAAGTGGTGATCACCTGGGTGGGCCGCGACAACAACCAGCCAACCAAACTGTATGGTGCGAGCGGGGCGATGTCGATTTACCAGCGTTATCTGGCGAATCAGTCTCCGGTGCCGCTAAACCTGGTTGCGCCGGAGGATATCGTGGATATGGGCGTGGACAGTTCCGGAAACTTTGTCTGTGGCGGCGGTATGCGTACCTTGCCTGTCTGGACAACGAACCCGGATTCCCTGTGCCAGCAGAGTCAGCCAGAGCAGCCGACGGGCAACCCGTTCGACCAGTCTTCTCAGCCTCAGCAGCCGCAGCAACAACAGCCGCAGCAGCAGAACGAGAAGAAAGACAGCGACGGTGTCGCGGGCTGGATTAGAGATATGTTCGGCGGTAACTAACCGTTCAAGGTCCCCCCGAAAGGGGGGATTTTTTTACCCGTTTTCCCCATTTTATTAACCCTCGTTTTAATTCTGATTAACCCTTCGTTTTCTCCTGGTTATTTCTTAAACCCTTAATTCTCGTAGGGCCGCTTCCTGCTTGCTATGCAGCCAACGTTTCGCCTATTATGCTGCGGTCATAATAATAATTCTCGTTTACGTTATCATTCACTTTTCTATCAGAGATACACCATGGCGCTTTCCAATACTGCTCAGCCAATTAACACGTCGCTGCGTAAAATCGCAGTTGTCGTAGCCACAGCGGTTGCCGGCATGTCTGCTTATACCCATGCTGCCGAAACCCCGAAAAAAGAAGAAACCATCACTGTCACTGCCGCTCCGGCTGCACAGGAAAGTGCCTGGGGGCCAGCTGCTACCATCGCAGCAAGACAATCCGCGACCGGGACCAAAACGGACACCCCCATTCAAAAGGTACCGCAATCTATTTCAGTGGTAACAGCCGAAGAGATGGCACTGCATCAACCGCGCTCGGTTAAAGAAGCATTGAGTTACACCCCTGGCGTTGCGGTAGGCACCCGTGGTGCATCAAACACCTATGACTACTTGATTATTCGCGGTTTTGCGGCCGATGGTCAGTCTCAAAATAACTACCTCGATGGCATGAAAATGCAGGGGAACTTCTATAACGACGCCGTTATTGATCCTTATATGCTGGAGCGCGCCGAGATCATGCGCGGTCCGGTTTCCGTTCTGTACGGCAAAAGCAGCCCTGGCGGTTTGCTGAACATGGTCAGTAAGCGCCCAACAACCGATCCCCTGAAAGAGATCCAGTTCAAAGTGGGCACGGATAGCCTGTTCCAGACCGGGTTTGACTTTAGCGATGCGATTGATGACGACGGTGTTTATTCTTATCGCTTAACGGGGGTTGCGCGTTCAAATAACGCTCAGCAGGAGCGTGCGAAAGAGCAGCGTTATGCTATCGCGCCATCTTTCTCATGGCGTCCGGATGATAAAACCACATTTACCTTCCTCTCTTATTTCCAGAACGAGCCTGAAACGGGTTACTACGGCTGGTTGCCAAAAGAGGGAACAGTGGAGCCACTGCCAAACGGTGAGCGTTTGCCGACTAACTTCAATGAAGGGGCGAAGAATAATACCTATTCCCGGAACCAGAAAATGGTGGGGTATAGCTTCGACCACGAATTTAACGATACCTTCACCGTGCGTCAGAATCTGCGCTTTGCCGAGAACAAAACTTCGCAAAACAGCGTTTACGGCTATGGCGTCTGCACCGATCCGGCAAATGCTGGCAACAAACAGTGTGCGGCGCTTGCGCCTGCTGATAAAGGCCATTATCTGGCGCGTAAATATGTTGTCGATAATGAGAAATTGCAGAACTTCACCGTTGATACCCAGTTGCAAAGCAAATTCTCTACCGGCGAGGTGGACCACATACTGCTGACTGGCGTTGACTTCATGCGTATGCGGAATGACATCAATTCCTGGTTTGGTTATGACGATTCTGTTCCGCTGCTGGATCTCTATAATCCTGTGAACAGCGATTTTGATTTCGGTTCAAAAGATCCGGCTAATTCAGGTCCTTATCAAATCCTTAATCGCCAGAAACAGACGGGTCTGTATGTTCAGGATCAGGCGCAGTGGGATAAAGTGCTGGTAACCTTGGGCGGTCGTTATGACTGGGCCGATCAGGAGTCCTATAACCGTGTGACCAATACCACCTCCAAACGTGATGATACCCAGTTCACCTGGCGTGGCGGTGTTAACTACCTGTTTGATAACGGTGTAACTCCTTACTTTAGCTACAGCGAATCGTTTGAACCGGCTTCGCAGACTGATGCACAGGGTAAACTGTTCTCGCCATCTAAAGGCAAGCAATACGAAGCGGGCGTGAAATACGTTCCGAGCGATCGTCCGATCGTTGTCACCGGTGCGTTGTACCAGCTGACCAAAACTAACAACCTGATGGCGGACCCGGCGGGTTCTTTCTTCTCGGTTGAAGGTGGTGAAATCCGTGCCCGTGGCGTAGAGCTGGAAGCGAAAGCAGCCCTCTCTGCGAGCGTTAACGTTGTTGGCTCCTATACCTACACCGATGCGGAATACACGACAGATACTAACTACAAAGGCAACACACCAGCCCAGGTGCCGAAACACATGGCATCTGTATGGGGTGATTACACAATGTATGATGGTCCGCTGTCTGGTCTGACGCTGGGCACCGGCGTGCGTTATACGGGCTCAAGCTATGGTGATCCGGCTAACTCCTTCAAAGTGGGCAGCTACACCGTCGTTGATGCGCTGGTCAGGTACGATCTGGCACGCGTTGGCATGGCGGGGTCAAACGTGGCGCTGCATGTGAACAATCTGTTCGATCGTGAGTACGTTGCCAGCTGCTTTAACACCTACGGTTGCTTCTGGGGTGCTGAGCGTCAGGTTGTGGCTACCGCGACCTTCCGCTTCTAATCTCTCTTCGGGCACGGTTCGCCGTGCCCTTTTTATTTAAGTTGGCTGATATGCAGGATAATAAAACGCAATCCGATACCACCTTTACGCTCAATCAACTCTCCTTTCGTGTTCCCGGGCGCACCTTGCTGCATCCGCTCTCGTTGACGTTCCCCGCAGGTAAAGTTACCGGCCTGATTGGTCACAATGGTTCCGGTAAATCGACGTTACTTAAAATGCTGGGCCGTCATCAGCCGCCTTCTGAAGGGGATATTTTGCTGGACGAACAGCCTCTGGAGAGCTGGAGCAGTAAAGCCTTTGCGCGCAAAGTCGCCTATCTGCCGCAGCAATTGCCTCAGGCAGAAGGGATGACGGTGCGTGAGCTGGTGGCGATCGGGCGTTATCCGTGGCATGGCGCACTCGGGCGCTTCGGTGTCGCCGACAGAGAGAAAGTGGAAGAAGCGATTGCGCTGGTGGGATTAAAGCCGCTGGCGCACCGTCTGGTCGACAGCCTTTCCGGGGGCGAACGTCAGCGCGCGTGGATTGCGATGCTGGTCGCGCAGGACAGCCGCTGCCTGCTGCTCGACGAACCCACTTCCGCACTGGATATCGCTCATCAGGTTGATGTTCTCGCGCTGGTTCATCGCCTGAGCCAGCAGCGTGGCCTGACGGTTATTGCGGTGCTGCACGATATCAACATGGCGGCGCGCTATTGTGATTATCTTGTCGCTCTTCGCGGCGGGGAGATGATTGCCGAGGGTTCGCCGTCTGAACTGATGCGGAGCGAAACGCTGGAACACATCTACGGTATTCCTATGGGGATCCTGCCTCATCCTGGCGGGGCTGCTCCGGTGAGCTTTGTTTACTGATGCTGAATTCTACCTTGTTGAGCCGCCGTCGCCTGCTGACGGCCATGGCACTTTCACCGCTGCTGTTAAAGATGAACCTCGCGCGGGCTGCTGCCGTCGATCCGCACCGTATTGTGGCGCTGGAGTGGCTGCCTGTTGAACTGATGATGGCGCTGGGCGTCACGCCGTATGGCGTGGCCGATATTCCCAACTACCGGCTGTGGGTGAACGAGCCGGCGCTACCCGATTCGGTCATTGATATTGGTTTGCGTACGGAGCCTAACCTTGAGCTGCTGACGCAGATGAAGCCGTCATTTCTGTTCTGGTCCGCGGGGTATGGCCCGTCAGAAGAGACAATGGCGCGTATTGCCCCTGGGCGGGGGTTCTCCTTCAGTGACGGTAAAAAACCGCTGACGATGGCGAAAAAATCCATCAACGAGATGGCGCATTTCCTCAACCGTGAGGCGGAAGCCAAACAACATTTCGCAGAGTTTGATGCTCTGATTGACGCCCTGAAGCCGCGTTTTGCCCATCGCGGAGACCGCCCGCTGCTGATGGTGACGCTGCTGGATGCGCGCCATATGCTGGTCTTCGGCAAAAACTGTCTGTTCCAGGAAGTGCTCGATAGCTTTGGCATTCCTAATGCCTGGGAAGGGGAGATGACCTTCTGGGGCAGCACCGCCGTCGGTATCGACCGTCTGGCGGCGTTCCGCGATGTGGACGTATTGTGCTTCGATCACGGCAACGAGCGTGAAATGCAGGCGCTGATGGCGACACCGTTGTGGCAGGCGATGCCGTTCGTGCGTGAGCAACGCTTTACGCGTGCACCGGCGGTCTGGTTCTACGGCGCGACGCTGTCGGCCATGCACTTCGCCCGGGTGCTGGATAACGCGCTGGGGGGAAAAGCATGAGTACGCGTATTGCCCGTTTCCCGGCGCTGTTGCTGGCTCTGATTTTCCTGACCGCGCTGGCTTTGACCTGGTTTAACCTCTCGACCGCCTTACCGCGCGGGCAGTGGGGCGCGGCCCTGGCTGCGCCGGATATCGATAATATTCAGCAAATGCTGTTCCACTACAGCCTGCTGCCGCGTCTGGCGATTTCGCTGCTGGTCGGGGCCGGGTTAGGGCTGGTGGGCGTCCTGTTCCAGCAGGTTTTGCGTAACCCGCTGGCCGAGCCTACAACGCTTGGCGTCGCGACCGGTGCCCAGCTTGGGATCACGGTGACCACGCTGTGGGCACTGCCTGGGGCGTTAACCTCGCAGTTTGCCGCGCTTGCGGGCGCGTGCGTGGTAGGCGCGCTGGTCTTCGGCGTGGCGTGGGGGAAACGCCTCTCGCCAGTGACGCTGATCCTCGCAGGGCTGGTGGTGAGCCTCTATTGTGGGGCAATCAACCAGCTGCTGGTGCTGTTTCATCACGATCAGCTGCAAAGCATGTTTCTGTGGAGTACCGGCACGCTGACCCAGACCGACTGGAGTATTGTGCAGCGTCTGTGGCCGCAGCTTGTTGGCGGCGCCATGTTGACGCTGCTGTTGTTACGTCCGCTGACGCTGATGGGGCTGGATGACGGTGTAGCCCGCAATCTGGGGCTGGCGCTCTCCCTGGCGCGTCTGGCGGCGCTGACGCTGGCGATTGTCCTCAGCGCATTGCTGGTTAATGCGGTTGGGATTATCGGCTTTATCGGGCTGTTTGCCCCGCTGCTGGCAAAAATGCTCGGTGCGCGTCGCCTGCTGGCGCGACTGCTGCTGGCCCCGCTAATTGGAGCGCTGATCCTCTGGCTTTCCGATCAAATCATTCTCTGGCTGGCGCGTGTCTGGATGGAAGTCTCTACCGGGTCGGTAACGGCACTGGTTGGCGCGCCGCTGTTGCTGTGGCTGTTGCCACGTCTGCGCAGCATGAGCGCTCCCGCGATGGACGCTGGGGATAAAGTTTATGCCGAGCGTCAGTCGGTGCTGTGGTTCAGCCTCGCCGGGCTGGCGGTGCTGATTATCGTCTCGTTTGTGGCGCTTGCTTTCGGGCGCGATGCGACGGGCTGGCACTGGGCAACGGGCGATTTGCTCCAGGAACTGCTGCAGTGGCGCTGGCCGCGGATCCTCTCGGCGTTGATTGCCGGGGTGATGCTGGCGGTCGCGGGCTGTATTATCCAGCGCCTGACCGGCAACCCGATGGCCAGCCCGGAAGTGCTGGGTATCAGTTCGGGAGCCGCGTTTGGCGTGGTGCTGATGCTGTTCCTTGTGCCGGGAAATGCCTTTGGCTGGCTGATGCCTGCCGGAAGCATCGGGGCGGCGGTGACGCTGATGATCATTCTGATTGCGTCAGGCCGCGGCGGGTTTTCGCCTCACCGGATGCTGCTGGCCGGGATGGCGCTCAGCACCGCCTTTACCATGCTGCTGATGATGTTGCAGGCGAGCGGCGATCCGCGGATGGCGAAGATCCTGACCTGGATCTCCGGCTCAACGTACAACGCCACCGGCAGTCAGGTGGTGCATTCCGGGATCGTGATGATCGTGCTGCTGGCGATTGTGCCCCTGTGCCGCCGCTGGATGACGATCCTGCCGCTGGGGGGCGAAACCGCACGTGCGGTCGGCATGGCGTTAACGCCAACGCGCGTCGCGCTGTTACTGCTGGCGGCGTGCCTGACGGCCACGGCCACCATGACCATTGGTCCACTGAGTTTTGTTGGGTTGATGGCGCCGCATATCGCCAGAATGATGGGATTCCGTCGGACAATGCCGCATATCGTGATGTCTGCCCTGACGGGCGGGGTGATGCTGGTGGTGGCGGACTGGTGCGGAAGAATGGTGCTGTTCCCGTATCAGATCCCGGCGGGTTTGCTGTCGACCTTTATCGGCGCGCCGTATTTTATTTATCTGTTGAGAAAGCAGAGTCGGTAATAAAAGTAAACGTCAATCCTAAGATTGACGTTTTAGGGTTTGCTCCCTCTCCCACGGGGAGAGGGCCGGGGTGAGGGCATCACGCCGCACGTGCTTACAACTTCGCAAACACCTTACGCGCCGCGTCGATGGTGTTATTGATATCCTCTTCGCTGTGCGCCACGGACATAAAACCAGCTTCAAAAGCAGACGGCGCCAGGTAGACGCCTTCTTCCAGCATCAGGTGGAAGAAACGCTTGAAGCGTTCAACGTCGCACTTCACCACGTCCTGATAGCTTGTCACGGTTTGGGCTTCCGTGAAGAAGATCCCGAACATCCCGCCCACGTGGTTTACCACCAGCGGAATACCCGCCTCTTCTGCCGCTTCCAGCAGACCGTTTGCCAGCTGCGTCGTGCGCTCAGTCAGGGTTTCGTGAATGCCCGGCTGGGAGACTTCTTTCAGGCAGGCGAAGCCCGCCGCCATGGCAATCGGGTTACCGGAGAGCGTACCCGCCTGGTAAACCGGCCCCGTTGGTGCCAGGGCTTCCATCACATCCTTGCGCCCCCCGAATGCGCCCACTGGCATACCGCCGCCGATGATTTTGCCGAGACAGGTCAGATCCGGCTCTACGCCATAATATGACTGGGCACCCGCGAGCGCGACGCGGAAACCGGTCATCACTTCGTCGATAATCAGCAGCGCGCCAAATTCATCGCACAGGGCACGCAGGCCCGGCAGGAAATCGGGCTGCGGTGGAATGCAGTTCATGTTGCCCGCAACAGGTTCAACGATGATGCAGGCGATCTCCTGTGGATACTGCTCGAATGCCGCACGAACGGTGTTCAGATCGTTATAGGTGCAGGTCAGGGTGTGTTTCGCGAAATCAGCCGGTACGCCCGGGGAGTTTGGCTGGCCAAGGGTCAGTGCGCCGGAACCCGCTTTCACCAGCAGGCAGTCCGCATGGCCGTGGTAGCAGCCTTCAAATTTGATGATTTTGTCGCGACCGGTAAAGCCGCGCGCCAGACGAATAGCACTCATGGTGGCTTCGGTACCGGAGTTCACCATACGCACCATGTCCATGGTTGGCACCAGCTCGGTCACCAGCTCCGCCATTTTGACTTCCATCTCGGTAGGCGCGCCGAAGCTCAGGCCGCGCTGGGCCGCTTCAATCACCGCATTGCGGATGGCAGGGTGGTTGTGACCCAGCACCATCGGGCCCCAGGAGCCGACGTAATCGATATAGGCCTTGCCGTCGACATCAAACAGGTACGCGCCATCAGCACGTTCAATAAACAGCGGCGTTCCGCCTACGCCGGTAAAGGCGCGAACAGGCGAGTTCACGCCGCCCGGGATAAGCTCGCGGGCTGCACTGTAGAGGTTTTCAGACTTGCTCATGGCGTCGTTCCTGGTTCGTATAAAATGATTAAGCACACTATTCTAAGTGATCCGCGGAAGGTAATGAAATTTTTGCCCCCTTTCATTGCTAAACAATTTTTAAGTATTTTTCACGGGACGACCTGATGCACTCTGGTAAAATCCCTGCGGCGATTTGTATGACGAAAAGACATGGTAATGAAAGCAGACTCTCCCTCTTTTGAAGAACAACAGTTCCGGCGCACGCAACACCGGATCAGTATCCGGCGCTTGCTTAACCGCGATAAGACACCGCTGGCAATTTTACTGGCCGCCGCTGTAGTCGGTACGCTCGCCGGGCTGGCGGGCGTCGCCTTTGAAAAGGCAGTCAATGCGGTGCTGAACTGGCGTATTGGTAAGGTGGCCGGTTTCGCCGACAAAGGATGGCTGGTCTGGGTCTGGGCGTTCGGGTTGTCCGCGCTATTTGCCATGGTGGGCTACTTTCTGGTGCGTAAATTTGCGCCGGAAGCGGGCGGTTCCGGGATCCCTGAAATCGAAGGCGCGCTGGAAGAGCTGCGCCCGGTGCGCTGGTGGCGCGTCATCCCGGTGAAGTTTATCGGCGGCATGGGAACGCTTGGTGCGGGTATGGTACTGGGCCGAGAGGGGCCAACCGTGCAGTTGGGCGGGAACGTCGGGCGCATGGTGGGGGATCTGTTCCGGATGCGCAGCGCGGAAGCGCGCCATACGCTGCTGGCGACAGGTGCCGCAGCGGGGCTTTCGGCGGCGTTTAACGCGCCGCTGGCGGGGATCCTGTTTATCATCGAAGAGATGCGCGCCCAGTTCCGTTACAACCTTATCTCGATCAAAGCGGTCTTTACCGGTGTGATCATGTCGAGCATTGTGTTTCGCATTTTCAATGGCGAAAGCCCGGTGATCGAAGTGGGCAAACTGACCAATGCGCCGGTCAACACGCTGTGGCTGTACCTGATCCTCGGCATGATATTCGGCATTGTCGGCCCGCTGTTTAACACTTTTATTCTGCGTATGCAGGATATGTTCCAGCGCATCCACGGCGGGAATACCACGAAGTGGGTGTTGATGGGCGGTCTGCTGGGCGGCCTGTGCGGCGTGCTGGGGTTCATTGAACCGAACGCGGCGGGGGGCGGGTTCGGGCTGATCCCGATTGCAGCTGCGGGCAACTTCAGCGTGGGTCTGCTTCTGTTTATGTTTATTTCTCGCGTCATCACGACGGTGCTCTGTTTTTCCTCCGGTGCGCCCGGCGGTATCTTTGCCCCGATGCTGGCGCTGGGGACGCTGCTTGGTACTGCCTTTGGCATGGCCGCTGAGGTCGGTTTTCCGGCATACCATCTGGATGCGGGTACCTTTGCCGTTGCCGGGATGGGAGCGCTGCTGGCGGCCTCCCTGCGCGCGCCGCTCACCGGCATCGTGCTGGTGCTGGAGATGACGGATAATTACCAGCTCATTTTGCCAATGATCATTACCTGTCTCGGCGCGACACTATTAGCCCAATTCCTGGGTGGAAAACCGCTATACTCCACCATTCTTGCACGCACCCTGGCGAAGCAGGAGGCAGAACGGGCCGCAATGCAGAATACTTGAATGAATTACCAGGGTATTAGATAATGACAAAAAGAATTGGGTGAATTTTACCCAATTGCAGTAGCAGTATTCATGGGAGCATAAGATGAGTGATGACGTAGCGTTGCCGCTGGAGTTTACCGAAGCAGCAGCCAACAAAGTGAAAACCCTGATTGCCGACGAAGACAATCCGGATCTGAAACTGCGTGTCTATATTACCGGTGGCGGCTGCAGCGGCTTCCAGTATGGTTTTACCTTTGACGACCAGGTTAACGACGGCGATATGACTATCGAGAAACAGGGCGTCGCGCTGGTGGTTGACCCGATGAGCCTGCAATATCTGGTGGGCGGTTCGGTAGATTACACAGAAGGTCTGGAAGGTTCACGCTTTGTGGTGACGAACCCAAATGCCACCAGCACCTGCGGGTGTGGGTCTTCGTTCAGTATTTAAGCGGGGGCAGGCTGATGCCCTCACACCGGCCCTCTCCCACCGGGAGAGGGAGAAAAGATTAAAAACGGTAACCTTGCGGTTACCGTTTTGCGTTTATCTTCCATTCTCATCCAGCGCGAACGTCGGCAATTTAAGGTGCCAGCGTATCGCCGCCAGACGTATCGCCAGCGTCACCACCATTCCCAGCATGGCTGAATTTTCCAGCGGTATCGCAAAGGTATAGTACGCCGTGGCGTGTACAATCCCGCCAATAATGCAGGCCGTAGCATAGATTTCGGTACGCAGGATCATCGGCACTTCTCGTGCCAGAATATCGCGAATAATCCCGCCGCCTACGCCAGTCAGCACGCCCATGCAGATGGCAACCATGGGCCCTGTACCCGCATTAAAGGCTTTATTCACCCCAATGCCGACAAACACAGCCAGCCCGACGGCATCCAGCACCGGGAGGATCCATTTTGGTAAGCGGCGGGGCTGGCGAACCAGCACGATGGTTAACAGGCAGGTGACCATCGCCACCACCAGATCGGTGGGATCTTTCACCCAAAATACCGGGCCATTATCCAGCGCCATATCGCGGATCGTTCCACCGCCTACGGCGGTCACCACGCCAAGCACCAGCACGCCAAACGGATCCATGCGCAGCTTTCCGGCGAGCAGGACGCCGGAGATAGCAAAAACGGCTGTGCCAAGAATATCCAGCCAATAAACGAGCATCGTTAAATCCTCGAAGGGGGTCTTATGTTAATGACTCTCGGCCAGTGCGGCACAGAGTTGTTTTGCGGCGAGGATAATACGCGGGCTGGCGCGTTCAAACCAGTCGCTGGTGAGAGGGATCACCGGAATTTTTAGCTGGCTTTGCCAGAATTGTTCAATTTTAGGAATCTCGCTCGCATTTCCGACCACAACGATCGCCTGTGGTCGGCGAGCCAGTACCTGTTCCCGACTGACCTGAGGCCACGGTATCCGGCTGGCCGCAAAGATATTTTCTCCGCCGCAAACTTCCAGGACCTGATTCTGAATGGAGCCTTTTCCGGTGGTGAACAGCGGCTGGCTGCCAAACTGCAGAAAGATGCGCTTTTTAACGGGGGTATCGTATTTTGCTTTGAGTGCCGCATAGTCGCTGAGCAGTTGTTTTGCCGCATCCTCGGCTTTAGCCGGGGTTGGGCTGTAGGGCGCCAGAGCGCGTAACGCCTGAGCGACCTGCTCAATGCTCACGGCATCCACCCACATGACTTTGATCCCAAGCGACGTCAGTTGATTAACCTGCCGCTCTGCATTGCCGCCACGCCAGGCGAGCACGAGATCGGGCTTAAGCGCCACGATGCGCTCAAGGTTCATCCCTTGCCAGGTTGCGACCTGTTCAATATGCGCGGCCTGCGGTGGGTAATTGGAAAAGCTGCTTACACCAACCGGGGTGATACCGGCAGCAAACGCCAGTTCGGTGTTAGCGGGGGAGAGGGTAATCACACGCGGCGCGGCGCAGAGCCAGGCCGGTGCGAGCAGAAGCAGGGCGACCAGCGCCCTGATGGCATGTTTAGCCACGAGCCAGTTTCTGCACAAGGCTCTCCACCATCACGGTGGACTGTTTTGCCGCGACAACCAGGAATTCGTCGAAGCTGATATGAGACTGCTGATCGGCCACGTCAGAGATGGCGCGGACCACCACGAACGGGACGTTGAAATTATGGCAAACGTGGGCAATCGCGGTCGCTTCCATCTCAACGGCGATAGCCTGCGGGAAGTTGTGACGGATTTTTGCCAGGCCGACGGAGCCATTGATGAAGGCATCACCGCTCACAATCAGGCCGCGTACGGCGTTGAGGTTCAGCTCAGCAATGCACTCTTCTGCCGCCGCAACCAGCTTATCGTCGGCCTTAAAGCCGGCCGGGCAACCTGGAAGCTGACCGTATTCGTAGCCGAATGCGGTAACGTCTGCGTCGTGGTAACGCGCTTCATCGGAGACGACGATATCACCCACTTTCAGGGTCGGTGCCAGACCGCCCGCAGAGCCGGTGTTAACGATCACGTCTGGTTTGCAGCGCTCAAGCAACAGCGTTGCGCCCAGCGCAGCAGCAACCTTACCGATGCCTGATTTCAGCAGAGCCACGTCAACACCGTTCAGTTGACCAGTATAGATCTCACAACCCCCCAGAGAGAGAGTCTGACGGTTCTCAATTTTGTCACGCAGCAGCGTAACTTCTTCTTCCATTGCACCAATAATGCCGATTTTCATAGATTTACTCGCGATGTGCCTTGTTAAGATGCATAGTCTATCATGCGCTTAAGGGGAAACGCATTCTCACGCGGGGGAGCACATGTCACAGATCGATTTTCGCACCAAAATTAACTGGCACCGACGTTTCCGTTCGCCGCAGGGTGAAAAGAGCGAACATGAGATCCTGCGTATCTTCGAAAGCGATCGCGGGCGGATCATTAACTCGCCTGCCATTCGTCGTCTGCAGCAAAAGACCCAGGTGTTTCCGCTTGAGCGTAACGCTGCCGTGCGCACACGCCTTACCCACTCAATGGAAGTTCAGCAGGTGGGGCGCTACATTGCCAAAGAGATTTTAAGCCGTCTCAAAGAGCAGCGCTTGCTGGAAACCTACGGTCTGGATGAGTTGACCGGGCCCTTTGAAAGTATTGTTGAGATGGCCTGCCTGATGCACGACATCGGCAATCCCCCGTTTGGTCACTTTGGCGAGGCGGCGATCAACGACTGGTTCAGGCAGCGACTCTTCCCGTCGGATGCCGTCAGCCAGCCACTCAGTGATGACCGCTGCGTGGTGCGGGATTTACGCCTGCGTGAAGGCGAAGATGGGCTAAACGATCTGCGTCGTAAGGTGCGTCAGGATCTCTGTCATTTTGAAGGCAATGCGCAGGGGATACGACTGGTGCACTCCCTGATGCGCATGAATCTGACCTGGGCACAGGTGGGATGCATCCTCAAATATACCCGTCCGGCCTGGTGGATGGGCGAAACGCCCGCTTCGCACAGCTATCTGATGAAAAAGCCGGGCTATTACCTCTCCGAAGAGACCTATATTGAGCGGTTACGTAAAGAACTTTCATTGACTGCAAATGGCCGCTTCCCGTTGACGTGGATTATGGAAGCCGCCGATGACATCTCCTATTGCGTTGCTGACCTGGAAGACGCGGTTGAAAAAAGAATATTTAGCGTCGAGGAGCTTTATCAGCATCTTTATGATGCATGGGGGAAACATGAAAAAGGTTCGCTGTTTGCCCAGGTGGTCGAAAATGCCTGGGAAAAATCGCGTGCAAATACATTAAGCCGGAGCACCGAAGATCAGTTCTTTATGTATTTGCGGGTCAATACATTAAATAAACTGGTGCCTTACGCCGCCTCGCGCTTTATTGATAATTTGCCGATGATTTTTAGCGGCGAGTTCAATCATGCCTTGCTGGAGGATGACAGTAGCTTCAGCCAGTTGCTTGAGTTATATAAACATGTCGCGATGCGTCATGTATTCAGCCACCCCGATGTCGAACAGTTAGAGCTGCAGGGATACCGGGTAATCAGCGGCTTACTGGAAATATATCGCCCTCTGCTGCAATTGTCGGTCGATGAATTCAGCGAGCTGGTGGAACAAGAGCGCGTGCGACGAATACCGATTGAGTCCCGGCTTTATCAGAAACTTTCTACCCGTCATCGTCTGGCTTACGTTGAAGCCATCGGCAAACTGGATCGCCACTCACCGCAGTGGCCGGTGCTCGAATATTATTATCGCTGTCGTCTCATCCAGGACTATATCAGCGGAATGAACGATTTGTATGCCTGGGATGAGTACCGCAAGCTGATGGCGGTGGAATAATCCCGGAGTTTTGTAAAGACGACCAATAAATTTTTACTTTTTCCATAAACTTATCGCCGGAACTAAGCGGTATAAAACGAATCTGAGTTACACAGCAATTTTGCGTTATCTGTAAATCGAGATTGAGAAACATGAAAAAAACCACATTAGCAATGAGTGCACTGGCTCTGAGTTTAGGTTTAGCGCTGTCTCCTCTGACTGCTACTGCAGCCGAGACCGCGTCGTCGGCAGCAACCGCGCAGCAGATGCCAAGCCTGGCACCGATGCTCGAAAAAGTGATGCCATCGGTGGTGAGTATTAACGTTGAGGGCAGCACGACCGTCAATACGCCGCGTATGCCGCGTAACTTCCAGCAGTTCTTCGGCGATAACTCGCCGTTCTGCCAGGACGGTTCGCCATTCCAGAGTTCTCCGTTCTGTCAGGGCGGTGGTGCAGGGGATGACGGCCAGGGCGGCGGCCAGCAGCAGAAATTCATGGCGCTTGGCTCGGGGGTTATTATTGATGCCGCGAAAGGGTATGTCGTTACCAACAACCACGTGGTGGATAACGCCAACAGCATTAAGGTTCAGTTGAGCGACGGGCGTAAATTTGACGCCAAAGTGGTGGGCAAGGACCCACGCTCTGATATCGCACTGATCCAGATTCAGGATCCTAAAAACCTGACGGCGATTAAAATTGCCGACTCCGACGCGCTGCGTGTCGGTGACTACACCGTGGCCATCGGTAACCCGTTCGGTCTGGGCGAAACCGTGACCTCGGGGATTGTTTCAGCGCTGGGCCGTAGCGGCCTGAACGCGGAAAACTATGAAAACTTCATCCAGACGGATGCAGCGATCAACCGCGGTAACTCCGGCGGTGCGCTGGTGAACCTGAACGGCGAGCTGATCGGTATCAACACCGCTATTCTGGCACCGGACGGCGGCAACATCGGTATCGGTTTTGCTATCCCAAGTAATATGGTGAAAAACCTGACCGCGCAGATGGTGCAGTACGGCCAGGTGAAACGCGGTGAGCTGGGTATCATGGGTACCGAGCTGAACTCTGAGCTGGCGAAAGCGATGAAAGTTGACGCCCAGCGCGGCGCGTTCGTGAGCCAGGTTATGCCGAACTCCTCCGCAGCAAAAGCGGGGATTAAAGCCGGGGATGTGATCACCTCCCTGAACGGTAAACCGATCAGCAGCTTTGCCGCCCTGCGTGCCGAAGTGGGTTCAATGCCAATTGGCAGCAAAGTCACCCTTGGCCTGCTGCGTGACGGTAAGGCGGTTAACGTGAGTCTGGAGCTGCAGCAGAGCAGCCAGAATCAGGTTGATTCCAGCACCATCTTCAGCGGTATTGAAGGGGCGGAGATGAGCAACAAAGGTGCAGATAAAGGCGTGGTGGTGAATAACGTGAAAGCGAATTCCCCGGCAGCCCGTATCGGCCTGAAAAAAGGTGATGTGATCATGGGTGCTAACCAGCAGCCAGTGAAAAACATCGCTGAACTGCGTAAAATTCTCGACAGCAAACCATCCGTGCTGGCGCTGAATATTCAGCGTGGTGATACCTCTATCTACCTCCTGATGCAGTAATCCTCGTAAGCCCCTGCGTGATGTAAGCAGGGGCTTTTTTGTTTCTGTGACCCTTCCCACAAGTCCATACTTCACTGCCTGATTTTGTGCATTCGCACAATGCGACCGTAACCGAACTCCCCTATGCTTGAGCTCTGCTCACAGGAGGGTTACATGGCTGGCTGGCATCTTGATACCAAAATGGCGCAGGATATCGTGGCGCGCACCATGCGCATCATCGATACCAATATTAACGTAATGGATGCCCGCGGGCGCATTATTGGCAGCGGCGATCGCGAGCGTATTGGGGAATTGCACGAAGGTGCACTGCTGGTGCTTTCCCAGGGGCGGGTCGTGGATATCGATGATGCCGTGGCGAAACACCTGCACGGCGTCCGTCAGGGCATCAATTTACCGCTGCGCCTTGAAGGGGAAATTGTTGGCGTAATAGGCCTGACCGGTGAACCCGAATCACTGCGTAAATATGGCGAGTTGGTCTGCATGACGGCGGAGATGATGCTGGAGCAGTCGCGCCTGATGCACCTGCTGGCCCAGGACAGCCGTCTGCGCGAAGAGCTGGTGATGAACCTGATTCAGGCAGAGGAGCATACGCCTGCGCTGAGCGAGTGGGCGCAGCGTCTGGGTATTGACCTGAACCAACCGCGCGTCGTGGCGGTGATTGAGGTGGATAGCGGCCAGCTGGGGGTCGATAGCGCGATGGCTGAATTGCAGCAGCTACAAAACGCGCTGGCAACGCCGGAGCGCGACAACCTGGTGGCGATTGTATCCCTGACGGAAATGGTGGTACTCAAGCCGGCGCTTAACGCGTTCGGTCGCTGGGATGCGGAAGATCACCGTCGTCGTGTGGAGCAGTTAATTTCCCGTATGAAAGAGAATGGTCAGCTGCGTTTTCGCGTCGCCCTGGGGAATTACTTTACCGGGCCTGGCAGTATCGCCCGCTCATGGCGTACGGCGCGTACCACGATGATGGTGGGTAAACAGCGAATGCCGGAAAGCCGCAGCTATTTTTATCAGGATCTGATGCTGCCGGTACTGCTCGACAGCCTGCGCGGTGGCTGGCAGGCCAATGAGCTGGCGCGTCCGCTCGCGCGTCTGAAAGCGATGGACAACAATGGCCTGCTGCGCCGGACGCTACAGGCGTGGTTCCGGCATAACGTGCAGCCGCTGGCGACGTCGAAAGCGCTGTTCATTCACCGCAACACGCTGGAGTATCGGCTCAACCGGATTTCGGAGCTGACAGGGCTGGATCTGGGAAGTTTTGACGACAGGCTGCTGCTGTATGTGGCGTTGCAGCTGGATGAACAGCGATGATGCTGTTTGCCGGGTGGCGGCTTCGCCTTACCCGGCCTACATGATGGTTTTCTCCCTCTCCCTGTGGGAGAGTGCCGGGGTGAGGGCATCAGGCCGCACCCAACTTATTTGTTACGCGTTAATTTCTCAAGATCCGCTTCAATCTCGCTGATCTTATTAGTCACAACGCTTTCAAGGTGACGCAGATCGTCAAGGATCTTACGCTTGAGATCGACTTCGGTACGGTCGCGCTGGCAGATCTGATCGAGTTCATCGATCACATAGCGCAGGTTGGGGCTGATTTCCTGAACCTCTTTGTATCCCTGTCCTACACCGTCTGCGACGACGGTCTTACGCTGGCGTGGATATTTAAACTTCACGCTCTTGGCGAAAAACTCTCCTTTGTCCTTGTGAAAATAGATTTTTAAAATGTCGTTGTTGGCTTCCTGGCGAAGGCTGTAACGATCAATTTCATCAGGATTGGTAATGCCCAGACTTTTCAGATTATCGTACATAGCGGTACCCTTGATCTCAACATAACCTTTGAATAATTAACGAAAAAATCTATTTTCGCCACCCTCAGATATGAAAAAAGCGGGGTTGCCCCCGCTTTTTGTTATATCCGATTAATCGATGGTGCGCAGCAATTCGTTGATGCCCACTTTACCGCGGGTTTTCGCGTCCACTTTCTTCACGATAACCGCACAGTACAGGCTGTACTTACCATCTTTAGACGGCAGGTTGCCGGAAACAACCACGGAGCCTGCCGGAACACGGCCGTAATGGATTTCGCCGGTTTCACGGTCATAAATACGGGTGCTCTGACCGATGTAAACGCCCATAGAGATTACTGAGCCTTCTTCAACGATCACGCCTTCTACCACTTCAGAGCGCGCGCCGATGAAGCAATTGTCTTCGATGATGGTTGGGTTAGCCTGCAGGGGTTCCAGTACGCCACCGATGCCGACGCCGCCGGACAGGTGAACGTTTTTACCGATCTGCGCGCAGGAGCCCACGGTAGCCCAGGTATCCACCATGGTACCTTCGTCTACATAGGCACCGATGTTTACGTAGGATGGCATCAGTACGGTGTTACGGGCGATGAACGCGCCCTGACGCACCGCAGCAGGTGGCACTACGCGGAAGCCTTCTTTCTGGAAACGCGCTTCGTCGTAATCAGCGAATTTCATTGGCACTTTATCGAAGTAGCGGCTTTCAGCTCCGTCGATAACCTGATTATCGTTGATACGGAAAGAGAGCAGCACGGCTTTCTTCAGCCATTGATGAGTGACCCACTGACCGTCGATTTTTTCTGCTACACGCAACGCGCCGGAATCCAGCAGAGAAATCACCTGGTTAACCGCTTCGCGGGTAACGGTATCCACATTTGCCGGGGTAATCTCGGCGCGACGCTCAAAAGCGGACTCAATAACGTTCTGTAACTGCTGCATTGTTTACTCTTTCCATTTCACTAAAAAACACGTCACCCTTTATCGTTTGGATTGAGGGCTGCTGTCAACCGTTGTTGCACTTCAAGTTGCAGGTCATTATTAAGGGCACGCCGGTCCGCTGTTGCGATTATAAATAAATCTTCTACTCGCTCGCCAATGGTTGTAATTCGGGCCCCGTGGAGCGAAATTCCCAGATCGGCAAAGACCTGGCCGACGCGGGCGAGCAGACCTGGCTGATCCAGGGCAATGAGCTCCAGGAACGATTTACGATCGGTGTGGGTTGGCAGGAAATTGACCTCGGTATCGACGGTAAAGTGGCGCAGTTTCGCGGGCTGACGACGCGGCTGCGGCGGCTGCCAGCTGCGCTGAGTGATGGCCTGCTCCAGACCAAAACGTATCCCCTCATGACGATCCGACGACAGCGGGCTGCCGTCCGGCTCCAGCACAATAAAGGTGTCCATCGCCATGCCGTCGCGGGTGGTGAAAATCTGCGCGTCGTGCACGCTCAGGTTTCGTCTGTCCAGTTCAGCGCATACCGCAGCAAACAGATAAGGGCGGTCCGGGCTCCAGATAAAGATCTCGGTACCACCGCGCGTCGCCTGCGGGCTGAGCAGGATCATCGGTTGCGACAAATCATGCTGCAGCAGATGCCGCGCATGCCAGGCGAGTTGGTTTGGGCTGTGACGGACAAAGTAGTTGGCACGACAGCGGGCCCAAATCTGATGCAACGCCTCTTCATCAATGTTGTCCATCCGCAGCAGGGCCAGAGCCTGCAGCTGATGGTGGCGCACGCGCTCGCGCATGTCCGGCGTGTTTTGCATTCCGCGACGCAGCTGTTTTTCGGTCGCAAAGTACAGTTCACGCAGCAGGCTCTGCTTCCAGCTGTTCCACAGCGTTTCGTTGGTGGCGCAGATATCGGCCACCGTCAGGCAGACCAGATAGCGCAGACGGTTTTCTGTTTGTACCTCTTCTGCAAACTGCTTGATCACTTCAGGGTCCTGAATGTCACGACGCTGTGCGGTGACTGACATCAGCAGATGATGGCGCACCAGCCAGGCCACCAGCTGTGTTTCACGTGAGTTCAGACCGTGCAGTTCGGCAAATTTCAGGACGTCCTGCGCGCCGAGCACCGAGTGGTCCCCCCCGCGCCCTTTGGCGATATCGTGGAACAGGGCGGCAATCAGGATTAGCTCCGGATGGGTCAACCGTGGCCACAGCTCAACGCACAGCGGGTGGCGGGAGCGAGTCTCTTCTTTCGCAAAACTCTCCAGCTTGAGCATGACACGGATCGTGTGTTCATCCACCGTATAGGCATGGAACAGATCGAACTGCATCTGCCCGACAATGTGCGACCACTGCGGCATATAGGCCCACAGTACGCTGTGACGGTGCATTGGCAGCAGTCCGCGGCTGACGGCGCCCGGATGGCGGAGCATGCTCAGGAACAGCGAACGCGCTTCCGGGATATAGCACAGCGGCTGCGTCAGATGGCGGCGCGCATGGCGCAAATGGCGCAGGGTGGTGGAGTAGATCCCGGTGATCGTGCTGTTGCGGACCATGGTATAGAACATCCGCAGGATCGCTTCCGGCTCGCGCATAAACAGCGTTTCGTCGCGCAGATCGATAAGCGTGCCGCGTAGTTGGAACTCGTCATCAATGGGGCGCGGTTTTTCGTCGGCCGTCAGCGCCAGAATAGCTTCGTCGAACAGCTGCAATAGCATCTGGTTGAGTTCGGTAACGCGTCGGGTCACGCGGAAGAAATCCTTCATCATGTGCTCAACCGGTTCGTTACCCTCACCGCTGTAGTGAAGGCGCTGGGCCACGCTGAGCTGGCGGTCGAACAACAGACGGTTATCGTAGCGATTAAGTTCAAGATGGAGGGCAAAACGAATGCGCCACAGTAGATGCAGACACTCGTTGAGCTCGTTTCGCTCGGCTTCGGTTAAAAAGCCAAAACCCACCATTTCATCCAGCGAGGTGGCGCCAAAGTGGCGACGGGCTACCCACTGTAATGTGTGGATATCGCGCAGGCCGCCGGGGCTGCTTTTGATATCCGGTTCAAGGTTATAGCTTGTGCCGTGATAGCGCTGGTGGCGTTGATTTTGTTCCTCGACCTTAGCGGCGAAGAACTTTTCTGATGGCCAGAAGCCGTCGCTGAATATGTGTTTTTGCAGTTCCAGGAACAGCGCGACGTCGCCGATCAGCAGGCGGGTTTCAATCAGGTTGGTGGCAACGGTCAGATCCGATAGCCCCTCCAGCAGGCACTCTTCCAGGGTGCGTACGCTGTGGCCGACTTCCAGTTTCACATCCCAGAGCAGCGTCAGCAATTCGCCAATCTTCTGCGCCTGTTCGTCCGGCAGTTTTTTGCGGCTTAAGATCAGCAGGTCAATATCGGAAAGCGGATGCAGCTCACCGCGGCCATAGCCCCCGACGGCAACCAGCGCCACGTCGCTGACCTGCCCGAATCCGTACTCAATCCACAGGCGTTGCAGAAGCTGGTCAATAAATTCGGTGCGCGCTTCAATGAGCTGTTCGGCGGAAATGCCCGCATCAAACGCGCTTCCCAGCCAGCGCTGGAAGACATCCATATGGGCTTTGATGCCGGCACAGCTCAGCTCGTGCTGCGGCCAGACGCCCGGGTTATCGGGCTGGTCGGGAAGGGTGGGAAGTGCTGTGTTAGCATACTGTTCGGGTAATAGATTACTCATCGTGCGCCACCCATAAGAAAAAGCTATCGCCATTAAAAAAGCCGGCATTTGCCGGCTTTTTTATCATTCATCGTGCGTCAGTATTGCCGGGATGGTGTCATCCTTGCGCAACGTCATAATTTCGCAGCCGTTGTCTGTTACCACAATAGTATGCTCGTACTGTGCAGACAAGCTTCTGTCTTTGGTTTTCACCGTCCAGCCATCTTTCATGGTACGGATACGGTAGTCACCCGCGTTGACCATCGGCTCGATGGTGAAGGTCATCCCTTTTTGCAGCACCACGCCGCCGTCATCCGCATCGTAGTGCAGAACCTGCGGCTCTTCGTGGAAGACGCGGCCAATGCCGTGACCACAATATTCGCGAACCACGGAGAAACCTTCCGCTTCGACAAACTTCTGGATAGCGGCACCAATGGTGCGCAGGCGAATGCCCGGTTTCACCATCTTCAGCGCCAGGTAGAGGCTCTCCTGCGTCACTTTACACAGGCGCTCACCCAGGATGGTTGGCTTGCCCACGATAAACATCTTCGAGGTGTCACCGTGGTAATCATCTTTAATGACGGTGACGTCGATGTTGACGATGTCGCCATCTTTCAGCAGTTTTTCGTCATCCGGAATACCGTGGCACACCACTTCATTTATAGAAATGCAGACGGATTTCGGGAAACCGTGGTAGCCGAGGCAGGCGGAGACCGCGTGCTGCTCGTTAACGATATAGTCGTTACAGATGCGGTCCAGCTCGCCGGTGCTGACGCCCGGTTTCACGAACGGCTCGATCATTTCCAGCACTTCCGCGGCCAGACGACCGGCGACGCGCATCTTTTCAATTTCTTCAGGGGTCTTAATAGAGATAGCCATGTAATCTGTCCATCGGTGTCGATTTTTTCGACAATACTAGTCTAAGTACCGTCAATGGTATCAGTCAGGCGCACCCCGTGCCAAACTGAGAATCATTAACAGCACACTACGCCAACAATTATTGGTTTCTGGTCGTGATTTGTGGTATAAAGCGCGCCGGACTTCCGATCCATCTCAGATACACAGGCTGGACGGGAGCGATATATCTCACTTTGTGTAACAACACACACGTATCGGCACATATTCCGGGGTGCCCTTCGGGGTCGGTAATATGGGATACGTGGAGGCATAACCCCAACTTTCAATATAGAGGTTTTAAACATGGCAACTGTTTCCATGCGCGACATGCTCAAGGCTGGTGTTCACTTCGGTCACCAGACCCGTTACTGGAACCCGAAAATGAAGCCTTTCATCTTCGGCGCGCGTAACAAAGTTCACATCATCAACCTTGAGAAAACTGTACCAATGTTCAACGAAGCCCTGGCTGAGCTGAACAAGATCGCTTCCCGTAAAGGTAAGATTCTGTTCGTTGGTACTAAGCGCGCTGCAAGCGAAGCTGTGAAAGATGCTGCTAACAGCTGCGACCAGTTCTTCGTGAACCATCGCTGGTTGGGCGGCATGCTGACCAACTGGAAAACTGTTCGTCAGTCCATCAAGCGCCTGAAAGATCTGGAAACCCAGTCTCAGGACGGTACTTTCGACAAGCTGACTAAGAAAGAAGCGCTGATGCGCACTCGTGAGCTGGACAAGCTGGAAAACAGCCTGGGCGGTATCAAAGATATGGGCGGCCTGCCAGACGCGCTGTTCGTAATCGATGCAGACCACGAGCACATCGCAATCAAAGAAGCTAACAACCTGGGTATCCCGGTATTCGCTATCGTTGATACCAACTCCGATCCGGACGGTGTTGACTTCGTTATCCCGGGTAACGACGACGCAATCCGTGCTGTTAGCCTGTACCTGAGCGCTGTAGCTGCTACCGTTCGTGAAGGCCGTTCCCAGGATCTGGCTTCTCAGGCGGAAGAAAGCTTCGTAGAAGCTGAATAATAAGGTTTCACCCCTTATTAGTACCGTGTATGAATAGGGGCCCATTATCGGCCCCTTTTTTCAATTTATACTGTTTGGCCGCAGGCCGGGCAGTTCACATCTCCCGAGGATTTAAGAATGGCTGAAATTACCGCATCCCTGGTAAAAGAGCTGCGCGAGCGTACTGGCGCAGGCATGATGGATTGCAAAAAAGCGCTGACTGAAGCGAACGGCGACATCGAGCTGGCAATCGAAAACATGCGTAAATCCGGTGCGATCAAAGCAGCTAAAAAAGCAGGCAACGTTGCTGCTGACGGCGTGATCATCACTAAAATCGACGGCAACTACGGCATCATTCTGGAAGTTAACTGCCAGACTGACTTCGTTGCTAAAGATGGTGGTTTCCAGGCATTTGCTAACAAAGTTCTGGACGCAGCTGTTGCTGGCAAAATCACTGACGTTGAAGTTCTGAAAGCACAGTTCGAAGAAGAACGTGTTGCGCTGGTTGCTAAAATCGGTGAGAACATCAACATCCGTCGCGTAGCTTCCCTGGAAGGCGACGTTCTGGGTTCTTACCAGCACGGTGCGCGTATCGGTGTTCTGGTTGCGGCTAAAGGCGCTGACGAAGAGCTGGTTAAACAGCTGGCAATGCACATCGCTGCAAGCAAACCAGAATTCGTTAAACCAGAAGACGTGTCTGCTGAAGTGGTAGAGAAAGAGTACCAGGTTCAGCTGGACATCGCGATGCAGTCTGGTAAGCCAAAAGAAATCGCAGAGAAAATGGTTGAAGGCCGCATGAAGAAATTCACCGGCGAAGTTTCTCTGACTGGCCAGCCTTTCGTTATGGATCCAAGCAAATCCGTTGCTCAGCTGCTGAAAGAGCACAACGCTGACGTAACTGGCTTCATCCGCTTCGAAGTGGGCGAAGGCATCGAGAAAGTTGAGACTGACTTCGCAGCAGAAGTTGCTGCAATGTCCAAGCAGTCTTAATGATGAAAAAGGAGCCGCCTGAGGGCGGCTTCTTTTTGTCACCCGTCAGACGAAAATCAGACAGGATCCCGTATCGCTGTGCTGGTATGCGACATACTATGTCGCCAGAATTAACCCCCATCTTAATCGTTGACAGTCTCAGGAAAGAAACATGGCTACCAATGCAAAACCCGTGTACAAACGCATTCTGCTTAAGCTGAGTGGCGAAGCGCTGCAGGGATCGGAAGGCTTCGGTATTGACGCAAGCATTCTCGACCGCATGGCACAGGAGATCAAAGAACTTGTCGAACTGGGTATTCAGGTCGGCGTGGTCATTGGCGGTGGCAACCTTTTCCGTGGTGCTGGTCTGGCGAAAGCGGGGATGAACCGCGTTGTGGGCGACCATATGGGTATGCTGGCAACCGTGATGAACGGTCTGGCAATGCGTGATGCGTTGCATCGTGCCTATGTGAATGCCCGCCTGATGTCCGCTATTCCTTTGAATGGCGTTTGCGATAACTACAGCTGGGCAGAAGCGATCAGCCTGCTGCGCAACAACCGCGTGGTGATCCTCTCCGCCGGTACGGGTAACCCGTTCTTTACAACCGATTCCGCTGCCTGCCTGCGCGGTATCGAAATCGAAGCCGATGTGGTGCTGAAAGCAACCAAAGTGGATGGCGTGTTTACCGCCGACCCGGCAAAAGATCCCTCTGCCACCATGTACGATCAGCTGTCCTACAGCGAAGTGCTGGAAAAAGAGCTGAAAGTGATGGATCTTGCCGCCTTCACGCTGGCTCGCGACCACAAACTGCCGATCCGTGTCTTCAATATGAATAAGCCTGGCGCACTGCGCCGCGTGGTCATGGGCGAAAAAGAAGGCACATTGATCACGGAATAATTTCCGTCGGCGATAAATACAGGTAAGATTCCGCTTTATTTTGAAGTGGTATCTTACCCGGACGCGCCATTGGCGTTGTCATGAATTAAACGCGACTATACTTAGCACACCTGTAGCACTGTGCTGGCGGATAGTCTGCCTGAGACAAGTTTTCAAGGATTCGTAACGTGATTAACGACATCAGAAAAGATGCTGAAGTACGCATGGAAAAATGCGTAGAAGCGTTCAAAACCCAAATCAGCAAAATCCGTACTGGCCGTGCTTCTCCAAGCCTGCTGGATGGCATCATCGTAGAGTACTACGGTACGCCTACCCCTCTGCGCCAGCTGGCGAGCGTGACCGTGGAAGATACCCGTACGCTGAAAATCAACGTGTTCGATCGCTCTATGGGCCCGGCAGTTGAGAAAGCGATCATGGCATCTGACCTCGGTCTGAACCCAAGCTCTGCGGGTGCTGATATCCGTGTTCCACTGCCTCCACTGACCGAAGAGCGTCGTAAAGACCTGATCAAAGTCGTGCGTGGCGAAGCTGAGCAGGGTCGTGTTTCCGTGCGTAACGTCCGTCGCGACGCTAACGATAAAGTGAAAGCGCTGCTGAAAGAAAAAGAGATCAGTGAAGATGACGATCGTCGTTCACAGGACGATATTCAGAAAATGACTGACGCTGCCATCAAGAAAATTGATGCGGCGCTGGCAGATAAAGAAGCGGAACTGATGCAGTTCTGATTTCTGTCTTACACTGATAAACGCCGTTCAGAGGGACTTCGGGTCTTGCTGGCGGCGTTTTGCTTTTATCTGGTCTAACTTTTTTCGGGCATCTCATGAAGCATTTAACTCTCCTTGGCTCAACCGGATCTATCGGTTGCAGCACTCTCGACGTTGTACGCCACAACCCTGCGCTTTACACCGTGACAGCACTGGTGGCCGGGAAGAATGTGCAGCGAATGGTCGAGCAGTGTCTGGAGTTTACGCCCCGCTATGCGGTAATGGATGACGAAGAGAGTGCCCGCCAGCTGAAAGCCGCTCTGCAAGAGAAGGGCAGTCGTACTGAGGTTCTGAGCGGGCAGCAGGCTGCCTGTGAGATGGCCGCGCTGGACGAGGTCGATCAGGTGATGGCCGCCATTGTTGGCGCGGCCGGGTTGCTGCCGACGCTGGCCGCCATCGATGCCGGTAAAGATGTTCTGCTGGCGAATAAAGAGTCGCTGGTAACCTGCGGACGTCTGTTTATGGAGGCGGTTAAGCAGCGCGGAGCACGTCTTTTGCCGGTCGACAGCGAGCACAACGCCATTTTTCAGAGTTTACCGCAACCTTTTCAGCAGAACCTGGGGTACGCTGACCTGGAGCAGAATGGGGTTGTATCGATTTTGCTTACCGGGTCTGGTGGCCCGTTCCGTGAAACGCCACTGTCTGAACTGAGCACAATGACGCCGGATCAGGCGTGCCGTCATCCGAACTGGTCAATGGGGCGTAAGATCTCCGTTGACTCTGCCACTATGATGAACAAAGGTCTGGAATACATTGAAGCTCGCTGGCTGTTTAACGCGTCGGCGAAACAGATGGAAGTGCTGATCCACCCGCAATCGGTGATTCACTCGATGGTACGCTATCAGGACGGCAGCGTGCTGGCACAGCTGGGAGAGCCGGATATGCGTACGCCAATTGCACATGCAATGGCATGGCCTGAACGCGTGAAATCTGGCGTGAAGCCACTCGATTTTTGCAAGCTGAGTTCCCTGACGTTCAGTGAACCTGACTACGATCGTTATCCGTGTCTTAAGCTTGCAATGAATGCCTTTGACCAGGGGCAGGCGGCGACGACGGCACTCAATGCAGCCAATGAAATTACCGTTGAAGCATTTCTGAATCAGCAGATCCGTTTCACCGATATCGCTATGCTGAATTTGTCGGTACTGGAGTTGATGGATCTGCGCGAACCACAAAGCGTGGAAGAGGTGCTGGCGGTGGATGAGCAGGCTCGTATTATTGCGCGCAAACAGGTGACACGTCTCGCAAGCTGGTGATAAAGCAAGCACTAGTCGTCGTGCTATTTGTTAGCGTTGGGCTTCGGTGATATAGTCTGCGCCACCTGATCGCAGGTATTTGACTTTAAGTGGTCAGGTAAGCCGTGGTTTGACACGGCTTTTTTACGTATAGGCTTCAGTATTCCTGAGTACCGTTAAATCCTTTTCAGGGACTAAAAACGCGTTATGTTGTCTGCGAATCAACCAATAAGCGAAAACTTGCCAGCTCATGGCTGCCGTCATGTAGCAATCATCATGGATGGCAATGGCCGCTGGGCGAAAAGACAAGGGAAGATACGAGCCTTTGGGCATAAAGCTGGGGCGAAATCTGTTCGCCGCGCCGTCTCTTTTGCCGCCAATAACGGCATTGATGCGTTAACGCTCTATGCTTTTAGCAGTGAAAACTGGAATCGACCTGCGCAGGAAGTGACTGCGTTGATGGAACTGTTTGTGTGGGCGCTCGACAGCGAAGTAAAAAGCCTGCACCGCCACAACGTGCGCCTGCGTGTCATTGGCGAAACCAGTCGTTTTAACTCACGTTTGCAGGAACGGATTCGTAAAGCAGAAGCGCTGACTGAAAATAACACGGGTCTGACGCTGAATATCGCGGCGAATTACGGTGGACGCTGGGATATTATCCAGGGGGTTCGGCACCTGGCCGAACAGGTTCAGGAAGGGTTGTTGAGACCCGACCAAATTGATGAAGACGCGCTGAGCAAGCAAATCTGCATGAATGAACTGGCACCTGTGGATTTGGTAATTAGGACAGGGGGAGAACATCGCATAAGTAACTTTTTGCTGTGGCAAATTGCCTATGCCGAACTTTACTTTACGGATGTGCTTTGGCCCGATTTTGATGAACAAGACTTTGAAGGTGCGCTGCATGCCTTTGCCAATCGAGAGCGTCGTTTCGGCGGCACCGAGCCTGGTGGCGACAAAGCCTGATGGGGGTAGCTTTTGCTGAAGTATCGCCTGATTTCCGCTTTTGTATTAATACCCATTGTCATTGCGGCGCTGTTTTTACTGCCCCCGGTGGGATTTGCTATTGTCACGCTGGTGGTGTGTATGCTGGCCGCGTGGGAATGGGGACAGTTTAGCGGCTTTACGTCGCGCAGTCAGCGGGTATGGCTGGCGGTACTCTGTGGCTTGATCCTGGCCCTGATGCTGTTTACCTTGCCTGAATATCACCATGATATTCACCAACCACTGGTTGCCGGGTCCCTGTGGGTATCGTTGGCCTGGTGGATCGCCGCCCTTGTTTTGGTGCTTTTTTATCCAGGCTCCGCGGCGTTGTGGCGCAATTCAAAAGTGCTGCGCCTTATATTTGGTCTTCTTACCATCGTGCCTTTTTTCTGGGGCATGGTGGCTCTGCGCGCCTGGCACTACGACGAAAACCACTACAGCGGTGCGATTTGGCTGCTTTATGTGATGATTCTGGTCTGGGGGGCTGACTCTGGGGCCTATATGTTTGGTAAACTGTTCGGCAAACATAAACTGGCTCCGAAGGTGTCGCCTGGTAAAACCTGGCAAGGATTCATCGGCGGCCTGTTTACGGCAGCGATTATCTCCTGGGGCTATGGCGTCTGGGCGAATCTGGACATTGCACCGTCAATACTGCTGGTGTGTTCGATTTTTGCCGCGCTGGCCTCGGTACTCGGTGATTTAACCGAAAGTATGTTCAAGCGAGAAGCAGGGATTAAGGACAGCGGACACCTGATTCCAGGGCATGGCGGGATACTGGATCGCATTGACAGCCTGACAGCGGCTGTTCCCGTGTTTGCTTGTCTGCTTTTACTGGTATTCGGGACGATTTAACGGAAGGTTTTATGCTGAGCATTCTCTGGAATCTGGCGGCGTTCATTGTTGCACTGGGTGTACTGATTACCGTGCATGAATTTGGCCATTTCTGGGTTGCTCGCCGTTGCGGTGTGCGCGTAGAGCGGTTCTCCATCGGTTTTGGCAAATCACTCTGGACGCGTACTGACCGTCACGGCACGGAATTTGTCATCGCCCTTATCCCGCTCGGTGGCTACGTCAAAATGCTCGACGAACGTGTTGAGCCTGTGGCCCCTGAGCTTCGACACAGCGCGTTTAACAACAAAACCGTTGGACAACGTGCCGCCATCATTGCTGCCGGACCGGTAGCCAATTTCATCTTTGCTATCTTCGCTTACTGGCTGGTGTTTATCATCGGCGTTCCGGGCGTGCGTCCGGTTGTCGGTGAAATCGCCCCCAATTCCATCGCGGCGAGTGCGCAAATTACGCCGGGGATGGAACTTAAAGCGATTGATGGTATCGAAACCCCTGATTGGGATGCCGTGCGACTGCAACTGGTAGCCAAAATCGGTGATGAGCAGACCACGGTCAGCGTGTCACCGTTTGGTTCTGACCAGCGACAGAATAAAGTGCTGGATTTGCGTCACTGGAGTTTCGAGCCAGACAAAGAAGATCCCGTCTCTGCGCTGGGGATTCGCCCACGTGGTGCGCAGATCGAACCGATATTAGCCGAAGTTCAGGCAAATTCGGCGGCGAGCAAAGCGGGTTTGCAAGCTGGCGACAGGATCGTTAAAGTCGATGGTCAGCCATTAACACAGTGGATGACCTTTGTTACTCTGGTGCGCGATAATCCGGGTACGTCGCTCGCGCTGGAAGTTGAAAGGCAGGGTAGTCCACTCTCGCTGACGCTGATCCCGGATAGCAAATCGGTCGGCAAAAAGGCAGAAGGGTTTGCAGGCGTTGTGCCTAAAGTGATCCCGCTGCCAGATGAGTATAAGACAATACGCCAGTATGGGCCGTTTAGCGCCATCCTTGAAGCCACGGATAAAACATGGCAACTGATGAAGCTGACGGTAAACATGTTGGGGAAATTGATAACCGGTGATGTGAAACTGAACAACCTCAGTGGGCCAATTTCGATAGCTCAGGGGGCTGGGATGTCAGCGGAGTTCGGGGTGATTTACTATCTCATGTTTCTCGCGCTCATTAGCGTGAACCTTGGGATCATCAACCTGTTCCCGCTTCCCGTTTTAGACGGGGGTCATCTGCTGTTTTTAGCGATTGAAAAGCTAAAAGGCGGGCCGGTATCCGAGCGAGTTCAAGACTTTAGTTATCGCATTGGCTCGATTTTGCTGGTGCTGTTAATGGGGCTTGCACTTTTCAATGATTTCTCTCGGTTGTAAGAGAGTTAGTTAGGAAGAACGCATAATAACGATGGCGATGAAAAAGTTGCTCATAGCGTCGCTGCTGTTTAGCAGCGCCACCGTATACGGTGCTGACGGGTTCGTAGTGAAAGACATTCATTTCGAAGGCCTTCAGCGTGTCGCCGTTGGTGCGGCCCTCCTCAGTATGCCTGTGCGCCCCGGCGATACGGTTAATGATGATGACATCAGTAACACCATCCGTGCTCTGTTTGCCACCGGCAACTTTGAGGATGTCCGCGTCCTGCGCGATGGTGATACGCTGCTGGTTCAGGTAAAAGAACGTCCAACGATCGCCAGTATCACTTTCTCCGGTAACAAGTCGGTGAAAGATGACATGCTCAAGCAAAACCTTGAAGCATCCGGTGTTCGTGTGGGGGAATCTCTGGACCGCACCACCCTTTCAGACATTGAAAAAGGTCTGGAAGACTTCTATTACAGCGTCGGTAAGTACAGCGCCAGCGTGAAAGCGGTGGTGACTCCGCTGCCGCGTAACCGTGTTGACCTGAAGCTGGTCTTCCAGGAAGGCGTCTCGGCGAAGATCCAACAGATCAACATCGTCGGGAACCACGCGTTCACTACCGACGAACTGATCTCCACCTTCCAGCTGCGTGACGAAGTGCCGTGGTGGAACGTGGTGGGCGATCGCAAATACCAGAAACAGAAACTGGCGGGCGACCTCGAAACCCTGCGCAGCTACTATCTGGATCGCGGTTATGCCCGTTTCAACATCGACTCGACTCAGGTGAGTCTGACCCCGGACAAGAAAGGGATCTACATTACGATTAACATTACAGAAGGCGATCAGTACAAGCTTTCGGGTGTTGAAGTAAGTGGCAACCTGGCGGGGCATTCTGCCGAGATCGAATCGCTGACCAAAATTCAGCCAGGCGATCTGTACAGCGGTTCTAAAGTAACCAAAATGGAAGACGGCATTAAAAAGCTGCTCGGCCGCTATGGTTATGCCTATCCGCGTGTGCAAACTCAGCCGGAAATCAACGACGCGGATAAAACCGTTAAGCTTCACGTCAACGTTGATGCGGGCAACCGTTTCTACGTGCGTAAGATCCGCTTCGAAGGTAACGACACCTCCAAAGATTCCGTTCTGCGTCGCGAAATGCGCCAGATGGAAGGGGCATGGTTGGGTAGCGACCTCGTTGACCAGGGTAAAGAACGTCTGAACCGACTGGGCTATTTTGAGACGGTTGATACCGATACCCAGCGTGTGCCAGGCAGCCCGGACCAGGTTGATGTCGTGTACAAAGTGAAAGAGCGTAATACCGGTAGCTTTAACTTCGGTGTGGGCTACGGTACTGAAAGCGGCGTGAGCTTCCAGGTTGGCGTTCAGCAGGATAACTGGCTGGGTACGGGTTACTCGGTGGGTATCAACGGTACCAAAAACGACTACCAGACCTATTCTGAGTTCTCTGTCACTAACCCATACTTCACCGTTGACGGTGTGAGCCTGGGTGGTCGTATCTTCTATAACGACTTTAAAGCAGACGACGCGGATCTGTCCTCGTACACCAACAAGAGCTACGGTGTAGACGGTACGCTTGGATTCCCGGTTAACGAATACAACACCCTGCGTGCGGGCTTAGGTTACGTGCATAACGACCTGTCCAATATGCAACCGCAGGTGGCAATGTGGCGTTATCTCGACTCTATCGGCCAGTCGGCGAGCACCTCCAGCGATAACAACGGTTTTGCGGCGGATGACTTCACCTTCAACTACGGCTGGACGTATAACCGCCTTGACCGTGGGTACTTCCCAACGGAAGGTTCACGTGTCAACCTGAATGGTAAAGTGACTATTCCTGGTTCTGATAACGAGTTCTACAAGTTAACGCTCGATACTGCCTCGTACTTCCCGATCGATGACGATCATAAGTGGGTGGTTCTGGGTCGTACCCGTTGGGGCTATGGCGATGGTTTAGGCGGCAAAGAGATGCCGTTCTATGAGAACTTCTACGCCGGTGGTTCCAGTACCGTTCGTGGCTTCCAGTCCAACAACATTGGTCCGAAAGCGGTTTATTACGGCGGTAATGACGAAGATAACTGCGCAAGCCGGGATCCAAAACAGGTTTGTAGCTCTGATGATGCGGTAGGCGGTAACGCCATGGCCGTGGCGAGCCTTGAGTTCATCACGCCAACGCCATTTATCAGTGATAAATACGCCAACTCAGTCCGTACGTCCTTCTTCTGGGATGCCGGTACCGTGTGGGATACCAACTGGGAGAACACTGCCCAGATGCGTGCGGCAGGTGTTCCAGACTACAGCGATCCGGGCAATATTCGCATGTCTGCAGGTATCGCATTACAATGGATGTCACCGCTGGGGCCGTTGGTCTTCTCTTACGCCCAGCCGTTTAAGAAATATGATGGAGATAAGTCGGAGCAATTCCAGTTTAACATTGGTAAAACCTGGTAATTCTCCGCGGCAAAGGAATGCGTTGGCAGTGTAGCGCTGACAACCGGCGATCGGTAAAACGATCGCCTTGCCACGCAAAGAACGGTACCTTCTGGTGCCAATGGGATGGTAAGGAGTTAATTGTGAAAAAGTGGTTATTAGCTGCAGGTCTCGGTTTAGCGATGGCAACTTCTGCTCAGGCAGCAGACAAAATTGCAATCGTCAACATGGGTAATTTGTTCCAGCAGGTTGCACAGAAAACTGGCGTTTCTGCGACTCTGGAAAACGAATTCAAAGGCCGTGCAAGCGAACTGCAGGGTATGGAAAACGATCTTCAGTCCAAAATGCAGCGTCTGCAGCGTGATGGTTCTACCATGAAATCAAGCGAGCGCAGCAAACTGGAAAAAGACGTAATGGCTCAGCGCCAGACGTTCTCCCAGAAAGCACAGGCTTTCGAGCAGGATCGTCAGCGTCGTTCTAACGAAGAGCGTGGCAAGCTGGTGACTCGCATTCAGACTGCTGTTAAAGCAGTTGCTGCCGATCAGAACATCGATCTGGTTGTTGATGCGAACGCCGTTGCTTTCAACAGCAGCGATGTTAAAGACATCACCGCTGATGTTCTGAAACAGGTTAAATAAGTAATGCCTTCAATTCGACTGGCTGATTTAGCTCAGCAGTTGGATGCAGAATTACACGGTGATGGCGATATCGTCATCACCGCTGTTGCGTCCATGCAATCTGCTAAAGCTGGCAATATTACCTTCATGGTAAGCCCTAAGTACCGTGAACATCTGGCTCAATGCCAGGCGTCGGCTGTTGTTCTGACGCAGGACGATCTTCCGTTTGCCACTGGTGCGGCACTGGTAGTGAAAAATCCCTACCTGACGTATGCTCGCATGGCACAAATTCTTGATACCACGCCGCAGCCGGCGCAAAACATTGCTGCCAGTGCAGCAATCGATCCGACGGCTCAGCTGGGTAACAACGTAGCAGTCGGCGCAAATGCCGTGATCGAGTCTGGCGTCGTACTGGGCGATAACGTCGTCATCGGCCCGGGCTGCTTCGTTGGGAAAAACACAAAAATCGGCGCCGGGACACGTTTGTGGGCCAATGTGTCCGTCTACCACGAAGTTGAAATCGGCGAAAATTGCCTCGTTCAGTCCAGCACAGTGATTGGTTCTGACGGTTTTGGCTACGCTAACGATCGTGGTAATTGGGTTAAGATCCCGCAACTTGGTCGCGTTATCATTGGCGATCGCGTTGAGATCGGAGCCTGTACCACCATTGACCGTGGTGCGCTTGACGACACCATTATCGGCAACGGTGTTATTATAGATAATCAGTGCCAGATTGCGCATAACGTTGTGATTGGCGACAATACCGCGGTTGCAGGTGGCGTCATCATGGCAGGCAGCCTGAAAATTGGCCGTTACTGCATGATTGGCGGTGCCAGCGTGATCAATGGTCATATGGAAATATGCGACAAGGTCACCGTGACGGGAATGGGCATGGTAATGCGTCCTATCACTGAGCCAGGCGTCTATTCCTCCGGCATCCCACTGCAACCTAACAAGGTATGGCGTAAAACAGCAGCTCTGGTGATGAATATTGATGATATGAGCAAGCGACTCAAGTCCCTTGAGCGTAAGATCGATCAACAAGACTAAGCGTTCATCTTTTTAACGCTTAATTTCCCGGCCTGTCGGCTTTCTTTTAAACCGGCAGGCCGTGTTATTATTGCTAATCAGTACATTTTGACAGGAAGAGTATTTTGACTACCGACACTCATACTCTGCATATTGAAGAGATTTTAGAACTTCTGCCGCACCGCTACCCGTTTTTGCTGGTAGACCGTGTGCTGGATTTTGAAGAAGGTCGTTTTCTGCGCGCAGTGAAAAATGTCTCCGTTAACGAGCCATTCTTCCAGGGGCACTTCCCTGGTAAACCCATCTTCCCGGGTGTGTTGATCCTGGAAGCGATGGCACAAGCAACCGGTATTCTTGCGTTTAAAAGCGTAGGCAAACTGGAGCCGGGTGAACTGTACTACTTCGCGGGTATCGATGAAGCGCGCTTCAAGCGTCCTGTCGTGCCTGGTGATCAGATGATCATGGAAGTCACTTTTGAAAAAACGCGTCGTGGCCTGACTCGCTTTAAAGGCGTAGCGCTGGTTGACGGCAAAGTTGTTTGCGAAGCGACGATGATGTGTGCTCGTAGCCGGGAGTCCTGATACGTGATTGATAAATCTGCCTTTATTCATCCTACCGCTATTGTGGAAACCGGCGCCATTATTGGTGCTAATGTCCACATTGGCCCGTTCTGTATTGTTGGTCCCCATGTCGAAATTGGTGAGGGTACAGTACTGAAATCTCACGTTGTCGTGAATGGTCATACGACCATTGGCAGCAACAATGAGATCTATCAGTTCGCCTCCATCGGCGAAGTTAACCAGGATTTAAAATATGCTGGTGAGTCGACCCGTCTGGAAATTGGCGATCGTAACCGTATCCGCGAAAGCGTCACCATTCATCGTGGAACAGTACAGGGTGGTGGGTTGACGAAGGTGGGCAGCGATAACCTGTTTATGGTTAATGCGCACATCGCGCACGACTGTACCGTAGGTGACCGCTGTATTCTTGCCAACAACGCAACGCTGGCAGGACACGTATCGGTTGATGATTTCGCAATTATTGGCGGTATGACCGCAGTCCATCAGTTCTGCATCATTGGTGCACACGTGATGGTCGGCGGATGCTCCGGTGTGGCGCAGGACGTCCCACCGTATGTAATTGCGCAGGGCAACCATGCCACGCCATTCGGCGTGAACATCGAAGGCCTCAAGCGTCGTGGCTTTAGTCGCGAAGCGATTACGGCTATCCGCAACGCGTATAAGTTACTGTACCGTAGCGGCAAAACGCTGGAAGAGGCGAAGCCGGAAATTGCCGAACTGGCGGAAAAGCACCCTGAAGTGAACGCGTTCATGGAATTCTTTGACCGTTCCACAAGGGGTCTGATTCGTTAATGGTCGACAGTCGTCCGCTTACGATAGCCCTGGTCGCCGGAGAAACCTCCGGCGATATTCTTGGTGCCGGTCTTATCCGCGCGCTTAAGGCTCGCGTACCTGATGCTCGCTTTGTTGGCGTTGCAGGCCCGCTAATGCAGGCTGAAGGCTGCGAAGCCTGGTACGAAATGGAAGAGCTGGCCGTGATGGGCATTGTTGAGGTGCTGGGGCGACTGCGTCGTCTGCTGCATATCCGCGCCGATCTTACCCGCCGCTTCACCGAGCTCAAACCCGATGTCTTTGTCGGTATTGATGCGCCTGACTTCAACATTACCCTCGAAGGGAATCTGAAAAAGCAGGGCATTAAAACAATTCACTACGTCAGTCCGTCCGTCTGGGCGTGGCGACAGAAACGCGTTTTCAAAATCGGACGGTCAACCAATCTGGTGCTGGCTTTCCTGCCTTTCGAAAAAGCGTTTTACGACAAATTTAACGTTCCGTGCCGTTTTATCGGGCATACCATGGCGGATGCGATGCCGCTGGATCCGGATAAAAACGCAGCGCGTGACGTGCTGGGGATCCCTCACGATGCGCACTGTCTGGCTCTTCTGCCGGGTAGCCGTGGCGCAGAAGTAGAGATGCTTAGCGCGGACTTCCTGAAAACCGCGCAAATTCTGCGCGATACCTATCCCGATCTCGAAGTGGTTGTGCCGCTGGTGAACGCCAAGCGCCGGGAGCAGTTTGAGCGTATCAAAGCCGAGGTTGCACCGGATCTTCACATCCATCTGCTGGATGGAAAAGGCCGTGAGGCGATGGTTGCGAGCGACGCCGCGCTGCTGGCCTCCGGTACGGCAGCCCTGGAGTGCATGCTGGCGAAATGTCCGATGGTGGTAGGCTATCGCATGAAGCCGTTCACCTTCTGGCTGGCCAAACGCCTGGTGAAGACGGAGTACGTTTCGCTGCCAAACCTGCTCGCCGGGCGTGAACTGGTGAAAGAGCTTCTGCAGGACGAATGTCAGCCTCAGGCGCTGGCCGATGCGCTGCTACCGCTGCTTGCCAACGGCAAGACCAGCCACCAGATGCATGATACGTTCCGCGAACTGCATCAGCAGATCCGCTGTAATGCCGATGAGCAAGCGGCTGATGCGGTGCTGGAGTTAGCAAGATGATGGAATTTATTTATCCTCACACCCACCTTGTTGCGGGTGTGGACGAAGTGGGCCGTGGCCCGTTAGTGGGCGCTGTCGTGACCGCGGCGGTGATCCTCGATCCTGCCCGTCCGATTATCGGGTTGAATGACTCCAAAAAGCTTTCAGAAAAGCGCCGACTGGCGTTATTTGATGAGATTCAGGAAAAAGCATTAGCCTGGAGCCTTGGGCGTGCTGAGCCGCATGAAATTGACGAGCTAAACATCCTGCATGCCACAATGCTGGCGATGCAGCGTGCGGTGGCGGGGCTGAAAATTGCCCCGGAGTATGTTCTTATTGACGGCAACCGTTGCCCTGCATTACCAGTGCCTTCCATGGCAGTAGTAAAAGGGGATAGCCGGGTCGCGGAAATCAGTGCGGCTTCTATTATTGCCAAAGTGACTCGCGATGCTGAAATGGCCGCGCTGGATCTCACTTACCCTCAGTATGGCTTCGCTCAGCATAAAGGGTATCCTACAGCCTTCCACCTGGAAAAGCTGGCTGAACATGGCGCAACCGAGCATCACCGGCGCAGTTTTGGCCCGGTGAAACGCGCGCTGGGACTGGTGTCCTGAATCAATACGCAAGCAATTAAGTAACGCGGAATCTGAAGATGGCTGAACCACGTTTCGTACACCTGCGGGTGCATAGCGACTACTCCATGATCGATGGGCTGGCGAAAACCGGGCCGCTGGTAAAAAAGGCGGCCTCACTGGGTATGCCTGCGCTGGCGATCACCGATTTTACCAACCTGTGTGGTCTGGTGAAGTTCTACGGAACGGCGCATGGCGCGGGGATGAAACCCATCGTCGGAGCTGATTTTCATGTGCAGAGCGAACTGCTCGGCGACGAAATGACGCAAATTTCCGTGTTAGCGATGAACAACACGGGTTATCAGAATCTCACCCTGCTTATCTCCAAAGCCTACCAGCGAGGCTACGGCGCCCTGGGGCCATGGATTGACCGGGACTGGCTGGCGGAGCTGAACGAAGGGCTATTGCTGATCTCCGGCGGCCGCATGGGTGATGTGGGCAAATGCCTGCTGCGCGGCAATAGTGCGCTGGTGGATCAGTGCGTATCATTCTATGAAGAGTACTTCCCGGATCGTTATTATCTGGAGCTGATCCGCACCGGTCGCCCGGATGAAGAGAGTTATCTCCATGCCGCTGTCGCGCTTGCGGAAGCGCGCGGGCTGCCCGTGGTGGCAACCAACGATGTACGCTTCCTTGAGGCCGGGGATTTCGACGCTCACGAGATTCGCGTGGCGATCCATGATGGCTTCACCCTCGACGATCCCAAGCGCCCGCGTAATTATTCTGCTCAGCAGTACATGCGCAGCGAAGAGGAGATGTGTGAACTCTTCTCTGACATCCCGGAAGCGCTGGAAAACAGCGTTGAAATCGCCAAGCGCTGTAACGTTACCGTGCGTTTGGGTGAGTATTTCCTGCCGCAGTTCCCGACCGGGGAAATGACCACGGAAGACTTCCTGGTCATGAAATCCAAAGAAGGTCTGGAAGAACGTCTTGAATTCCTTTTCCCGGATGAAGAAGAGCGTAAAAAACGCCGTCCGGAGTATGACGAGCGCCTGGATATCGAACTTCAGGTTATCAACCAGATGGGCTTCCCGGGCTACTTCCTGATCGTAATGGAGTTTATCCAGTGGTCGAAGGATAACGGCGTGCCGGTTGGTCCAGGACGTGGTTCCGGTGCCGGGTCACTGGTGGCCTATGCGCTTAAGATCACTGACCTCGATCCGCTGGAATTTGACCTGCTATTCGAACGTTTCCTTAACCCGGAACGTGTCTCCATGCCCGACTTCGACGTCGACTTCTGTATGGAAAAACGTGACCAGGTTATTGAGCACGTGGCGGATATGTATGGCCGTGACGCGGTTTCGCAGATCATTACCTTCGGTACGATGGCGGCGAAAGCGGTTATCCGCGACGTGGGCCGCGTGCTGGGGCATCCGTACGGCTTCGTCGATCGCATCTCTAAGCTGGTGCCGCCCGATCCGGGGATGACGCTGGCAAAAGCGTTTGAAGCCGAGCCGCAGCTGCCGGAAATCTACGAAGCTGACGAAGAAGTCAAAGCGCTGATTGACATGGCGCGTAAGCTGGAAGGCGTCACGCGTAACGCCGGTAAACACGCGGGTGGTGTGGTTATCGCCCCGACCAAAATTACCGACTTTGCGCCGCTCTATTGTGACGAAGCGGGGCAGCACCCGGTTACCCAGTTTGATAAGAACGACGTTGAATACGCCGGGCTGGTGAAGTTCGACTTCCTTGGTCTGCGTACGCTTACCATCATCAACTGGGCGCTGGAGATGATCAACGCCCGCCGCGAGAAGAACGGCGAGCCGCCGCTGGATATCGCGGCCATCCCACTGGATGACAAGAAAAGTTTCGACATGCTGCAGCGCTCGGAGACCACCGCGGTCTTCCAGCTTGAATCCCGTGGCATGAAAGATCTGATTAAACGTCTGCAGCCTGACTGCTTCGAAGATATGATCGCACTGGTGGCGCTGTTCCGTCCGGGACCGCTGCAGTCAGGGATGGTAGATAACTTTATCGACCGTAAGCATGGTCGGGAAGAGATTTCCTACCCGGACGTTCAGTGGCAGCACGAAAGCCTGAAGCCGGTCCTGGAGCCAACCTACGGCATCATCCTGTATCAGGAACAGGTCATGCAGATTGCTCAGGTGCTCTCCGGCTATACCCTCGGCGGCGCGGATATGCTGCGTCGTGCAATGGGTAAGAAAAAGCCGGAGGAGATGGCCAAGCAGCGCTCTATTTTTGAAGATGGCGCGAAGAAAAACGGCATTGACGGCGAGCTGGCAATGAAAATCTTCGACCTGGTGGAGAAATTCGCCGGGTACGGATTTAACAAATCGCACTCTGCCGCCTATGCTTTGGTGTCGTATCAAACCCTGTGGCTGAAGGCGCACTATCCCGCTGAATTTATGGCGGCGGTAATGACCGCCGATATGGACAACACCGAGAAGGTGGTTGGCCTGGTGGATGAGTGCTGGCGCATGGGACTGAAGATCCTGCCGCCGGATATTAACTCGGGTCTTTACCATTTCCACGTTAACGACGACGGGGAGATCGTGTACGGGATCGGCGCGATCAAAGGCGTAGGTGAAGGGCCGATCGAGGCAATCATCGAAGCGCGTAATAACGGTGGTTATTTCCGCGAGCTGTTTGATCTGTGCGCCCGTACCGATACCAAAAAACTGAACCGCCGCGTGCTGGAAAAACTGATCATGTCCGGTGCGTTCGACAGGCTGGGGCCGCACCGCGCCGCGCTGATGAACTCGCTTGGCGACGCGCTGAAAGCCGCGGATCAGCATGCAAAAGCGGAAGCCATTGGCCAGGCGGACATGTTCGGCGTGCTGGCGGAAGAGCCAGAGCAGATCGAGCAGTCTTACGCCAGCTGTCTGCCATGGCCAGAACAGGTGGTGCTGGATGGTGAGCGTGAAACGTTAGGCTTGTACCTGACGGGGCACCCGATCAATCAGTACATCAAAGAAATTGAGCGCTATGTCGGAGGCTACAGGCTGAAAGACATGCATCCGACAGAACGTGGTAAAATCACCACGGCTGCGGGGCTCGTGATTGCTGCAAGGGTTATGGTCACCAAGCGCGGCAATCGTATCGGCATCTGTACCCTGGATGACCGTTCCGGGCGTCTGGAGGTGATGTTATTCACCGACGCGCTGGATAAATACCAGCAATTGCTGGAAAAAGACCGCATACTCATCGTCAGCGGACAGGTCAGCTTTGATGACTTCAGCGGGGGGCTTAAAATGACCGCCCGCGAAGTGATGGACATTGACGAAGCCCGGGAAAAATATGCTCGCGGGCTTGCTATCTCGCTGACGGACAGGCAAATTGATGACCAGCTTTTAAACCGACTCCGTCAGTCTCTGGAACCCCACCGCTCGGGGACAATTCCAGTACATCTCTACTATCAGAGGGCGGATGCACGTGCGCGGTTGCGCTTTGGTGCAACGTGGCGTGTCTCTCCGAGCGATCGTTTACTGAACGATCTCCGTGGCCTCATTGGTTCGGAGCAGGTGGAACTGGAGTTTGACTAATACAGGAATACTATGAGTCTGAATTTCCTTGATTTCGAACAGCCGATTGCTGAGCTGGAAGCGAAAATCGATTCTCTGACAGCGGTAAGCCGTCAGGATGAAAAACTGGATATTAACATCGACGAAGAAGTGCATCGTCTGCGCGAGAAAAGCGTAGAACTGACGCGCAAAATCTTTGCCGATCTCGGCGCATGGCAGATCGCCCAGTTGGCGCGTCACCCACAGCGTCCGTACACCCTGGATTATGTCCGCCTGGCGTTTGACGAATTTGACGAACTGGCAGGCGACCGCGCTTACGCTGACGATAAAGCTATCGTCGGCGGTATCGCTCGTCTGGATGGACGTCCGGTGATGATCATTGGCCATCAGAAAGGCCGTGAAACCAAAGAGAAGATCCGTCGTAACTTTGGTATGCCGGCACCAGAAGGCTACCGTAAAGCCCTGCGTCTGATGGAGATGGCTGAGCGTTTCAATATGCCCATCATCACCTTTATCGACACCCCGGGTGCTTACCCTGGCGTGGGCGCGGAAGAGCGCGGTCAGTCTGAAGCCATCGCACGTAACCTGCGTGAGATGTCTCGCCTGAAGGTGCCTGTCATCTGTACCGTCATCGGTGAAGGTGGTTCCGGTGGTGCGCTGGCGATTGGCGTGGGCGATAAAGTGAATATGCTGCAGTACAGCACCTATTCCGTTATCTCTCCGGAAGGGTGTGCCTCTATCCTGTGGAAGAGCGCCGATAAAGCGCCGCTGGCTGCAGAAGCGATGGGCATCATTGCCCCACGCCTGAAAGAGCTGAAGCTGATCGATACCGTCATCCCTGAACCTCTGGGTGGTGCGCATCGTAAGCCGGAAGTGATGGCCGCTTCCCTGAAAGCGCAACTGCTGGCCGATTTGGCGGACCTGGATGTGCTGAGCAAAGAAGACCTGCTCAATCGTCGTTACCAGCGTCTGATGACCTACGGTTACGCGTAAGCTTCACAATTATCTGAAAAGCCGCACACTGTTGCGGCTTTTTTTATACGTGCGGTTTACCCTGGCTATGCTTAGCTAATGTTTTTTAAGGAGGAAGCCCGTGAATATTATTGCCATTATGGGGCCACACGGCGTCTTTTATAAAGATGAGCCCATCAAGGAGCTGGAGCAGGCCCTGCAGTCACGTGGCTATCAGCTGATCTGGCCGCACAACAGCGCTGACCTGCTGAAGTTCATTGAGCACAACCCGCGGATCTGTGGCGTGATCTTCGACTGGGATGAGTACGACCTGGAGCTGTGCAGCGATATCAACAAGCTGAATGAATATCTCCCGCTGTATGCGTTTATCAATACCCACTCGACCATGGACGTCAGTGCCCAGGATATGCGGATGGCGCTGTGGTTTTTCGAATACTCACTCGGCGTGGCCGAAGATATTGCGGCCCGCATTCAGCAATATACCGGCGAGTATCTGGATAACATCACGCCACCGTTTACCCGGGCGCTGTTTACCTATGTGAAGGAAGGAAAGTACACCTTTTGCACGCCTGGTCATATGGCGGGGACGGCTTATCAAAAAAGCCCTGTTGGCTGTCTGTTTTATGATTTCTTCGGCGGCAACACCCTGAAAGCGGATGTGTCGATTTCGGTTACCGAGCTTGGCTCATTGCTGGATCACACCGGTCCACATCTGGAAGCCGAAGAGTACATTGCCCGCACCTTTGGGGCCGAGCAGAGCTATATGGTGACCAACGGTACGTCGACGTCAAACAAAATCGTCGGCATGTATGCCGCCCCGGCCGGAAGTACGTTACTCATCGACCGTAACTGCCATAAGTCGCTGGCGCATCTGCTTATGATGAGCGATGTCGTACCGCTCTGGCTGTCACCCACGCGTAACGCGCTGGGGATCCTGGGGGGAATTCCGCGCCGTGAATTCACCCATTCAGCCATAGAAAATAAGGTGGCGGCGATCCCCGGCGCAAGCTGGCCGATCCACGCGGTGATCACCAACTCCACCTATGACGGATTGCTGTATAACACCAACTGGATCAAACAGACGCTGGATGTCCCCTCGATCCACTTTGATTCCGCGTGGGTGCCTTATACCAATTTTCACCCCATCTACGCGGGTAAAAGTGGAATGAGTGGCGAACGTGTGCCGGGCAAAGTGTTTTTCGAAACGCAATCGACGCACAAAATGCTGGCTGCGTTTTCCCAGGCCTCGCTTATCCATATCAAAGGTGAGTACGACGAAGAGACGTTTAACGAAGCGTTTATGATGCACACCACCACCTCACCAAGTTATCCGCTGGTGGCCTCCATTGAAACGGCTGCGGCGATGCTGCGCGGCAATCCGGGTAAACGTCTTATTAATCGTTCTGTAGAGCGCGCGCTGCATTTCCGCAAAGAGGTTCAGCGGTTAAAAGATGAGGCTGAGGGCTGGTTCTTTGATATCTGGCAGCCGGAAGAGATTGACGAGGCGGAGTGCTGGCCGGTCGCGCCGGGTGAAGAGTGGCACGGCTTCCGTGATGCCGATGCCGACCACATGTTCCTCGACCCGGTAAAAGTGACCATCCTGACGCCGGGCATGGATGAACAGGGTAACATGAGCGACGAAGGTATTCCGGCCGCGCTGGTGGCGAAATTCCTTGATGAGCGCGGCGTGGTGGTGGAGAAAACCGGACCGTATAACCTGTTGTTCCTGTTCAGCATTGGGATTGATAAAACCCGCGCGATGGGTCTGCTACGTGGGCTGATGGAGTTTAAGCGTGCGTACGATCTGAACCTGCGCGTGAAGAACATGCTGCCGGATCTCTATGCGGAGGATCCTGATTTTTATCGCAATATGCGTATACAGGATCTGGCCCAGGGGATCCACAAACTGATCCGCCAGCACGATCTGCCGCGCCTGATGCTGCAGGCGTTTGACGTCTTGCCTGAGATGAAACTGACGCCGCACAAAGCCTGGCAGCGACAGGTGAAAGGGGAGGTAGAAACCGTTGAGCTGGAAAATCTGGTGGGACGCGTCTCGGCCAATATGATCCTGCCTTATCCGCCGGGCGTACCGCTGCTGATGCCGGGAGAGATGATCACCGAAGAGAGCCGTGCGGTGCTCGATTTTCTGCTGATGCTCTGTTCTGTGGGGCGTCACTACCCGGGCTTCGAGACGGATATCCACGGTGCGAAACGTGATGAAAATGGGGTTTACTGGGTGCGAGTCCTAAAATAAAGGTGGCTGCTTGCCAGGTGCGGGTTTTCGGTTGTAACGTTCAGGCATCATAAAAAGGAGAAGCTATGCTGGGTTTAAAACAGGTTCATCATATTGCGATCATTGCCACCGATTACGCCAAAAGTAAGGCCTTTTATTGCGACATTCTGGGCTTTACGCTGTTAAGTGAGGCCTATCGTGTGGAGCGCGACTCCTGGAAAGGCGATCTGGCGTTAAACGGGCAGTATGTCATTGAACTGTTCTCTTTTCCTTTCCCGCCTGCGCGTCCGTCCCGTCCGGAAGCCTGCGGCCTGCGCCATCTGGCTTTTAGCGTGGATGATCTTGACCGTGCGGTAAAACATCTTGAAGAGCATGGCGTGAAGTGCGAAGCGATTCGTGTCGATCCGTTTACCGACAAGCGTTTTACTTTTTTCAACGATCCGGACGGTCTTCCGCTGGAGCTTTACCAGCAGTAAGCGCCATCCTGTGTGATAATGCCCGCTCTGTTCGGGCATTTTTTATGTGTAATTCTCTATGACCCTACCCGCTATTGCGCAAGCCGTTTCACCGTATCGCCAGCTGCTGGTGGGATTTAGCGGTGGCCTGGATTCCACGGTGTTGCTCCATCGCCTCAAGCTCTGGCGCGATCAGCAACCTGACGTTCAGCTCCGGGCGATGCATATCCATCATGGGCTGAGTCCTCACGCCGACGCCTGGGTTGCGCACTGTGAAGCGGTGTGTTCCGCATGGGCGATCCCGCTTGAGATTAAACGGGTTGTGCTCAGAGATGAGGGGCTCGGTATTGAAGCGCACGCGCGTAAAGCGCGCTATGCCGCATTTACCGCGGCATTACAGCCCGGTGAAGCGCTGGTCACGGCACAGCACCTTGACGACCAGTGCGAAACCTTTTTGCTGGCGTTAAAACGGGGAAGTGGCCCGGCGGGGCTCTCCGCCATGCCTGAACGCTCTGATTTTGCCGGGACGCAATTATTGCGTCCGCTGCTTGGCGAGTCGCGCGCATCGCTGGAAGCCTGGGCGCAGCAATATCAGCTGAGCTGGATTGAAGATGAAAGCAATCAGGACGATGGCTACGATCGTAATTTCCTGCGTCTGCGTGTTTTGCCGTTACTGACCGCACGCTGGCCGCACTTTGCAGACGCAACAGCACGAAGCGCCCTGCTGTGTGCCGAACAGGAGAGCCTGCTGGATGAACTGCTGAGTGAAGAACTGGCTGAACTGATTTCGGTTAACGGGGCGTTGGCGATCGCACCGCTGGAGGCGATGAGTCCGGTTCGTCGGGCCGCGCTGCTGCGCCGTTGGCTGGCCTCTCACCGTGCCACGATGCCATCGCGTGCCATGCTGGGACGTATCTGGGACGAAGTCGCCCAGGCGCGGGAGGATGCAACGCCGTGCGTGCACCTGAACGGTTTTGACGTCAGGCGCTATAAAGGCCAGCTGTGGTGGGTGAAATCAACCCCCTCGCTTGCAGATGTGGTGCTCGGCTGGCCATCGCCTGTGAAACCGCTGCTGTTGCCCTGGGATATGGGAAGCTTGTCTCTGGAGACGCCAGGCCATGTGCGTTTACCGAAAGCCGATGAACCGGTCACCGTGCGCTTTAAGGCCAGCGGTATGCTGCACATTGTCGGACGTAACGGTGGAAGGAAGCTCAAAAAAATCTGGCAGGAGTGCAATGTGCCGCCCTGGTTGCGCGATACCACGCCGTTACTTTTTTACGGTGAAACGCTGATTGCTGCGGCAGGGGTATTCATTACAGAAGAGGGCTGGGCAGAATCGGGCGTGGGTCTGGAGTGGAAAGCGTAACGGGCAGCCAGGCTGCCCGTTAGTGTCATCAGGATTCGCTCACCACGACGGTGCCGATTTGCGGGTGGCTGAAGCTGGCAATTTTGTCCAGGCGTAGCTCACGCGTCGCACCGGCGTCTTCCACTATCAGATATTCCACATTCTTACGTGAAACCAGGTCGCTGGCTTTCGCTTTCAACACTTCGCCATCTTTTAACTCCAGCGTCAGTATTAAATGATGCTGGCAGGCGAGTTCGAGGTTGTCATAGTCATCACAATTGATGGGTTGATAAGTATCATTCATCGACATAATCGCTCACCAGTAAATTCGCCGCAGCATACGCTGCTTTTTCCCTGACCGATTCTGAAAGGCTCTCATCAGAGGCCACTTCATTAAGCACTTTCAATACACAGCCCAACGCATCCGGGACATATCCCAGATCTCCGCTGGCGATTTCCGCATACCGTTTGCGAATTAGCTCACAATAATTATTCACATCCCCTCCCGCCAGCGCACTGACTTACTGTGAGATATCATTAAGCCTACGAAGATAAACTCGGTTTAGCAAGGTGACTATACCATACTCATTTAAGCAATATCAGAGCCTTGATGGCGCCGTATTCATCACGGCGTAACAGCCTTTTGCTGCTGTTTTCGCTACAATGTGCGCCTGATTCGAAAGGAGTTCTCCCATGGCGCTGAAAGCGACAATTTATAAAGCGGTGGTCAATGTGGCTGACCTTGACCGCAACCAGTTTCTGGATGCGTCACTGACGCTGGCGCGTCACCCCTCTGAAACCCAGGAGCGCATGATGCTGCGCCTGCTGGCGTGGATTAAATATGCCGACGAGCGTCTGCAGTTTACCCGTGGCTTAAGCGCAGAAGACGAGCCGGAAGCCTGGCTGCGTAACGATCATCTGGGTATCGATTTATGGATTGAACTTGGTCTGCCGGATGAGCGCCGCCTTAAAAAGGCGTGTACCCAGTCTGCGGAAGTGGCGCTATTCGCGTACAACCAACGCGCTGCGGAAATCTGGTGGCAGCAAAACAAGAGCAAGAGCGGTCAGTTTAAAAACCTTACGGTCTGGTATCTGGATGATGAACAACTGGCGCAGCTGAGCGAATTTGCCTGCCGGACGATGACTCTGCAGGCGACGATCCAGGACGGCGCAATCTGGCTTTCTGACTCTCAGAATAATCTGGAAATTCATCTGACGGCGTGGCAGCCTGCTTCATGATCGTGTTGTCCCGAAACGTCAGCATCCCGGACAATGAGCTGGAGATCACCGCCATCCGTGCGCAGGGGGCGGGGGGACAGCACGTTAACAAGGCTTCAACCGCTATCCATTTGCGCTTTGACATTCGGGCCTCAAGCCTGCCAGAGTATTATAAGGAAAGTCTGCTCGCTGCCAGCCATCATCTGATCACCAGCGACGGTGTCATTGTGATCAAGGCGCAGGAGTACCGTAGCCAGGAGTTAAACCGGGAAGCGGCAATTGCCAGACTGGTGGCGGTGATAAAAGAATTAACTGCGGTGCAAAAAAGCCGTCGGGCAACGCGGCCAACCCGCGCATCGAAAGAGCGTCGGTTGTCGTCAAAGGCTCAGAAATCCACAGTGAAAGCACTACGCGGTAAAGTTCGTCGCCCTTTGGATTGACGAAAAGGAACACTATTTCATAAGGAATTCATTGTGAAAAAAGCATTATGGTCAGCGTTGGCAGTGAGTACGCTCTTTGCGCTTTTCGGATGTAACAACCGTTCGGAAACGCAGGTCCTGCAGCCCACTCAAAATGAAGAATTAAAGCCAATGCAGCAGAGCTGGCGCGGCGTCCTGCCTTGTGCCGACTGTGAAGGCATTGAGACGTCGCTGTTCCTGCAAAAAGACGGTACGTGGGTCATGAATCAGCGGTATCAGGGCGCGAAAGAACCCTCCTCTTTTGCGACTTACGGGACATGGGCACGCACGGCCGAGAAGCTGGTGTTGACCGATACGAGCGGCGATAAAACGTATTTCCGCGCCAAAGGCGAGGGGATGGAGATGCTCGACCGTGAAGGCAACCCGATTGAATCCCAGTTCAACTACACGCTGGCTCCGGTGAAAGCGGCGCTGCCGGCCACGCCGATGCCGATGCGGGGCATGTATTTCTATATGGCTGATGCGGCCATCTTTACAGATTGCGCAACGGGTAAGAAAGTGAGCGTGGCGAACAATGCCCAGCTGGAACGAGATTATGCGGTCGCACGCGGAAATGACAGTAAGCCGGTATTATTGACGGTCGACGGTCACTTTACGCTGGAGCCAAACCCGGATAGCGGCGAGTTGGTGAAAACCCTTGTGGCAGATAAAGACGCGAAGTTCGCGGCAGGCAAAGACTGTAACAGTAAATAACGCTGGCTTTGCGCCATGAAAAAACCCCGCCTGAGCGGGGTTTTTTATTTAACCTTTGATGGCTTTTACCAGGTAATCAAGGATATCACCGGTCTTGATCATCTGTTTTTCGCCGCTACGACGGTATTTATATTCAATCTCGTCGCTGTCGAGGTTACGGTCACCGATAACGATGGTATGAGGAATACCAATCAGTTCCATATCAGCAAACATCACGCCCGGACGTTCTTTACGGTCGTCCATCAGCACTTCGATACCCTGCTCGCGCAGCTCTGCGTACAGTTTCTCAGCCAGCTCCTGCACACGGTAAGACTTGTGCATGTTCATTGGCAGGATCGCCACCTGGAACGGCGCGATGTTATCCGGCCAGACAATGCCACGCTCGTCGTAGTTCTGCTCAATCGCCGCAGCCACCACGCGCGTGACCCCGATACCGTAGCAACCCATGGTCAGGATCTGGTTACGGCCATCTTCACCCTGAACGGCAGCGTTCAGCGCACGGGAATATTTATCGCCCAGCTGGAAGATATGGCCCACTTCGATGCCGCGTTTAATCATCAGGGTGCCCTGGCCATCCGGGCTTGGATCGCCTGCAACGACGTTGCGGATATCCGCCACTTCTGGCGTTGCCACATCGCGATCCCAGTTGATGCCAAAGTAGTGTTTACCATCAATGTTAGCGCCTGCAGCGAAGTCGCTCATCGCCGCAACCGTGCGGTCAATCACAACAGGCACAGTCATATTCACCGGACCCAGAGAGCCTGGGCCTGCGTTTACGACGGCGCGGATTTCTGCTTCCGTTGCGAAGGTCAGTGGGCTGGCAACCTGTGGCAGCTTCTCAGCTTTCACTTCGTTCAGCTCGTGATCACCACGTACCAGCAGGGCAACCAGCGGATATGCACTGCCTTCAGTAGATTTCACCAGCAGCGTTTTAACGGTTTTTTCGATCGGCAGCGCAAACTGCTCAACCAGCTCGGCAATGGTTTTGGCATTTGGCGTGTCAACCAGCGTCATTTCCTGGGTTGCCGCGCCGCGTGGTTCTTTTGGTGCCAGTGCTTCAGCAAATTCAATGTTTGCCGCGTAGTCAGAGGAGTCAGAGAAGATCACATCGTCTTCACCACTCTGCGCCAGAACCTGGAACTCATGGGACGCGCTACCACCGATAGAGCCGGTATCGGCTTGCACAGCACGGAAATCCAGACCCATGCGGGAGAAGATTTTGCTGTAAGCCTCGTACATTTTGTCGTAGGTCTCTTGCAGAGATTCCTGAGAAGTATGGAAAGAGTAAGCATCTTTCATCAGGAATTCGCGAGAACGCATAACGCCGAAACGCGGGCGAACTTCGTCACGGAACTTGGTCTGGATCTGGAAGAAGTTCAGCGGCAGCTGTTTGTAAGAGCTCAGCTCATTGCGAATCAGATCGGTGATCACTTCTTCATGCGTCGGGCCGAGGACGAACGGACGCTCGCCACGGTCAACGAAGCGCAGCAGTTCAGGGCCATATTGCTCCCAACGGCCGCTCTCCTGCCACAGGTCAGCGGGCTGAACCACGGGCATGGACACCTCGATAGCACCGGCGTTATTCATCTCTTCACGCACGATGTTTTCGACTTTTTTCAGGACGCGCACGCCGGTCGGCAGCCAGGTGTACAACCCGGAGGCCAGCTTGCGGATCATCCCGGCGCGCAGCATCAGCTGGTGGCTGATGACTTCGGCGTCGGCAGGTGTCTCCTTCAGTGTGGAGAGCAGATATTGGCTAGTACGCATGTTGTTACGGTTCCATTTCGACGATTGGAACAGGCTGAAACGCCAGCCTGACACAAAAAAAGTGGTTTAGTTTACCAGTGTGGCAAAGATGCCAAAAGAGAGGAGAAGAAAATTACCTGGGTTCCAGGGCAAACACTTCAAAACCGGTCTCTGTCACGCGCCAGCGGACATTAAAATCCAGCAGCCAGACGGCGTAGGTTTTCCCGGCTTCCTCTTCTTTACGGTAGGCTGGACGCGGATCCTGCGCCAGAACGTCTACGATAAAGTCCCGCAAACGGGGATAGCGCTTTTCCAGTTGGCCAATTTGCGTAAGCAGTTCTGGCGTAAAGTGAACAGGCATATCCGCCTGCGGTGCTTGCTGGGCGTAGCTGGCCCTGGCGTCCGGCAACGCTTCGGCAAAAGGCAGATAGGGTTTAATGTCGATAACCGGGGTGCCATCAACCAGGTCAAGGCTGCCTAACTCCAGTATCACCTGATCTTTCTGACAGCGTATTCCTTTCAGTTCAACCAGCGACATGCCGATCGGGTTTGGACGAAAGGTTGAGCGGGTCGCGAATACCCCCATCCGGGCATTTCCGCCCAGACGAGGAGGGCGCACCGTAGGACGCCAGCCACCGTCCATCGTCTGGTGAAACACAAAAACAACCCATAAATGGCTGAACGCCTCAAGCCCGCGCACCGCATCGGCCTGATTATAGGGCGCAATCAAGTGAAGTTCACCGCTGCCGCTGGTGACTAGACCCGGCTGGCGTGGCACGGCAAACTTCTCTTTGTAAGGAGAGCGGATAACGCCTATCTGTTCGAAATGAAAGGCACTCATTTCGCCGAAATGGTCAGCGCCGAACCAATACACACCGCCTGACGATAGCAGCCAGGTGTCCCGCTGGTGACTTCACAGCTGTGCAACAGTACCGCGTTAGCTTTCATTTTGGCCGCGTTGATCTGCATACGTTTACGGGCTGTCGGAATGTTGGGTGGGGAGTCCTGATTGGTAGCCTGACAGGATTCACCGCTCACCTCACCGAGCTCACGGAAAGGCTTGCCCACAAGTTCGTCGGCTTTGGTAATGATACGTACCGGCGCAGGGCGAGGCGCTTTAGGTTTAACGGGCTCTGCTTTTGGCGGGGTTGCAGTGCTTTGAACGGGTTCAACTGGAGATCTGCTTAGCATAGAACAGCCGCTCAGCATCAGTGCTAAAAGACAGATCGGTAAAGCACGCATAATAATTCCTCAGTGGATAATCAAAACGTCAGATATTGAATCAGTTGACTGCACAAATGACAAGACGGGCAGAAGCCCGTCTTGATGATATTACACTGAGGTCAGATTACCAGCCTTTAACCGCGCCGCCGTTAAACACTTTGTTGGCTTCCTGGTAAACTTCTTCAGACTGATAAGCCTGAACGAATTTCTTCACGTTTTCCGCGTCTTTGTTGTCTTCACGGGTCACGATCAGGTTAACGTACGGGGAATCTTTGTCTTCAACAAAGATGCCGTCTTTTGCCGGGGTCAGGCCAATCTGGCTGGCGTAGGTAGTGTTGATAACAGCCAGGGCGATCTGCGCATCGTCCAGAGAGCGTGGCAGCTGTGGCGCTTCCAGCTCAACAATTTTCAGATTTTTCGGGTTCTCGGTCACGTCGAGAACGGTCGGCAGCAGGCCAACGCCGTCTTTCAGTTTAATCAGGCCCACTTTCTGCAGCAGCAGCAGGGAGCGGCCCAGGTTAGTTGGATCGTTTGGCACAGCAACCTGAGAGCCTGGCTGCAGTTCGTCCAGCGATTTAATCTTCTTGGAGTAGCCCGCGATTGGGTAAACGAAGGTGTTACCCACCGCAACCAGTTTGTAGCCGCGATCCTTAATCTGCTGATCCAGGTACGGTTTGTGCTGGAAGGCGTTGGCGTCAATATCGCCTTTGCTCAGCGCTTCGTTCGGCAGAACGTAATCGTTGAAGGTCACCAGCTCAACATCAAGGCCATACTTCTCTTTTGCCACTTTCTGAGCGGTTTCAGCAACCTGTTGTTCTGCACCCACGATAACGCCCACTTTAATGTGGTTTGGATCTTTTTCGTCCTGACCACAACCCACCAGTGCCAGAGAGCCGATCAGCGCGCCTGCTGCAGCAAAGGTCTTTAATTTAAACGCCATGTTTTTATCCTTAACTCGTCGAGTTTGTGTTGTGTGTAACGTTATTTGTGCGTAACAGCCCGGACGATGCGATCGCCAGAGAACTGGATGAGATAAACCAGTACAACCAGCAATACCAGAACGGTATTCATTACGGTAGCGTTATAACCAATATAGCCGTACTGGTAACCAATTTGGCCTAAACCGCCAGCGCCAACGGCACCGCCCATCGCGGAATAACCGACCAGGGTGATAAGCGTAATAGTTGCCGCATTCACCAGGCCTGGCAGTGCTTCCGGCAGCAGAACCTTGCGCACGATCTGCATCGGCGTGGCGCCCATTGCGCGGGAAGCTTCGATCAACCCGGTTGGAATTTCAAGCAGGGCGTTTTCCACCATACGCGCGATAAACGGCGCGGCGCCGACCGTCAGGGGAACAATGGCCGCCTGCAGACCAATAGAGGTGCCGACAATCACGCGGGTGAATGGAATCATCCATACCAGCAGAATAATAAACGGGATAGAACGGAAGATATTCACCAGCGCAGAGAGCGTACGGTACAGCTTCGCGTTCTCAATGATTTGACCCGGACGCGTCACGTACAGCAGTACGCCGACCGGCAGGCCAATCACAAAACCAAAGAAACCGGATACAAAGGTCATTGCCAGCGTTTCCCAAACGCCGCGAACCAGCAGCCACATCATCGGCTCAGACATAACCCAGTACCTCTATTTTTACGTGATGTTCTTGCAGCCAGGCAATTGCCGCCTGGGTTTCTTCTTGTGTGCCGTGCATTTCCGTCAGCATGATGCCGAACTTCACGCCACCGGCGTAATCCATCTGCGCGCTGATGATGTTGTTGTTCACATTGAAGCGGCGCGCGGTTTCGGAAAGCAGCGGGGCATCAACGGACTGACCGGTGAACTCCATTCGCAGCATCGGGACGCTGTCCGTCGTGGGTTCGGTTTTCAAACGTTCCAGATAATCTTCCGGAATATCCAGATGCAGTGTGGACTGAATAAATTGCTGCGCCAGCGGGGTCTTAGGATGTGAAAACACTTCACTTACCGTGTCCTGCTCAATCAGTTCACCGTTGCTGATCACGGCAACACAGTCACAGATGCGTTTTACGACATCCATCTCGTGGGTAATAAGGAGGATCGTCAGGCCGAGACGACGGTTAATGTCTTTCAGCAGTTCCAGAATAGAACGGGTGGTGGCCGGGTCTAATGCGCTGGTGGCTTCATCGCACAGCAGCACTTTGGGATTGCTTGCCAGCGCACGGGCAATGGCTACACGCTGTTTTTGTCCGCCAGACAGATTGGCCGGGTAGCTATCATGTTTATCACCCAGACCCACGAGATCCAGCAGCTCAGTTACGCGACGCTTAACCTCATCTTTAGGCGTGTTGTCGAGCTCCAGCGGTAAGGCGACGTTGCCGAACACCGTGCGTGACGCCAGCAGGTTAAAGTGCTGGAAGATCATGCCAATCTGGCGACGCGCTTTGGTCAGTTCTTTTTCTGAGAGCGCGGTCAGTTCTTGTCCGCCAACTTCTACGCTGCCCTGGGTTGGGCGCTCAAGCAGGTTAACACAACGGATCAGTGTACTTTTACCTGCACCCGATGCGCCAATGACGCCATAAATCTGACCAGCAGGAACATGCAGGCTGACATTGTTCAGCGCCTGAATGGTTCGGTTCCCCTGCTGGAACACTTTGGTGATATTGGAAAGTTTAATCATTAGATTATTTTTATCGTATGTAAGTTAGCCGTGGCATTTTCGTCTGCCAGATACGGGTGATGCCCGTAAACAAAACGGATGTTAAGGCATCCAGACGTCTAAATCAATCCAACTCTGTGCGATGAGCACTTTATTGCGCTGCGATTCATGAGATACTAGCTGAACACGCCTTTTTCAGGAGCAAACCGGTGGCAAAATCAGTACCCGCAATTTTTCTCGATCGTGATGGCACTATTAATGTGGATCACGGTTATGTTCACGAGATTGACGAGTTCGAATTTATCGAAGGCGTTATCGATGCCATGCGCCAGCTAAAAGAGATGGGCTATGCGCTGGTGGTTGTCACCAACCAGTCTGGTATCGCGCGTGGCAAATTTACCGAAGCGCAATTCGAAACGCTGACGGAATGGATGGACTGGTCTCTTGCCGACCGCGGTGTTGATCTTGATGGCATCTATTATTGTCCTCATCACCCGCAGGGAACGGTAGAAGAGTATCGCCAGACCTGTGATTGTCGTAAGCCGCACCCGGGGATGTTTATCTCGGCGCAGGAATTTCTGCATATTGATATGGCCGCTTCTTATATGGTGGGCGATAAAATGGAAGATATGCAGGCGGCAACCGCGGCGGGTGTGGGTACCAAAGTATTAGTTCGCACCGGCAAACCCGTGACGCCAGAAGCAGAGACTGCAGCGGATTGGGTGATTAATAGCCTGGCCGAGCTGCCTGAAGCGATCAAAAAGCACCAAAAATAGGCTTTTTGGCGAAAAGATGAGCGGTTGAAATAAAAATGCATATTTCCGCTTGTCATTCCCCGGAGGCCCCCTATAATGCGCCTCCATCGACACGGCGGATGTGAATCACTTCACAAACAGCCCGGTCGGTTGAAGAGAAAAAATCCTGAAATTCAGGGTTGACTCTGAAAGAGGA